>NZ_SZZV01000005.1:0-301844 GCF_009829935.1 Pantoea sp. Seng | reverse complement strand
TGCATTGAGAGATTTTCTTACGATGTACCTACTGCAATCAACCTGTGAATGATACGCAGAATGGTGCATCCAGGAGGATTCGAACCTCCGACCGCTCGGTTCGTAGCCGAGTACTCTATCCAGCTGAGCTATGGATGCATCGAGTTAATTCTTGTACAACGCAGGGTGCTGACAACTCACCATGAAAGGAACTGCTCGTTCACTCTTACTTCAGTTTTCCGAATGGTGCATCCAGGAGGATTCGAACCTCCGACCGCTCGGTTCGTAGCCGAGTACTCTATCCAGCTGAGCTATGGATGCATCGGAAATGGCGGTGAGGCGGGGATTCGAACCCCGGATGCAGCTTTTGACCGCATACTCCCTTAGCAGGGGAGCGCCTTCAGCCTCTCGGCCACCTCACCTTACGCGTTCTTCCGAACCGTGCTTCTGAACTTGTTTCTGCTCATCGGCACTGCGTGGCGCACATATTACTTTCCCGCACTTATAAGTCAAACAATTTTTCCCGACTTTTTCTGGATATCGTTCTGTTTGCACAAATGACGCGCAATTAGGATGTTTTGCCGACAAAAAGAGTGATTAATCAACAGCGAAAGCACGTTGCAGTTAACAAAATGGGAAGAAAGAAAATGAGGTTCAGGGCGGAAAAAATGAAGATGGGAGGATAAAAGCGGTAGCGCCTCGCAGGATGCGAGGCGCTGAATCCGTTAGTAACTCGTTTGCTGAGTTTTTTCGGCCTGGATACGCTGATAGATTTCTTCGCGATGCACCGAAACTTCTTTAGGCGCATTGACGCCAATACGGACCTGGTTACCTTTAACACCCAGCACCGTTACAGTCACCTCATCGCCAATCATGAGGGTTTCACCAACTCGACGAGTTAGAATAAGCATTCTTTGCTCCTTGAAAGATTAAAAGAGTCGGGCCTGTTCGGTCTCCCGGCCATATCCATCATATAACGCTGAACAATGTCTATGACAAATACACCATTGTGCATCGCCACGCCAATACATTCTGCTGATAGTTAGTTTAGCCGAAATACACTACATCAACCGGACTTTGTCATTATCGGGTGCACACCGCGTTAAAAAGCGCCAGAACATGGGGATTCTGGCGCTGCTCACGATGCTGAATTTTAATTCGTTACAGTCGGTTACTCACCCACTCCGGCACGCCAGCCAGTGCGCCAGCCAGTGCCTCAGGGTTTGTACCACCCGCCTGAGCCATATCAGGACGACCGCCACCTTTTCCGCCAACCTGAGCGGCCAGTTCGCCGACCAGCTCACCCGCTTTGACGCGGTCAGTCAGGTCTTTAGTCACCCCAGCAATCAGTGAAACCTTACCTTCAGCGACCGTTGCCAGCACAATGATGGCCGAGCCGAGCTGATTCTTCAGGTCATCCATCATGGTGCGAAGCATCTTCGGCTCAACGTTGTTAAGCTCGCTGACCAGCAGTTTGGTCCCCTTCACGTCCATCGCTTTACTGCTCAGCGAGGCACTCTCTTGCGCCGCTTGCTGATCGCGTAGCTGCTGCAGTTCTTTTTCCAGCGCGCGGACATGATCAACCAGGCCGCGCACTTTCTCATTCAGATTACTGCTGTTGGCTTTAACCACCTGAGCAATCTCAGATATCTGATCGCTCTGCGCATGCAGCTGAGCAATCGCGCCTTCACCCGTCAGCGCTTCAATACGACGCACACCTGCCGCCGTGCCGGATTCAGACTGAATGCGGAACAGGCCAATGTCGCCAGTGCGCGCTGCGTGCGTACCACCGCACAGCTCAACGGAATATTCACCCATGCTAACCACGCGCACACGCTGTTCATACTTCTCACCGAACAACGCCGTTGCGCCGCGCGCTTTCGCTTCATCCAGATCCATTACTTCAGTCTGGATGAGTAAATTGCGACGAATCTGGGTATTAACGATATCTTCAACGGTGCGAATCTGCTCTGGCTTCATCGCTTCGGTATGAGAGAAGTCGAAGCGCAGGTATTTATCGTTGTTGAGTGAGCCTTTCTGACCGACATGATCGCCCAATACTTCACGTAACGCTTCATGCATCAGATGCGTTGCGGAGTGGTTGAGAATAATACGAGCACGGCGCTCTTCATCCACTTGTGCATTGAGGCGGTCACCCACACGTAGCTCACCGCTGTTGAGCTTACCGATATGACCAAAGGCTTTGCCATACTTCTGTGTATCCTGGACACTGAATTCAGCATTCTGCCCAGTTAGCACACCGGTATCGCCCACCTGGCCACCTGACTCGCCATAGAATGGTGTTTGATCCAGAATCACTACCGCTTCCTGGCCAGCCGCGATCTGCTCAACCTGCTGACCGCCAACGAACAGCGCCAGCACGGTGCCTTCAGCCTGCAGTTGGTCATAGCCTTTGAAGTCAGTGGCGGCATCAAAGCGAATCACACTGTTGTAGTCCGCGCCAAAACCACTGGCCTCACGCGCACGCTGGCGCTGCTGTTCCATGGCTGTTTCGAAGCCCGCTTCATCAATCTTCAGATTGCGCTCGCGGCAGACGTCAGCGGTCAAATCCGCCGGGAAACCGAAGGTGTCATACAGGCGGAAGACCGTTTCGCCATCCAGCGTATCACCTTGCAGATTGGCTAACTCTTCATCCAGTAAAGCCAGGCCGCGTTCCAGCGTTTTAGCGAACTGCTCTTCTTCATTTTTCAGGGCATTTTCAACATGCTTCTGCTGACGTTTCAGGTCTTCACCGGCATCACCCATGACATCGATTAATGGCGCAACCAGTTTGTAGAAGAAGGCTTCTTTAGCTCCCAACATATTGCCATGACGCACTGCACGACGAATGATACGGCGCAGCACGTAGCCACGGTTTTCATTCGACGGGATGACGCCATCAGCGATCAGGAATGCACAGGAACGGATGTGGTCAGCGATGACGCGCAACGATTTATTGTTGAGGTCGGTCGCACCGGTTACCTGAGCAACAGCCTTGATCAGCTTGGCAAACAGATCGATTTCATAGTTGGAGTTAACGTGCTGCAGTACCGCAGCGATGCGCTCCAGGCCCATACCGGTATCAACAGAAGGCTTCGGCAGAGGTTCCATGGTGCCGTCGGCCTGACGGTTGAACTGCATGAAGACGATGTTCCAGATCTCAATATAGCGATCGCCATCTTCTTCCGGGCTGCCCGGTGGGCCACCCCAGATATGGTCGCCATGATCGTAGAAAATTTCGGTACACGGACCACAAGGGCCGGTATCGCCCATCTGCCAAAAGTTGTCAGATGCGTAGGCGCTGCCTTTGTTATCGCCGATGCGAATAATACGTTCGCGCGGCACACCGACATCGTTAGCCCAGATTTCGAAGGCTTCATCATCGGTTTCATAAACGGTGACCCACAAACGCTCTTTCGGCAGCTTGAACCACTGCTCACCCGTCAGCAGTTCCCAGGCATAAGCAATCGCTTCTTTCTTGAAGTAGTCGCCAAAGCTGAAGTTACCCAGCATTTCAAAGAAGGTGTGGTGACGAGCGGTGTAACCAACGTTCTCAAGATCGTTGTGCTTACCACCGGCACGCACGCAACGCTGAGACGTGGTTGCGCGTGCATAATCGCGTTTATCCTGACCGAGGAAAACGTCTTTAAACTGCACCATTCCCGCATTGGTAAACAGCAACGTTGGGTCGTTGTTCGGTACGAGGGAGCTGCTGGCTACAACCTGATGTCCCTTGCTATGAAAAAAGTCGAGAAACGCTTGACGGATCTCAGCAGTGCTCTTGCTCATATAATTCCTGGAATCACGCTAACGAACGTTCCCTTTCGCGGGCAAACCACATCTGCAGGTTTACCGCTGATTGAGGAACAAAAAGTGGGAATAAGATAAATTTTCTTCAGTGGGAAGTAAAATCCCATCGCCTTTCAGTCGTCAATATTTCTGAAAACTGCCTGAATATCTTCCATCATAAAGCCTTTAGACATTAAAAAGCGCTGTACTTTGCTTTTCTCAGCCCAGGTTTGCGGCAGAGGATCACCAAACTTACGCTTAGCCAAATCGGCCGCACATTGACTCCAGTCCACTTCAGTATCCATCATCGCCTGATTGATCTCATCGCGGCTGATGCCCTTCTGTTGCAATTCCATACGCACGCGCTGTGAGCCGTAACCTTTCCGTGCGCGACTTTGGATAAAGCGTTCGGTGAAGCGCTGGTCGTTGAGCCAGCCACTCTCCTGGCACCAGTCGAGGACCTTTTCCAGCAGCTCATCCGGTATCGGCACATTTTCTTCTTGCTTCAGATAAGCCGCACGCTGAGAAGAGAGTTGCAGCTTACGCTTCAATTCGTCACGGCTGTGGTCACGCTGCGATAGCACACGCATGGCACGATCCAGCAAACGGGAAAATGTCGGCACCGAAGCCGTTGAAGGTGATGATGACATGAATTTGACCTTGTTCTGACTGTTGCGCAGGGTAAAGCAAGAAGACGATCAGGGGAAGTGTTGACGGGGAAAAGCAAACGGGAGCATCGCTGCTCCCGTGGTGGCTATCTTAGAAATCTTCGTTGGTTTCGCTAGCTTCTTCGTAGTCATCAGCAGAGATTTCTGCTGCACCCGCTCCAGCCGTTGCACCCGTCAGCAGCAGATCGCGTAACTTCTTATCGATCTCGTTAGCAATCGCTGGGTTCTCTTTCAGGAAGTTGGTCGAGTTCGCTTTACCTTGACCAATCTTTTCGCCGTTGTAGCTGTACCACGCACCGGCTTTCTCAACCAGTTTGTGTTTCACGCCGAGATCCACCAACTCGCCAAAGGTGTTGATGCCTTCACCGTACATAATCTGGAATTCAGCCTGCTTAAATGGCGCAGCGATTTTGTTCTTCACCACTTTTACGCGGGTTTCGCTACCAACCACTTCATCGCCCTCTTTAATCGCACCGATACGGCGGATATCAAGACGAACAGAAGCATAGAATTTCAGCGCGTTACCACCGGTGGTGGTTTCTGGGTTACCAAACATCACACCAATTTTCATACGAATCTGGTTGATAAAGATCAGCAGCGTGTTGGACTGCTTCAGGTTACCCGCTAACTTACGCATCGCCTGGCTCATCATACGTGCGGCCAGACCCATGTGCGAATCACCGATTTCACCTTCGATTTCCGCTTTCGGCGTCAGTGCCGCAACGGAGTCCACGATGATCACATCAACGGCACCGGAGCGAGCTAACGCATCACAAATCTCCAGCGCTTGTTCACCGGTGTCCGGCTGCGAACACAGCAGATTGTCGATATCAACGCCGAGTTTTTTGGCATACACCGGATCAAGCGCATGTTCAGCATCGATAAAGGCACAGGTTTTACCTTTACGCTGTGCAGCGGCAATCACCTGCAGCGTCAGCGTGGTTTTACCGGAAGATTCTGGTCCGTAGATCTCAACGATACGCCCCATCGGCAAGCCACCAGCACCCAACGCGATATCCAGTGACAGTGAACCGGTTGAGATGGTTTCTACGTCCATTGAGCGGTCTTCACCCAGGCGCATGATCGAGCCTTTGCCAAATTGTTTCTCAATCTGGCCCAGCGCGGCAGCTAAAGCTTTCTGTTTGTTCTCGTCAATCGCCATTTCCACTCCTAATCATGCTGGGTAAGCCGACATCATTGTGTGCCTGCTCGTTCTGTTGCCGGTAATTATACTGTATGACCATACAGTATCAAGTTTAATTTGTCAGAAATTCATCAAGCAGTGTTTGCAGCGCCCAGCTGACGGATTGCCGACGCACCGCGTCACGGTCTCCGGCAAAGATCTGCCGCTGCGCCAGAACACGATCGCCAGGTCCGGCAATGGCAAACCACACTGTACCCACTGGCTTTTCTGCCGAACCACCATCTGGCCCCGCAATCCCGCTCACAGCAATGCCAAACTCGGCGGCGGCGGCATTGCAGGCACCTTGAGCCATCTCACGCACAGTTTGCTCACTGACCGCGCCATACTGCGCCAGAGTCGCTGCCTGCACGCCCACCATCTGCTGTTTGGCTTCGTTGCTGTAGGTCACGAAACCCCGCTCAAACCAGGCAGAGCTGCCACTGATATCGGTAAACACTTTGGCGATCCAGCCACCGGTGCAAGATTCCGCCGCGGTCACCGTTGCCTTGCGTTTCTTCAGCTGTTCGCCAATACGCTGGCTGAGCTGCTGCAACTGTTGGTCGTTCATCGCCTTCTCCTGTTTTGGCGCTGCGCGTTAGCCATAAATGGTGCAACAGAGCACCCTTTTCAACCTCTGCCGCACCAATTTGCGCAACCGCTTCCAGCAATTTTAACGCGTTCTCACTGCCACCATGAATAAGCGTGGGAAAGCTAACAAAACCTGGCCGTTGGTGCGTGGGGGATAAGCCGGCATTAATGCCTGATGATAGTCATGCAGAAAATCCGCTTGTTGCTGTTCGGTCAATCCAGCGAGGAAAGGACGCAAGCCCGTGGCACGGAGCCAGGTAATGATGGCCTGCGCATCGGCCATCGGGTGATAGTACGTGGTACGCCAGATGTCCACCTGACAGCCAGCATCACTCAGCAAATCATAATATTGTTCCGTGCTCAGCAGGCGTTTGCGATCCGCGGCCTGTGGCGAGATATGTGCCTGCCAGCGTTCACTAGACGCAACCTTACGCATCAAGCTGTGAGAGGCTTCTTCAAGATTGTCCGGCATCTGTATCGCCAGAGCGCCACCGATATCCAGCTGTTCAACCAAATGCGGCAGCAGCGTGTAGTGATCGGTTAACCACTGCAGCGAAGCATTCGCATAGATGACCTGCTGTGGCTGGCTCGCCTGCCAGGTACGAATATCCGCCTGCAGAAAAGTGCAGGCAGGTAACCGCTCTTGCGCTTGTTCCAGCATGGCTGCAGAGCTATCGATGCCTGTAATCACCGCGCCTGGCCACGCTTGCGCCAGCAGCTTAGTGCTGTTGCCGGGACCGCATCCGAGGTCAGTCGCGAAATGCACGTCGGTAAGAGGAATACGTTCTAACAGTTCACGCGCAGGGCGCGTGCGTTCCGATTCAAATTGACGATACAGCTGTGGATTCCAGTCTTGCATGGCAACGCTCCTGTCTGGCTGAAGAGCATCACACTACCTGTTTTCTCAATCGCTAAGCGAAGAGAAAAGTGCGATGTCTCACCTTTTTACCCTCTGTCACTGGTTAATGTCAGTCACGAGCACTAAGTTAAAACAATGTTTCATTTTTAAAAAACGAGGATCGCGTTATGGCTTCACAACCTGAATTAACCGGCGTCTGGTGTCCTTCAGTTACCCCTTTCGATCAAGATAATAAGCTCGACATTGATGCGCTGGGCCGCCACTTTGCGCGCCTGAACGCCTCGGGGATTGATACGCTGTTGCTGATGGGCAGTATCGGGGAGTTTGCTTCGCTGACCCAACAGGAACGGCTGATGCTGATTCGCGAAGCTCGTCAGCTTTCGCCACTGACCATGGTCGCGAATATCTCAAGTACCTGCGTTCCCGACATGTTGCAGCTCGCTGAAGCCGCCTGGCAAAACGGTTATGACGCCGTGATGGTTTTGCCGCCCTACTACTATGGGCAAACGCAGAAACAGCTGTTGAGCTACTTTAAAGCACTGGATAAACAGTTAGGCGGCAAGTGGTTTGCCTACAACTTTCCGGCGCGTACCGGTTGCGATTTAACGCCGGCATTGGTAGCAGAATTAGCCGCTGAACTGCCGCAGTTTATCGGCATTAAAGACACCATGGATTGTCTTTCACACAATCGGGCCCTGATTGAAGAAACCAAAAAGGTTCGCACTGATTTCACCGTGCTTTCAGGGTATGACGAATATCTTCTGCCTAATTTGCTGGCCGGCGGTGCCGGGGTGATTTCCGGCTTAAACAACATAGTGCCGGAGTTGTTTGCCGAGGCGATGCACGCATGGCGAGCGGGAGAGTTAGCGCAGTTGGCACAAATTCAACAGCGTATTGGTAAGCTGATGGCGATTTACACCATCGGCGATGACTTTGTCACGACCATCAAAACCGCAGTGGCGCGCAAATATGATTCTATGAGCAGCCATTCACGTAATTATGGCGGTGAACTCACGGTTGAGCAGTGCGCAGAGCTGGATCGTTTGCTGATGTGATCACATTAAGGGACGGCCGGGCAGCCGTCCCGTTCTCAGTTCTTTTTAACAAACTCAGATTTGAGTTTCATCGGGCCAAAACCATCGATTTTGCAATCAATGTTGTGGTCGCCTTCAACCAGACGAATGCTTTTCACTTTGGTGCCAATCTTCAGGGTTGAAGAACTGCCTTTCACCTTGAGATCTTTGACTACGGTAACGCTGTCCCCATCAGCCAGCAGATTGCCATTGGCATCCCGCACCACCAAACCATCCGATGCTGCATCAGCACTCGGTGACCAGATATGGCCACAAGATGGGCAGTTCAGGTTCTCACCATCCTGCCAGGTATAATCAGCCTGGCACACAGGGCAAGCAGGTAATGTTGTCATGAGCATTCCTCAGAAGTCGAAAGGCGGTGAAGATGGCACCGCAAAAGGGGCGCCATCTTATACCCTCACTCTTTATAAGGACAGCATTAAAGCATGTTGCCCTGACGCGCTTTCGCCACTGCCTGACCCAATTGCCATACCGCCATGGCATAGTGTGTGCTGTGGTTATAACGCGTGATGACATAGAAGTTAGGCAGGCCATACCAATATTGATAACTGGTGCCAAGATCAAGGCGCAGCAGACTCGCCTGGTTATTACCATCCAGCGATCCTTGCGGCGTCAGGCCACTCGCCATCAGCGTATTCACCGGATAAAGCGTTTTAAACCCATTTTCCAGTGCAGGAGCCTGCCCGCTTGCCGGTACGGCAACATTCTGCCCTGCCCGCCAGCCGTGCTCTTTAAAGTAATTTGCTACGCTACCAATCGCATCCACAGGATCCCACAGGTTAATGTGGCCATCACCATTGAAGTCGACCGCATACTCTTTATAGGAAGACGGCATAAACTGGCCGTACCCCATTGCACCCGCAAAGGAACCGCGCAGATCCAGCGGATCATCCTGTTCAGTGCGCGCCATCAGCAGGAAGGTTTCCAGTTCGCCGCTGAAGTAGGCCGCGCGACGAGGATAGCTAAAGGATAAGGTGGCCAGCGCATCCAGCAGACGCGTTTTGCCCATCACCCGACCCCAGCGTGTTTCCACACCAATGATTCCGACAATGATCTCCGGCGGCACACCATAAACCTGCTGAGCGCGTTGCAGCGCGTCCTGATATTGATCCCAGAACGCCACACCATTTTGCACATTATCTGGCGTGATGAATTTATTACGGTAGCGGATCCAGGCGCCGTTTGGCCCCGTCGGAGGCGTGTAGCTTGGTGCTTGTTGATCCATCAGGCGCAGCACGTAATCAAGACGCTTCGCCTGGCCAATCACGGCGTGCAGTTGATCACGGTTAAAACCGTGTTTTGCCACCATTTGATCAATAAACTGCTCAGCCGCTGGATTCCCTGCGAAATCACCAAACATCGGCTGAACGGCGTGTGAAGGTTCCAGTAAAAAACCACCTTTTGGTGCAGGCACAACGGCGGTTTGCTGCTGGGTTGCAGGCTTACTGCTGCAGGCAGCAAGCAAGGCGATAAGTGGAAGAAAAGCAACCTTAAAACGCATTAGATATCCATAAGCCAGATGAAACCGGAAGCCAACATGGTAATCGTTCATCAAAGCGGGATACAGAGCAATATCTTAAATTTACGCCGCTATTCCCTGGTTTCAGTGGGTTGCAGCGAAAATTTGCGGAACAGCTCCACACTTTATCTTTATCGCCCAATTTTACTTTTTACTGCTTATCGCAATTTGTTAAGGTCGGCAGCCAGAATCCATTGCAGCCGGATGATGCGCGCAGGGCAAAATGTTAATATCTGCGCCTTGGTTATCCGTCTGTGAGATAACGCACCACACTGGCCTGCTCATATCGGGCAGCCATGATTGAACGAGTGAATTTTGAGCGAAAACGAGATGAAAGGAGCAGCGCAAATGGACTTTACTGGCCACACGCCCATGATGCAGCAATACCTGCGCCTGAAGGCTGACCATCCCGAAATCCTGCTGTTTTATCGCATGGGCGATTTTTACGAGCTGTTCTACGACGACGCCAGGCGAGCCTCACAACTGCTGGAGATTTCACTCACGAAACGCGGCGCGTCAGCGGGTGAACCCATCCCGATGGCGGGCGTGCCCTATCATGCTGTTGAAGGTTATCTGGCAAAACTGGTCCAGCTCGGTGAATCCGTGGCGATCTGCGAACAGATTGGCGACCCGGCACTGAGCAAAGGACCGGTTGAGCGTAAAGTCGTGCGCATTGTGACACCAGGCACCATCAGTGATGAAGCGCTGCTGCAGGAGCGTCAGGACAACTTACTGGCGGCCATCTTCCAGAGCCAGCGCGGGTTTGGTTATGCCACCCTCGATATCAGCTCGGGGCGTTTTCGCCTGAGCGAACCTGTCGACCAGGAGACCATGGCGGCAGAACTCCAACGCACTAATCCTGCTGAACTGCTCTATCCCGAAGATTTCCAGGCCATGGCGCTGATCGATCAGCGTCGTGGTCTGCGCCGTCGTCCGCTATGGGAATATGAAATCGACACCGCACGCCAGCAGTTAAACCTGCAATTCGGCACGCGTGATCTTAGCGGCTTTGGTGTTGAACAGGCACATCTGGCACTGCGCGCCGCAGGTTGCCTGCTTCAATATGTTAAGGACACCCAACGCACCTCCCTGCCACATATTCGCTCGTTAAGTATGGAGCGCCAGCAGGACAGCGTCATCATGGATGCAGCCACTCGCCGCAACCTGGAAATCACGCAAAACCTGGCCGGGGGCACCGAAAATACCCTGGCGGCAGTGTTGGATAAAACCGTTACCCCGATGGGCAGCCGTATGCTGAAGCGCTGGCTGCATATGCCGCTGCGCGATGTCACCACCATCAGTCGTCGCCAGGAATCGATTGCCGAACTGCAATCTCTGAGTGAAGCATTACAGCCAGTACTGCGCCAGGTGGGCGATTTGGAACGCATCCTGGCGCGTCTGGCACTGCGCACCGCGCGCCCGCGTGATTTAGCTCGCATGCGGCATGCCTTCCAGCAGTTGCCGGAATTAAACCATCAGCTGGAAGGTGTCGAGGCGACTCAACTGGTCAATCTGCGTTCGCAGATGGGTGAATTTACTGAACTACGCGAGCTGCTGGAACTAGCCGTCATTGAATCCCCTCCCGTGCTGGTGCGTGACGGGGGTGTGATTGCGCCCGGCTATAACGCTGAATTAGATGAATGGCGTGCGCTGGCCGACGGTGCCACTGATTATCTCGACCGCCTGGAAATTCGCGAACGAGAGAAGCTAGGGCTGGATACTTTAAAGGTGGGTTTTAACGCAATTCATGGTTACTACATCCAGGTCAGCCGCGGCCAAAGCCACCTGGTGCCGATTCACTATGTACGCCGTCAGACGCTGAAGAACGCCGAGCGCTACATCATTCCTGAATTGAAAGAGTATGAAGACAAAGTACTGACCTCAAAAGGCAAAGCGCTGGCGCTGGAAAAAGGCCTGTACGAAGCGTTACTCGATCAGTTGCTGCCACATCTTGAAGCACTGCAGATCAGTGCCGCGGCGCTGGCTGAACTGGATGTGTTGGCTAACCTGGCAGAACGTGCCTGGACGCTGAATTACTGCCGCCCGGTACTGCAGGAAAAAGCCGCTATCCGCATCACTGCGGGTCGCCACCCTGTCGTGGAGCAGGTTCTGAAAGAACCGTTTATTGCTAACCCGCTATCGCTGTCAAATCAGCGCCGCATGTTGATCATCACCGGTCCGAATATGGGCGGTAAAAGTACCTACATGCGTCAGACTGCGTTGATTGCGCTAATGGCGTGGATCGGCAGCTATGTGCCAGCCGAAGAAACCGTGATTGGTCCTATCGATCGCATTTTCACTCGTGTCGGTGCGGCTGATGACCTGGCTTCAGGGCGCTCAACCTTTATGGTTGAAATGACCGAAACGGCCAATATCTTGCACAACGCCACGGAGAACAGCCTGGTGTTGATGGATGAAATCGGTCGCGGCACATCGACCTACGATGGGCTGTCGCTGGCATGGGCTTGTGCGGAGAGCCTGGCAAACCGCATCAAAGCGATGACACTGTTTGCCACCCACTACTTCGAACTTACGACCCTGCCGGAAAAAATGGAAGGCGTAGTGAATGTGCATCTTGATGCCATGGAGCATGGCGATACCATTGCATTTATGCACAGCGTACAAGATGGTGCAGCCAGCAAAAGCTATGGTTTAGCAGTTGCTGCATTAGCGGGTGTGCCGAAAGACGTGATCAAACGTGCGCGCAACAAGCTGAAAGAGCTGGAAGCGCTCTCCGGCAGTTCTGCGGCATCCACTGTAGAAGGATCGCAAATGCAGCTGCTGGTGGCAGAAACATCGCCAGCCGTAGACGCACTGGAAGCGTTGGACCCTGATAGTCTCACGCCAAAACAGGCGCTGGAGTGGATTTACCGCCTTAAAACATTGGTCTAGTTCAATTTTAATGAGCGGCGGGTAATGACGTTGCTCATTAGCGTAACGGCCTGATAACGCACATAAAAAAACGGTGACCCAAGGGTCACCGTTTTTTATTGCCGATTACGGCTTATTCGCGAAACAGTGCTTCAATGTTGAGGCCCTGAGTCTGCAGGATTTCACGCAGACGGCGCAGACCTTCAACCTGAATCTGACGGACGCGCTCACGGGTCAACCCGATCTCACGCCCCACATCTTCCAGCGTTGCCGCTTCATAGCCTAACAGGCCGAAACGACGCGCCAGCACTTCACGCTGCTTGGCATTCAATTCAAACAACCACTTAACGATGCTTTGTTTCATATCATCGTCCTGCGTGGTGTCTTCCGGGCCGTTGTCTTTTTCATCGGCCAGGATATCCAGCAGCGCTTTTTCGGAATCTCCACCCAGCGGTGTGTCAACCGAGGTAATACGCTCGTTGAGACGCAGCATACGGCTTACATCATCAACCGGCTTGTCTAACTGCTCGGCAATCTCTTCAGCACTCGGCTCATGGTCAAGCTTATGCGAAAGTTCGCGCGCGGTACGCAGATAAACATTCAACTCTTTAACGATGTGGATCGGCAGACGAATAGTACGGGTTTGATTCATGATCGCCCGTTCAATAGTCTGACGAATCCACCAGGTGGCATAGGTTGAGAAACGGAACCCACGTTCTGGGTCAAACTTCTCCACGGCACGAATCAGGCCGAGATTACCCTCTTCAATCAGATCCAGCAGTGCCAGACCACGATTGCTATAACGACGGGCAATTTTCACCACCAGGCGTAAATTACTTTCAATCATGCGGCGGCGAGAAGGAATGTCACCACGTAGTGCACGACGAGCGAAGAACACTTCTTCTTCCGCTGTCAGTAGTGGAGAGTAACCGATCTCACCAAGGTAAAGCTGCGTCGCATCCAAAACGCGTTGCGTCGCACCCTGTGACAACAGCTCTTCTTCAGCTACTTCGTTATCACCAGGTTCGTTCTCAACGAGAGCCTTCTCATCAAAAACCTCAGCTCCGTTCTCCTCGAATTCCGCATCTTCATGTAACTCGTTAACTTTCAGCGTATTCTGGTTCATAAGCGGCTCCTACCCGTGATCCAAGGGCAGAACACCTAAGGTTCTGCCGGATTATCGCTGCGGTAAATAACGCAACGGGTTTACGGATTTCCCCTTGTAACGAATTTCAAAATGTAATCTAACCGAACTGGTTCCGGTACTACCCATGGTAGCGATTTTTTGCCCCGCCTTAACTTCCTGTTGTTCCCGGACCAGCATGGAATCGTTATGGGCGTAAGCACTCAGATAATCATCATTGTGTTTGATGATGATTAAATTACCGTACCCACGGAGCGCGTTGCCTGCGTATACCACCCTTCCTGAAGCAGTGGCGACAACAGGTTGTCCACGCGAACCGGCGATATCGATCCCTTTGTTTCCGCCTTCCGCAGCGGAGAAGTTATCGATGATCTTCCCATCAGTCGGCCAACGCCAGCTTCCCACTGGGGTTGTGCTGTTAGTCGTGCTGCTGACTGTAGGCGGTACGGTAACCGGAGCTGTGGTCGTTGCCACATTATTTGCCCCTTTCGACGGCAGCATTTTACCGCCTGTCGAACCCGAATCATCAGAATACGTAATAACAGGTTGCTGTGCAACAGGGGCCGATTTAATTTGCGTTTGGTTGGATGCCACCGGCACGCCGCCCTGTGTCGCATCCGCTGCGGTTATCGCATTGCCACCGGTGATGGTCTGGCCATTACCGTTGCCAACCTGCAGGACTTGCCCCGCTTCCAGGCCATACGGGGCCGGGACGTTATTGCGTTGCGCCAGATCGCGGAAGTCATTGCCGGTAATCCAGGCAATGTAGAACAGGGTATCTCCACGTTTAACGGTGTAAGTCTCACCACCGTAACTACCTTTAGGAATATTCCCATAATTACGGTTGTACACGATACGACCATTTTGCGTGACAACATTATTATTGCCACTAACCATTCCCCCGGAGGGTGCAGCTGATGGTGTACCGCCGCTTAACATTCCGCCGTGTGGCATGGCTGGTACGGTACTGTTCTGCGATGAGAGCATGCCACCGCTGCTCGGTGAGGAGGTCATGCCGCCGCCAGAGGACATCATACCGCTGTCGCCACCGCCGCCAATCTGGCTAATCGGAGCTTGCGTGTTGTCGCCTGAGCTACAGCCCGCCAGCCAAAAACCTACCAGTGAGAGTGCCGCCAAACGGCGTAATTGAAATACTGTGCTTCCCGTGCTCATTGATCCCCCGTTATGGCAATCCTGGATGTAACTGTGTCGTGGTTGTGACCGCATGATTCACTGCGCAACAGGCGGAATACGGTCTTTCACATTGATTAACAAGGATAGTAACAATATCAACTGCGCCATGCCATGTAACAGTTGTGAAGATTTACGTAGCAATGGCTCAGGCCAGATCGCCCTGAACTAACGGCACAAAGCGGACGGGTTCGATGATTTCTTCAATTAATTCACCACCCTGACGACGTAAACGCTTTAAAACCTGCTGATCTTCGCCGACTGGCAGCACCATTTTGCCACCCTCACCTAATTGCGCTATCAGCGCAGTCGGAATTTCAGGGGGTGCAGCGGTGACAATGATGGCATCAAACGGGCCACGTGCTGCCCAGCCTTGCCAACCGTCACCATGGCGAGTCGAAATATTGTGCAGGTCGAGTTGTTTCAGGCGGCGCTTAGCCTGCCATTGCAACCCTTTTATGCGTTCAACGGAATAAACGTGATTGACCAGATGGGCCAGAATAGCGGTCTGATAGCCTGAACCGGTGCCGATTTCCAGCACGCGCGATTCCGGGTTCAGTTCAAGTAACGCGGTCATCCGCGCTACCATGTAGGGCTGTGAAATTGTCTGCCCACTGCCAATCGGCAGCGCAACGTTTTCCCAGGCTTTATGCTCAAACGCCTCATCGATAAAGCGTTCACGCGGGACATCAGCGATGGCTTTTAACAGGTGCTCATCGTGAATACCCTGCGCACGCAGTTGCTCTAACAGCGTTTCGATGCGCCGGTTCACCATGCGAGATTTACCTCAGCCTCGATCAACCAGTCGCTTAATACTTCCTGCGCCGCATGTGCCGTAAGATCGACATGCAATGCCGTCAGCGACACGTAACCTGCATCTACCGCAGCGAAATCGGTGTCGGGGCCCGCATCCAGTTTGTCCCCCGGCGGGCCAATCCAGTACAGGGTATGGCCGCGCGGATCTTCCGTGCAAATCACCTGATCGGCCGGATGGCGGCTGCCACAACGCGTCACACGGAAACCTTTGATTTCCGCTAGCGGTAAATCAGGCACATTGATGTTCAGGATACGCCCGGTGCGCAGCGGTGCGCGGGACAACGCACGCAGCAGCGCGCAGGTCACTGCCGCAGCGGTGGCATAGTGTTGATGACCGTTGAGTGAAACCGCCAGCGCGGGCAGTCCAAGATGGCGCCCTTCCATCGCGGCAGCCACGGTGCCAGAGTAGATCACGTCATCACCCAGATTGGGGCCAGCGTTGATGCCTGAAACCACAATGTCCGGACGCGGCTGCATCAGTTTGTTAACCCCAAGAAACACGCAATCCGTCGGCGTGCCCATCTGTACAGCGATGTCACCATTCTCATGGGTAAAAGTACGCAGCGGGGTTTCTAACGTCAGAGAATTTGATGCGCCACTTCGATTGCGATCGGGCGCGACAACCTGCACCTCCGCAAACTCACGCAGTGCGCGAGCCAGCGTCTGAATGCCGGGGGCATGAATTCCATCGTCGTTGCTGAGCAATATCCGCATCTGTTCCTGACCTTTGTTCATTCAACGGGTCCTCAACTCGCCTGGCATCCGCTGTTGGGGTGCCGCAAAAACAGGATTTGGCGAGACGAAGATGTTTGCATTCTAGCGGTGAGGCGCGGGAAGTGGTAGGCGTAAATCACGGAACTTCCGGCGTTTGCCGCAACATTATGCAGTCGGAGCAGATATTTACCCGGCGTTGAGGCCGGGTAAAGTGGGGTTATTCATCGCTGATAGGCGCAGCGGCACCGTTACTCAGCAGTTCGCGCACCACGCTGGTGGCGAAACTCCCGGCTGGCAGCCAGAACTGCATCTCTAGCGTGACGTCATCCCACCAGTTCCAGCGCAGATCTTTTGGCACCACCAGCATGGCGCGGCGTGCCGCATCAACGCGCTCACGCTCCAGCAGCGCCAGCAAATCCGCAGCAGGTGCCAGATTAGCCTGCTCAAAGGCCAGCGCGTCCCCCCGGGGGCCCAGATCACCTCGCCCGGCAAGCGGCGCGGTGATGCGCAGTTCATGATGATTCACACGCTGCTGCAATTCCGCCAGCTCTTCCGCCTGCGCCACAAACCAACTGCCGCGACCGGCCAGCTGCAGTGCATCACCCGCTTGTACCTGATCCAACACGCCATCACGCTGCAAACGCGCACTGGTGACCTGATTAAACAGTTGGCTGCGCGCAGCAGACAGCAAAATACCTTTCATGCTGCGATCGCGCGGGCGGAATTTCTCTTCAGCCCACAGTTTTGCCTGCGTCAGGTTATTACCGCCGCGGCCAAAGCGTTGTTCACCAAAGTAGTTAGGCACGCCGTTTTGCTGGATTTGCTGCAAGCGCGCATCCACTTCTGCGCGATCCGAAATCTGACGCACAACCAAACGGAACGCATTACCTGCCAGCGCGCCAGTGCGCAATTTGCGCTTATGGCGGATCACCTGCAGAATTTCCACGCCTTCCAGCTGGAAACCGGCCAAATTCGGCATCGCGTTACCCGGCACGCGGAAACACAGCGTCTGCTCAGTCGCCGCATGGCGGTCTTTCATCCCGGCATAGCTCATATCACGTTGATGCACGCCGAGGAATTTCGCGATAGCTTCGGCGACAAAGCGTGTATTGCAGCCTATCTTGCGGATGCGCACCAGCACCTGCTCGCCTTCGCCATCATAGGGATAGCCGAGGTCTTCAATCACCACGAAATCTTCGGGATTGGCCTTGATCACGCCGGTGGCGCTCGGAACGCCGTGCAGGTAAAGCAGTTCACTCATACTTAATCGGCCTTCACCAGCAGCGCCACGGCTTCACAGGCAATGCCTTCGCCACGGCCGGTAAAGCCAAGCTTCTCAGTCGTGGTCGCTTTGACGTTGACATCATCCATATGGCAACCGAGATCTTCAGCGATGTTGACGCGCATCTGCGGCACATGCGGCAGCATTTTCGGCGCTTGCGCGATGATGGTCACGTCGACATTACCAATGCGATAACCTTTCTGCTGAATACGACGCCAGGCTTCACGCAGCAAGCCACGGCTGTCCGCCCCTTTGAAGGCGGGATCGGTGTCCGGGAATAGCTTGCCGATATCGCCCATCGCCACCGCGCCCAGCAGCGCATCCGTTAATGCATGCAGTGCCACATCGCCATCTGAATGGGCAATAAAACCGTGTTCGAAGGGAATACGCACCCCGCCAATCACTAACGGACCTTCGCCGCCAAAAGCGTGAACGTCAAAACCGTGACCGATACGCATCATGCGCTCTCCTTTAACTGAATCTGGGTGAGATAGAAGGCCGCCAGCGCCAGATCTTCTGGCCGCGTCACCTTAATATTGTCGCTGCGTCCGCTGACGAGCTCTGGATGATAGCCGCAGTATTCCAACGCCGACGCTTCATCGGTAATGGTAGCGCCTTCATGGAGTGCACGCGTTAAACACGCCGTCAGCAGTTGATGCGGGAAAAATTGTGGCGTGAGTGCGTGCCAGAGATCTTCGCGTTCAACGGTATGCGCAATCGCCGTTTTGCGAGGTTCAGCACGCTTCATGGTATCACGCACCGGTGCCGCCAGAATCGCACCCACTTTGCTGTGCTCACGAACTGCCAGCAGGCGTGCCAGATCATCCGGGTGCAAGCATGGCCGCGCGGCATCGTGCACCAGTACCCATTCGCTATGCTTAATCGCCTGCAAACCTGCCAGCACCGACTCAGCACGCGTATCGCCACCTGTCACGCGCAGTACGCGTGAATCCTGCGCCAATGGCAGCGAATCAAACCAGCCATCATCAGGACTGATGGGCACGATCACTTGTTTAACGGCTGGATGAGCCAGCAAGCGCGCAACGCTGTGTTCAAGAAGGGTAAATTGACCAATGGTCAGATACTGTTTTGGGCAGGCAGCCTGCATACGGCTGCCCACGCCTGCGGCAGGCACCACGGCAATCACATCCGCAAGGGAAGAGAGGTTGTTCATGGTTTATCGTTGTTGATTTTGCGCAGCTTGTTGCGCGTTACGTTTATTCTGGTCTGGCACCAGACGATAGAAAGTCTCACCGGGCTTAATCATACCCAGTTCATTACGTGCACGTTCCTCAATTGCTTCTGAACCGCCATTGAGGTCATCAATTTCGGCAAACAACTGATCGTTACGTGCTTTGAGTTTGGCGTTATTCGCCTGTTGCGACGCGACGTCTTCATTGACGCGCGTATAGTCATGAATACCGTTCTTACCCAGCCACAAGGAATATTGGAGCCATCCCAGCAGCACGAGCAACAGTAACGTCAGTTTTCCCATCCCCGCCCCCTGAAAAACGGCCTAATCATCCCATAACTTCGCACAGGACTCCACAGCGACAGCGAAAATGCCAGCAGCAGACGATTGTCTGTACAAAAAAACGGCAAGGCTAAAAGCGGGACGGCAGGTAAAGTTTTGTAACCTGCCGATGCGTTTGCACATCAGGATCGGACTACCAACCCGAGAGAAATGAGAACAGCAGCCAGAACAGGCACACCACCACGATAGCGGTGATCACCCCACTCCAGAACAGGCGTCCGCGAATCATTAAGCTCAGTACGATACCAATCAGCACCGATACCGGTAGCAGCGCCAAAAAGAACGGCCAGGTGTAGAGGAAGAAGAATAGCGTGTTGGAACCGTAGAGCATGAACGGAATCGCCAGCGCGCACCAGTACGAGAGAAAGCCAATCACGCCGCCCGGCAGTGATGAGCGGGACTCATCTGGGGTGCGTTCATCTTTGCGTGCCAGCATGGGGGTAACGTTCTGCATAGAGATCCTGTTGACGCTAAAAAGCGGCAAACCAATCGAGATTTGCCGCTGTCGGTTCAGGATCTGATGATATCGCGGTGACGCAGGAGGTCTAACAATTGGGCGGTCAAGTTTGTAACTAATTGTTCGCCATCTAAGTGAATTTCCGGCGCGTCTGGCGCCTCATAAACACTGTCGATACCGGTAAAATTGCGCAGCTCACCGGCACGCGCTTTTTTATACAAACCTTTGGGGTCACGCGCTTCACACACGGCCAGCGGCGTATCGACAAACACTTCGACAAATTGCCCGGTGCCGAGCAAATCACGCACCATCTGACGCTCCGTGCGATGCGGCGAAATAAAGGCAGTTAATACCACTAAACCGGCATCCACCATCAGTTTCGCCACTTCTCCCACGCGCCGGATGTTCTCTTTGCGATCGTCATCGCTGAAGCCGAGGTCACGGCACAGGCCGTGACGCACGTTGTCACCATCCAGCAGATAGGTGCTGACGCCCGCGCGATGCAGCGCCTGCTCCACTGCACCCGCTACGGTGGATTTACCCGAGCCTGATAGCCCGGTAAACCACAGCACCACGCCCTGATGGCCGTGCTGCTGTTCTCGCTCTTCACGCGTTACCGGATGATCGTGCCACACCACGTTTTCGTCGTGTTGTGCCATTACTTGCCACCCAGCAGGTCGCGCGCATTCCAGTGAGGGAAGTGACGACGCACCAGCGCATTCAACTCCAGTTCGAATTCACTGAACTGGCCAGCCTGCCCACGCACATCACTCAGTGGCTGATTGATCATTCCCGCACCGACTGTGACATTGCTCAGACGATCGATAAAGATCATGCCACCGGTCACCGGGTTCTGCTGATAGGCATCCAGTACCATCGGCTCATCAAACGTGATCTCGACTAAGCCGATGCCGTTCAGCGGCAGACTTTCCACCGCAAGTTTCTCCAGCGTGTTGATCTCCACCTGATGAATGATCTTTTCCACGCGGCCACGCGCTTTCTTACCGGCGATCTTCACTTCATAGCTCTGACCCGGCTGCAGTGGCTGTTCTGCCATCCACACCACATCCACGGTGGCAGATTGCACTGCCTGCAATTCTGCAGCGGCATCGACCAGTAGGTCGCCACGGCTGATGTCGATCTCATCTTTCAGCACCAGCGTAATCGCTTCACCCGCTGCTGCTTCCTGCAGATCGCCATCGAAAGTGACGATACGTGAAACCGAAGACTCGACGCCTGAAGGCAATACTTTCACGCGCTGTCCGACCTGCACCGCACCAGAGGCCAGCGTACCGGCATAACCACGGAAATCGAGGTTTGGACGGTTCACATACTGCACCGGGAAGCGCATCGGCTGATGATCCACCACGCGGTTCAGTTCCACGGTTTCCAGCACGTCGAGCAGCGTAGGGCCGCTGTACCATGGCATGGTCACACTTGGCGTCGCCACGTTATCGCCTTCCAGCGCAGACATCGGCACAAAGCGAATATCCAGATCTTCAGGGAGCTGGCCAGCAAAATCGAGGTAAGACTGTTTGATCTGTTCAAACGTCTCCTGTTTATACTCCACCAGATCCATCTTGTTGATGGCGACCACCAGGTGTTTGATACCCAGCAGCGTAGAGATAAAGCTGTGACGACGCGTCTGGTCCAGCACGCCTTTACGCGCATCGATCAGCAGAATCGCCAGATCACAAGTGGATGCGCCGGTCGCCATGTTGCGGGTGTACTGCTCGTGTCCCGGCGTGTCGGCGATGATAAATTTGCGCTTCTCGGTGGAGAAGTAGCGATATGCCACGTCGATGGTGATGCCCTGCTCACGCTCGGCCTGCAAGCCATCCACCAGCAGCGCCAGATCGAGTTTCTCGCCCTGGGTGCCATGACGCTTGCTGTCGTTGTGCAGCGAAGAGAGCTGATCTTCATAAATCTGACGGGTATCGTGCAGCAGGCGACCAATCAGCGTACTTTTGCCGTCGTCGACGCTACCGCAGGTCAGGAAACGCAGCAGGCTTTTGTGTTGTTGCGCGGTCAGCCAGGCTTCTACGCCGCCCTGATCGGCAATCTGTTGTGCAATTACGGTGTTCATCTGCGTCTCCTTAGAAATAACCCTGACGTTTCTTCATTTCCATCGAACCGGCCTGGTCGCGGTCAATCAAACGGCCCTGGCGTTCACTGGTGGTGGAGACCAGCATCTCTTCAATAATTTCCGGCAGCGTTTGCGCTTCGGATTCCACCGCACCGGTCAGCGGCCAGCAGCCGAGGGTACGGAAACGCACCATGCGCTGTTTGATCACTTCGCCAGGCTGCAGATCAATGCGATCGTCATCAATCATCATCAGCATGCCATCACGCTCCAGCACCGGACGCGGTGCCGCAAGGTACAGCGGAACGATCTCGATGTTTTCCAGGAAGATGTACTGCCAGATATCCAGCTCGGTCCAGTTGGAGAGCGGGAACACGCGGATGCTTTCGCCTTTGTTGATCTGGCCGTTGTAGTTGTGCCACAGCTCTGGACGCTGATTTTTCGGATCCCAACGATGGAAACGGTCACGGAACGAGTAAATACGCTCTTTGGCGCGTGACTTCTCTTCGTCACGACGCGCACCACCGAAAGCGGCATCAAACCCGTACTTATTCAGCGCCTGCTTCAGGCCCTCGGTTTTCATGATGTCGGTGTGTTTGGCGCTACCGTGGACAAACGGATTGATGCCCATCGCCACGCCTTCCGGGTTGCGGTGAACCAGCAGTTCCGCGCCCATGTTTTTCACGGTGCGATCGCGAAACTCGTACATTTCACGGAATTTCCAGCCGGTATCAACGTGCAGCAGCGGAAATGGCAGCGTGCCAGGATAGAAGGCTTTACGCGCCAGATGCAGCATTACCGAGGAGTCTTTACCGATGGAGTACATCATCACCGGATTGCTGAACTCGGCCGCCACCTCGCGGATGATATGGATACTCTCTGCCTCCAGCTGGCGCAGATGAGTAAGATGATTTTGGTCCATAATTTTTCCTCAAGCCAAATTGACAACGGCGGACTCACGAGCCCCCTGCTGTGCCGAATGTTGGAACCAGGCTAATTGCCCGTGCAAATTCACCACTTCACCCACCACAATCAGGGCCGGTGTGGGCGCGGCAACCGCCAGCGCCTCAAGCTGATCTAAGGTACCGGTCAGCACTTGTTGATTCTGACGCGTGCCGCAGCCAATGACGGCTACCGGCGTTGATGCCGCGCGTCCATGTTTGATAAGGCCCGCCGCAATTTCTGCCGCTTTCAACGTGCCCATATAAATCGCTAAGGTCTGACGCGCACGCGCCAGCGTCGGCCAGTCAATGCCCTCGCTATCACTGCGTAAGTGGCCGGTAACAAACAGCACGCTCTGCGCGTGATCGCGATGGGTTAACGGAATCCCGGCATAAGCAGTGGCTCCCGCTGCCGCAGTAATGCCCGGCACCACCTGGAAAGGAATGCCCGCCGCTTTCGCCGCCTGCAGCTCTTCGCCGCCGCGACCGAAGATGAACGGATCGCCGCCTTTCAGACGCACCACGCGTTTACCCTGCTGCGCCAGCTCAACCAGCATCGCATTGGTCTCTTCCTGGGATACGGAGTGTGCTCCAGCACGTTTACCGACGCAGATGCGGTCAGCATCACGGCGCACCAGCTCCAGCACTTCGTCACTCACCAGATGGTCATACAGCACCACATCCGCCAGCTGCATCACCTGCAGGCCGCGCAGCGTCAGTAAACCGCTGTCACCCGGACCGGCACCCACCAGGGTGATTTCACCCTGATTGTCGCTGCTGTTCTCTAACTCGCGATCCAGCGTGCGGCGGGCCTCATTGACGTTACCGGCTGACATCTGGCTGGCGAACAAACCGTTAAATGCCCGCTCCCAAAAACGACGACGTTCCGACATGCTGTGATAGCGCTGTTTAACTTTGTCACGCCACTGTCCTGCCACTTCAGCCATCTGACCGAGGTTGGCAGGTAACAGCGACTCAATTTTTTCACGTAATAAGCGGGCCAGCACTGGCGCCGTACCACTAGAGGAGATCGCCACCACCAAGGGGGAGCGGTCGACAATAGAGGGGAAGATAAAACTGCACTTGGGCTGATCGTCGACAACGTTGACCAGCTTGTGGCGGGCATTGGCGGCGTCAAAGACTTGCGCATTGAGCGCGTTATCGTCAGTGGCAGCGATGACTAAAAAGACGCCATCCAGCTGAACCGGATCGAAGTGATGTGCAATCCACTCGATGGCGTCGATTTCCAGCAGCGCCTGCAACTCATGGCCAAGGTCGCGCGCAGCTACCCGCACGCGCGCACCGGCACGACGCAGCAGTTCGATTTTACGCGCCGCGATTTCACCACCGCCAACAACCAGCACTGGACGGTTTTTGAGATCGGCAAAGAGAGGCAGATAATCCACGTTAACCTTGTTAGTTTTACAATAAGTTAACGCGACTATACTTTCCCACCTTCTGACAGATGAAATTACGAATTGGCATTAGTAGTTACCGAATGGAATAACGCCCCAGGATTGCTGATAACAATTTGTGCTTAACAGATGATATTGCTGGTGTTTCGGAGCAATTCAAATTGTGCAATCGCGGTCACAGTTTCATACTAATCCAGAATTTTTTTAGCCTGACGGGATGTCACAAAAGGACCTTAACTATGTTTGCCACCCTCCGCCGCACCGTGCTGGCTGCACTGATCGCGGGCGGTTTGCCTTTCTTTGCCCAAGCCGCAATCTATGCGCCGGGGCATTTTGCCGAACAGCAGCTGCGCCACATCGCCACCTATTTTCCCGGCCGTATGAGCGGCAGCCCTGCTGAGCTGATGACGGCCGATTATCTGCAACAGCAATTCACCGAGCTGGGTTACAAGAGTAATACCCGCCAGTTCAATACCAGCTACAACTGGTTAGAGCGCAAGGGTGAGACGCGCCCGCGCAAGGTATCCGCCACCTCGGTCATTGCCGCGCGGGCCGGCGCGGTGCCGCAAGAGATCCTGATCGTCACGCATCTCGACACCTGGACGCCACTCAGCCGTCATGAAGCGGATAACAATCTGGGCGGCCTGCGTTTACAAGGTGTGGACGACAATGCGTCCGGTCTGGGTGTGATGCTGGAACTGGCGCAACAGCTGAGTAAAACCCCACTGCATTATGGCGTGCGCTTTGTCGCGCTTAGCGCTGGTGAAGCCGGGCTGCAAGGGATGGATGACTACCTGTCGCGGATGAGTGCGCAGGAGAAAAAGAACACGCTGCTGGTGATTGATCTCAACAGTCTGATCGTCGGCGATCACCTCTATTTTAACAGTGGTGCCAATACGCCCTCAGCGGTACGCAAGCAGACCAGCGCGCGCGCCGTGCAGCTCGCGCATCGCTACGGTATTTCCGCCGCCAGCCACACGCTGACAGCCCGTGACTATCCGGGCGTGAATCCGTTTGATAAAGCCGGCATGCCGCTGCTGGATGTCACCGCCGCCAACTGGGCGCTGGGTAATAAAGATGGACAGCAGCAGCGGGCGCACAGCAGCCACTTCCCGGAGGGCAACGTACGCCACCAGACGGACCGCGATAACCTCAATTATCTGGATCGCTGGCTACCGGGCCGGATTACGCAACGCACGCGTGATAGCGTAAAGATCTTACTGCCGCTGGTCACTGAGCTGGCTAACCCAACAACTTAAGGATTTGCGATGTACGTGGTGTATCTCAACTATTTCCGTCCGGCAGAAGAAGCCGATGTGCTGCTGGCGCCACACATTGAGTGGCTGGATCGTTACTTTGACAGCGGTGACTTCATTGCCGCAGGCCGTAAAGATCCGCGCACTGGCGGTATGGTGCTGGTGAAGGAGATGGATCGCGCCCGTTTGGATACTATCCTCGCGGAAGATCCCTTTGTCGCGGTGGCGCATTATGACGTGACCAAAGTGAACGTGACGCGTGCAGCGGAGGCGTTTGAAGGGTTAAAAGGGATTTAAAGGACAATTGGATCGCGGCACGATTTATCGTGCACCTGTCAGCGTTAGATGCGCTGCAGGAAGGCGCGATAAATCACGCCGCTACCCTTTTATTGATGCATCAACCTTCGTGCAATCCACACTCGCGCTTCAGGCCAAAGAAGCGTGTCTCTTCTTCTGCCATGCCCGGTTCCCACTTTTTGGTGGTGTGCGTATCGCCCACTGACAAATAGCCCTCATCCCACAGCGGATGATACTTGAGGCCATGTTGTTTCAGGTACTGGTGCACCTGACGGTTATCCCAGTCAATGATCGGCAGAATCTTGAACACACCGCGCTGTACCGCCAGCACAGGCAAACTGGCGCGGCTGCCTGACTGGTCACGGCGTAGACCCGCAAACCAGGTCTGCGCACCCAGGGTTTGCAGCGCGCGATTCATCGGTTCGACCTTGTTGATTTGGTTGTACTGCTCAATCCCTTCGACGCCCTGCTCCCACAGCTTGCCGTAGCGAGCTTCCTGCCATGCTGGAGAGGTCTCAGCACGGAAGATTTGCAGATTGAGATTGAGCTTCTCGGTCAGCTCATCAATAAAGCGATAAGTTTCCGGGAACAGATAGCCGGTATCGGTCAGGATCACCGGCGTATCCGGTTTCTGCTGCGTCACCATATGCAGCAGAACCGCCGCCTGAATACCAAAGCTGGATGACAGCACAAACGCGCCTGGCATGTTTTCCAGCGCCCAGCTCACGCGTTGCTCAGCGGAGAGTTTCTCCAGCTGCACGTTGCTTTCGGCCAGTGCCATGATGCGATCGACTTTGCTGCCACTATTCAGTGCTGCGAGATCAAGTACCGTCATACTGCCTCCGAGTCCCAAAAATCACGGGCGGGATCCACCACGGCTTTGATGATGCCAGCGCGAATCACGAAGTCACCGAAGCCTTCATCGGCCTGGCGCTCGGTTGCCCAGCGCGCCACTAATTCGTCGATGCTGGCCAGAATTTCGCCTTCGTTGATGTTCTCGCGGTACATACGCGGAATGCGCGTACCCATGCGGTTGCCGCCAATGTGTAAGTTGTAGCGGCCTGGTGCTTTACCCACCAGACCTAACTCCGCCAGCAAAGCACGGCCACAGCCGTTTGGGCAACCGGTAACGCGTAGCACGATGTGCTCTTCACCGACGCCATGCTTATGCATGATCTCTTCAACCTTGGTGACAAACGAAGGCAGAAAGCGCTCGGCTTCGGCCATCGCTAATGGGCAGGTTGGGAAGGCCACGCAGGCCATGGAGTTTTCACGCTGTGGCGTCACCGCTTCCATCAAACCGTGTTCACGGGCGATAGCTTCGATCTGCGCTTTTTGCTTCTCCGGCACGCCCGCCACGATCAGATTCTGGTTTGCGGTGAGACGGAAATCGCCTTGGTGGATTTTGGCAATTTCAGCGATGCCGCGTTTCAACGGACGGCCTGGATAATCCAGCAGACGGCCGTTTTCAATAAACAGCGTCAGGTGCCATTTCTTATCAATGCCTTTCACCCAGCCCACGCGATCGCCACGGGTCGTGAACGCATAAGGACGAATCGGTTCAAACGTCAGGCCAGCACGCTTTTCCACTTCCGCTTTAAAGGTTTCGACGCCAACACGCTCCAGCGTGTATTTGGTTTTGGCATTTTTACGATCGGTACGGTTACCCCAGTCGCGCTGCGTAGTCACTACCGCAGCCGCCACATCAAGGATCTTCTCTACCGGCAGGAAGCCAAACTCACTCGCAGTACGCGCATACGTCGCTTTATTACCGTGGTCGATCGACAACCCACCGCCAACCAACAGGTTAAAGCCAATCAGCTTGCCGTTCTCCGCAATGGCGATAAAGTTCAGGTCATTCGCATGCAGGTCGACATCGTTATGCGGTGGCACCACCACGGTAGTTTTGAACTTACGCGGTAGATAGGTTTCGCCCAGAATTGGTTCTTTATCCGTTGTGGCAACCTTCTCTTTATCCCACCAAATCTCAGCGTATGCGCGGGTTTGCGGCAGCAGGTGCTCGGAGAGCTTTTTCGCCCACTCGTAGGCTTCCTGATGCAGTTCCGACTCGACTGGATTCGAAGTGCACAGCACGTTTCGGTTCACGTCGTTGGCGGTGGCCAGCGCGTCGAGACCCACTTCATGCAGCATCTGGTGCGTCGGCTTCACGTTCTTTTTCAGAATGCCGTGGAACTGGAAGGTCTGACGGTTAGTCAGACGGATGCTGCCGTAAATGGTTTTATCGGTGGCGAACTTATCAATCGCCAGCCATTGCGTTGGCGTGATAATCCCGCCCGGCAGACGGCAACGCAGCATCATCGCGTGGCGCGGTTCCAGTTTCTGCGCCGCCCGCTCCGCACGAATATCGCGGTCGTCCTGCTGGTACATGCCGTGGAAACGGATCAACAGGAAATTATCGCCAGTGAAGCCGCCGGTCAGGCCATCATCGAGATCCTCGAGAATGGTGCCGCGCAGGTAGTTACTCTGTTTTTTCAGACGCTCGGCGTCGGTCAGCTTGCCTTCAACGACCAGCGGTCCAGGATGTTTTTCGCTCATTAGTAAACGTCTCGCTGATAACGGCGCTCAATGCGCAGCTCACTTAAAAATTCGTCAGCCGTTTCACGATCCATGCCGCCGTGTTCGACCACCACATCCAGTAATGCCTGCTCAACGTCTTTCGCCATGCGATTAGCGTCGCCGCAGACGTAAAGGTGGGCGCCCTCTTCAATCCAGCGCCACACTTCCGCCCCTTTGGCGCGGATTTTATCTTGTACGTATATTTTCTCAGCCTGGTCACGTGACCACGCTAAATCAATGTTGGTCAGCAAGCCGTCTTTGACGTATTTCTGCCATTCCACCTGATAGAGGAAATCATCGGTGAAGTGTGGGTTACCAAAGAACAGCCAGTTTTTGCCGCCTGCGCCATCGTTATCACGCTGCTGCATAAAGGAGCGGAACGGCGCGATACCGGTGCCTGGGCCGACCATGATCACTGGCGTTTCCGGATTCGCCGGCAAGCGGAAGTTGTCGTTGTGTTCGATAAACACGCGGATTTCGCCGTCTTCTTCGATGCGATCCGCCAGCCAGGTTGACGCACCGCCGCCGCGCTGACGACCATCAATCTCATAACGCACCGCACCGACAGTAATATGTACTTCGGTATCCGTTTCCGCTTGCGATGAAGCAATCGAATAGAGGCGCGGTGTTAAAGGACGCAACAGGCCAGTGAGCTGTTCTGCATTGAGTTCAGTCGGTGCCTGACGCACCATATCGACAATCGGGAAGCTCTGCGCATAGCTCTGTAATTTCGGCTTATCACCCGACAGCGCCAGCAGCGCATCATTGCGTGACAGCGCAGCATACTGTTCAACGATCTGCGGCGTGTTCACCGTCAACTCATAATGCTTTTGCAAGGCTTCTGCGAGCGGCAGGTTTTCACCGTTAACATCAACCGGCTCATCGCCCTTCAGCCATACCAATTGCAACAACTCCTGCACCAGTTCGGCATCGTTCTCAAACCATACGCCCAGCGCATCGCCGGGCTGATAGCGCAGGCCAGACTCGCCTAAATCAATTTCGATATGGCGCACGTCTTTATCGGAATCACGACCGGTGATTTTTTGATTAGCGGCAAAGCTGGCGGTCAGGGGGGCTTCTTTGGTGTAAGGGCTGCTGTGGATATCGTTCACCACGCCGGATGCCGTCACAGCCGCGACCACCGAGGATTCACTCGGCACGCGTGCTTTTAGAATCTCGGTCAGCTGTTGACGCCAGGCCGTAGCCTGCTCTTTGTACTCCACGTCGGCATCAACACGATCCAGCAGACGTTCTGCGCCCAGTTCCGCCAGACGCTCATCAAAGTCTTTACCGGCTTTGCTGAAAAATTCGTAAGAGGTATCGCCCAAGCCGAACACCGCAAACGCGGAGCCAGTCGCAAATTTCGGCGCCTTCTTCGACAGCAGGAATTTGTGCAGCGCCACGGCTTCTTCCGGTGGCTCACCTTCACCTTGCGTCGAAGTGACAACAACCAGTAATTTCTCCTGACCGATTTGCTTAAACTTGTAGTCACCGGCGTTCACCAGATTGACGCTCAGTTTGGCGGCCAGCAGATCATCGCGCAGCTGTTCCGCCAGACGACGAGCATTACCGGTTTGTGAGGCGGAAATCAGCGTGATGGTTGGCACTTCGGCCTGCACCGGTGCAGGTGCAGCAACGGCGCCCGGCGTCTGATTGACCATGCCCCAGAAGTAGCCGGAAAGCCAGGCCATCTGCGTGGTGTTGAAATCCGTGGTCGCTGCCTGTAAGCGCGCGAGTTGCTCCGGATTAAGCGGGAGCATTGAACCTGGTGCCTGAGTCGTCATCGCGTTAAAAATTCCAGTGTCTGAAGTCCGGACCGATAAATGGCGGAAGAGTGGGTAGGTTACCGGGCTGTATATTAACGATTAAATACGCCTTCGACATAATTAATAACCAAAATGACTAAGTGGTTTTTCGGGTAATGTTAATCGGCAAAAGTGGTAAATAAAGTCGCCTTTATTCAATACGTTAATCAACATGTTGCGGCATAGGCGTGCCCAAAATGCCCTTTTCATCGTTAGCGGGTGCGAAAAATCTGTGATTCAGGTAGAATTCGGCGGTTTTTAAGTCTGAGAGCCATTATGTCTACCACGCTGTTTAAAGAGTTCCAGTTCGAATCTGCCCACCGTCTGCCGCATGTGCCTGAAGGGCATAAATGTGGTCGTCTGCATGGCCATTCGTTCCTGGTGCGATTAGAAATTACCGGTGAAGTGGATGCGCATACCGGTTGGGTCATGGATTTTGCCGAACTGAAGGCGGCGTTTATGCCGATTTATGATCGTCTCGATCATCACTATCTGAATGATATTCCAGGCCTGGAAAATCCAACCAGCGAAGTGCTGGCAAAATGGATTTGGGATCAGATGAAACCGATCCTGCCAGAACTGAGTGCAGTGATGATCAAGGAAACCTGTACCGCAGGTTGTACTTATAAAGGTTAATCACTGTTGACGGGCTGCCGCTGTGCAGCCTGACTTTTAGCTATACGCTTCTTTACGTTCACTTCATCTCCCTGTCATCCGCCCCCTCTACGTTGTTGTCTCCTTCATTAAAGATCAAGAGAATCAACAATGAACTTCGTTAAACGCCTTTCTGTTATTGCTTTGCTGGTTTCCGCCTCTGCCGCCGTTCAGGCGCAAAACGTACTGGATTTTCCGCAGCCTGAAAAAGTACCGGATGAGTTCTATGCCGTGACTGAAATTCCGGCGGGCGGCATGATCAAATATGAAACCGATGCAAAAACCGGTTTTATCGTGGCTGACCGTTTCCAGTCGATGCCGGTTGCCTATCCCGCAAACTACGGCTCACTGACCCAGTCACTGGGCGGTGATGGCGATCCGCTGGATGTGATCTTCTATACTCGTGCACCGCTGCAGCCGGGTACGCTGATCAAACTGCGTCCGATTGGTGTACTGAAGATGATCGACGGTGGCGAAGTCGATGACAAGATCGTCGCAGTGCCGACCAGCAAAATCGATCCGACTTATGATGACATCAAAGAGATGAAAGACCTGCCGAAAATGGAGCAGGAACGTCTGGAAGCTTTCTTCCGCGTGTATAAGCAGTTGCCAGATGGCCGTAAGAAAGTGGAGCTGAATGGTTTTGAAGATGCGGCGAAAGCCAAAACTGAGATCAAACAGGCCTTCGACGCGTATAAAGCAAAGCAATAAAACCTAAGCATGCGTCGGCGGGGTAATGGAAAAAGTCGCTATCCATATCGTTTAGCCGGCGCGGTAATGAACAAGGTCGCCATCAATGGCGACCCTTCAAACAGGTTTGAGTCAGGTGCCGCAGGGATGCACACCTGATGAATCAGGCGATATTCAGATACTTATGTGTCTGCATCGAAAGGCGCCAGTTACGCGCAATGCAGGTCTCAATGCACAGTTTGGTGGCGGCATCGCCACGACTGATCGGTTGCAGCGCCACAATGCGCTTCTTATCATCATCATGCAGACCCGCCAGCAGCACATCTAACGCTTCGACATCACGCTCACGCGCCACCGGATGTTTAATCTCATCCGCACGCTGCAACGCCTGCGGCAGCACATCGTAACCGCCGCGCATATTGACCTTCGGTGAAACCGTCACCCAGGTGCTGTCAGAACAGTGCACTTCATGTGTACCGCTGGTCTCAATCTGGCACTCAAATCCGGCCGCTTCCAACGCCTCAGTCAACGGGCGCAAATCAAAAATAGCCGGTTCGCCGCCAGTGATCACCACATGGCGCGCGGTCCAGCCCTGACTTTGAATAGTTTCAATCAGCATCGCCGCATCGGCACTGCCCCAGGCATCACTCTCCACGGTTTTCACCAGAATATCACCCAGCGAGGTCTCCCGATCGGCCAGTTTTTCCCACGTATGCTTGGTATCACACCAGCTACAGCCCACCGGACATCCTTGTAAGCGGATGAACAGCGCCGGAACACCGGTGTAAAATCCTTCGCCCTGCAGGGTCTGGAACATTTCGTTAATCGGGTAGAACATTTTTTACTCACGTCTTAAATTCGAGGCGCAGATTATGGCAGATTTTCACCATCGGTTCACAGCTGCTTCGTGCCAAAAAAACAAAAGCCCCGCACGAGGCGGGGCTTTATCAGCGATGATGCGGCCCATCGGGACACATCAACAGAGCCTTACTGGCCTTTAACTTCTTTCAGACCGTTGAACGGAGCTTTGTCGCCCAGCGCTTCTTCGATACGAATCAGCTGGTTGTACTTAGCAACACGGTCAGAACGGCTCATAGAACCGGTTTTGATCTGGCCAGCAGCAGTACCGACCGCCAGGTCAGCGATGGTCGCATCTTCAGTTTCACCTGAACGGTGTGAAATCACCGCGGTGTAACCTGCATCTTTTGCCATCTTGATTGCAGCCAGAGTTTCGGTCAGAGAACCGATCTGGTTGAATTTGATCAGGATGGAGTTAGCGATACCTTTATCGATACCTTCTTTCAGGATCTTGGTGTTGGTCACGAACAGGTCGTCACCTACCAGCTGAATTTTGTCGCCCAGTACTTTGGTCTGGTAAGCGAAGCCCGCCCAGCCAGACTCGTCCAGACCGTCTTCGATAGAGACGATTGGGTACTGTTTGGTCAGATCTTCCAGGAAGTGCGTGAACTCTTCAGAGGTGAAAGCTTTGTTGCCTTCGCCAGCCAGCACATATTTGCCGTCTTTGTAGAATTCAGACGCTGCACAGTCCATCGCCAGGGTGATGTCTTTGCCCAGCTCGTAGCCTGCTGCTTTAACCGCTTCAGCGATAACAGCCAGGGCTTCGGCGTTAGAACCCAGGTTAGGCGCATAGCCACCTTCGTCACCGACCGCAGTGCTCATGCCTTTGGCTTTCAGCACTTTTGCCAGGTTGTGGAAAACTTCAGAACCCATGCGAATGGCTTCTTTCACGTTTTTCGCGCCAACAGGCTGGATCATGAATTCCTGGATATCAACGTTGTTATCCGCGTGCTCACCACCGTTGATGATGTTCATCATCGGCAGTGGCATAGAGAATTTGCCTGGGGTGCCGTTCAGTTCAGCGATGTGCGCGTACAGTGGCAGGCCTTTAGAAGCCGCAGCCGCTTTAGCCGCAGCCAGCGAAACCGCCAGAATGGCGTTAGCGCCGAAGTTGGATTTGTTCTCAGTACCGTCCAGCTCGATCATGATCTTATCGATGTTCGCCTGGTCTTTGGCATCTTTACCGGTTACCGCTGCAGCGATAGGACCGTTAACAGCGGCAACCGCTTTGGTCACGCCTTTGCCCAGGAAACGAGATTTGTCACCGTCACGCAGCTCCAGTGCTTCGCGAGAACCGGTTGAAGCACCTGATGGCGCTGCAGCCAGACCAACGAAACCGCCTTCCAGATGCACTTCTGCTTCTACAGTCGGGTTGCCACGGGAGTCGATGATTTCGCGACCGATGACTTTTACGATTTTGGACATTCGATTTTCCTCAGTACAAGTTAGTCAATCCTAAGACAAACAACGCGCGAAAAGTTCGCGCGCTGTTCGTTAAACTCTTACTTCGCTAACCGCTTCTGGTGCTCCTGCGCGGCTTTAACAAAGCCAGCGAACAGCGGATGACCATCACGCGGGGTCGACGTGAATTCCGGGTGGAACTGACAAGCTACAAACCACGGATGGTTCGGGAGTTCGATGATCTCCACCAGCTGGTCGTCGCCGGAACGGCCCGCAATATGCAGACCCGCCGCTTCAATCGGCTTCAACAGCAGATTGTTCACTTCATAACGATGACGGTGACGTTCAGTAATCACGTCAGAACCGTATAGCTGGCGCACTTTACTTTCCGGCGTCAGCTGGCACTGCTGGCTACCCAGACGCATGGTGCCGCCCAGATCGCTCTGCTCAGTACGTTGCTCAACGTTGCCTTCTTCATCACGCCATTCAGTGATCAGCGCGACCACTGGGTACTTACAGTCTGGCACAAATTCCGTTGAGTTGGCGTCTGCCATCCCGGCCACGTTGCGTGCGAATTCCATCAACGCAACCTGCATACCCAGGCAGATACCGAGGTAAGGGATGTTGTTCTCACGCGCGTATTGCGCCGTGAGCATTTTGCCTTCCACACCACGGTAGCCGAAGCCGCCCGGGATCAGGATAGCATCCAGATCTTTCAGAATTTCGACACCGCGAGATTCCACATCCTGCGAATCGATCAGCTTGATGTTCACGGTTACACGATTTTTCAGGCCACCGTGCTTCAGTGCTTCAATCACTGACTTGTACGCATCTGGCAGTTCGACATATTTGCCGACCATACCGATGGTCACTTCGCCACCCGGATTGGCTTCTTCATAGATAACCTGTTCCCATTCGGCCAGGTTCGCTTCCGGTGCGCTCAGATTGAAACGCTTACAGATATAGTCATCCAGACCCTGTGATTTCAACAGGCCAGGAATCTTGTAGATGGAATCCACATCTTTCAGGGAAATAACCGCTTTCTCTGGCACGTTACAGAACAGGGCGATCTTCGCACGTTCATTGGCCGGCACAGCGCGGTCAGAACGGCAGATCAGCACATCAGGCTGGATACCGATCGACAGCAGCTCTTTCACTGAATGCTGGGTTGGCTTGGTTTTCACTTCGCCTGCAGCCGCCATATACGGCACCAAAGTCAGGTGCATATACATGGTGTGTTCACGGCCCACATCAACCGCCATCTGGCGAATCGCTTCGAGGAACGGCAGGGATTCAATATCACCTACGGTACCGCCGATTTCCACCAGTACGACATCATGACCTTCGCCGCCTTCGATAATACGTTCTTTAATGGCGTTGGTGATGTGTGGGATAACCTGAATCGTGGCACCCAGATAGTCACCGCGACGTTCTTTGCGCAGCACTTCTGAGTAGATACGACCGGTCGTAAAGTTGTTGCGGCGCGACATTTTGGTACGGATGAAGCGCTCGTAGTGACCCAAGTCCAGATCGGTTTCGGCCCCATCATCGGTAACAAACACTTCACCGTGCTGCGTTGGGCTCATGGTACCCGGATCGACGTTAATGTACGGATCGAGTTTCATGATGGTCACATTCAGACCACGTGCTTCAAGGATGGCTGCGAGGGAGGCTGCGGCAATGCCTTTGCCCAGAGAGGATACGACCCCGCCGGTCACAAAAATATAATTCGTTGTCATGCTGAACCTGAGAGTTTAGGTTTAAAGACGGTGGAATAACCAAGACGGGAAAATAGTATACCCGAAGTCGTCCTCAGCCACAATTGATGAATCACATCACCCCCCCGCATTGCAGCCGATAACATAGCGAATAGACGAGTGTGAAATGTTGACGTGCGTCACAAAGTTGCCGCTTGGCTGAATCGAGTAAGCTCAAGCGGACAATTTATGCGCAATGCAGGAATAATCGACAATTTGAAGAATAACCGCTTAGTCTTTGTTCTCACTGCATTTCACCTGCTGCCAGGCGGCTTCCATTTGATCCAGGGTCGCATCCTGCATCGCCAGTCCCTGCACGCTGATGATGGATTCAACCTGACGGAAGCGACGCTCAAATTTATCATTGGCTTTTTGTAAGGCGATTTCGGCTTTGCTGCCCAGATGGCGCGAAAGGTTGACGGTGGCAAACAGCAAATCGCCAATCTCCTCTTCCAGCTTGTCATTGTCGACCACCGCCTGCTGCGCTTCGTGCATCACTTCATCGATCTCTTCATGCACTTTATCCAGCACTGGCCCCAGGTTGTTCCAGTCGAATCCCACCGTGCTACAGCGCTTCTGGATTTTGTAAGCACGCATCAGTGCAGGCAAGGCTTTAGGAATGTCATCCAGCACCGAATGCTGTGACTTCTCTGCGCGCTCGCTGTGTTTGATCGCTTCCCAGTTTTTCAGTACTTCCTGCGTGGTGTCGGCCTGCACATCACCAAAGATGTGCGGATGACGGCGCTCCAGCTTGTCGCTAATCGCATTGCAGATGTCATCGAAGTTGAAACGCTGTTGCTCATCGGCCATTTGCGCGTAAAACACCACCTGAAACAGCAGATCGCCGAGTTCACCGCGCAGGTCATCAAAGTCCTCGCGCTGAATCGCATCGATCACTTCGTAGGTCTCTTCCAGCGTGTAAGGGGCGATGGAGGCGAAGGTCTGCTGACGATCCCACGGGCAGCCACGTTTCGGGTCGCGCAAGGTTTGCATGATGGTGAGCAGACGATTCAGGGCTGTCATGGGGAAATCCTTAGGGGTTAAAATGGAAAAGGTCGCCAAAATGGCGACCCTGAGGCGCACCGAAATCTGGTCGACGCGCAGAGCAACCTGGACGTGCCATTTCGGGCGTACAGTAAATGCCAGGCTGCCCTTTCATGGCGGCCTGGCCACATCAGTTCAGACGGCGTGCGTCGATGATATCCGGCACCTGATTAAGACGCGCCAGCACGCGACCCAGCACCTGCTGGTTGTAGATTTCGATATCCATATCAATGGTTGCCAACTGCTTTTTGGTGTCGCTGCGGCTGGAAACGCCCAGCACGTTAACCTTCTCATTCGCCAGAATGGTAGTGATATCGCGCAGTAACCCGCTGCGATCGTTGGCGGTGACGCGTACCACCAGCGAATAGCCGCTCGAATAATCTTCGCCCCACACCGCATCGACAATACGTTCCGGCGCATGGGAGATCAGTTCGCTTAACTGGTCACAGTCGGCTCGGTGAATGGAAATACCGCGCCCCTGGGTGATAAAGCCCACGATATCGTCACCCGGGATCGGCTGGCAGCAGCGCGCAATGTGGTGCAGCAGATTGCCCACGCCTTCCACCACCACGCGTCCACTTTCTCTGCGCGCAGATGAAGGCTGATGTGATTTTTGCGTCAGCTGGCGCAGCGCTTCACGATCTTCCTCTTCCGCACTCGGCTTATTGAGTTTGGCCTGCAGGAAGTTGACCATCTGATTGAGGCGAATATCGCCGCCGCCAATCATCGCCAACAGCTCATCCTGCGAGCTGACGTTATAACGCGGCAGCAGAATTTTTTCTGCATCGCGGAAACTGATATCCAGCTGGCTCAACTCGCTTTCAAGAATCTGGCGGCCAGCCAGAATGTTCTTGTCGCGATCTTGTTTGCGGAACCAGGCGTGAATTTTTGAACGGCCACGGCTGGTGGTGATATAGCCAAGGTTCGGGTTCAGCCAGTCGCGGCTCGGGTTCGGCTGCTTCTGGGTAATCACCTCAATCTGATCGCCCATCTGCAATTGATAGGTGAACGGCACAATGCGACCGCTGATTTTGGCACCAATGCAGCGATGTCCGATATCACTGTGAATGTGATAAGCGAAGTCCAGCGGTGTTGAGCCCGATGGCAGATCGACCACGTCGCCTTTCGGGGTAAACACGTACACCCGATCGTCAAATACCTGACTGCGCACCTCTTCCAGCATCTCGCCGGAATCCGCCATCTCTTCCTGCCAGGTAATCAGCTTACGCAGCCACGCAATGCGTTCCTCGTGCCCTGCCGCACCGCGCGCGTTACTGGAAGTCGGGCCTTCTTTGTACTTCCAGTGCGCGGCCACGCCCAACTCCGCATCTTCATGCATCTGGCGAGTACGAATCTGGATCTCTACCGTCTTGCCCTGCGGACCGAGCACCACGGTGTGAATGGATTGATAACCGTTGGGTTTTGGATTGGCAACGTAGTCGTCGAACTCGCTGGGAAGATGGCGATACAGTGTGTGCACGGTGCCTAACGCGCCGTAGCAATCCTGCAAACGTTCTGCCACGATGCGCACCGCGCGCACATCGAACAGCTCATCAAACGCCAGCGACTTTTTCTGCATCTTGCGCCAGATGCTGTAGATATGTTTCGGGCGACCATAGACTTCAGCACGCACGCCCTCCTTCTGCATCTCTGCACGTAAGTTACTCACGAAATTATCAATGTAACCTTCGCGGTCAATACGGCGTTCATGCAGCAGTTTGGCGATGCGTTTGTACTCATCGGGGTGCAGATAGCGGAAGCAGTAATCTTCCAGCTCCCATTTGAGCTGACCGATACCGAGACGATTGGCTAACGGCGCATAGATGTTGGTGCTCTCTTTGGCGGCGAGAACACGTTCGTCTTCTGGTGCATCCTTCATTTCACGCAGGTGGGCAATACGCTCTGCCAGCTTGATAACCACGCAGCGGAAATCTTCCACCATCGCCAGCAGCATGCGGCGCACGTTATCCACCTGCTCGGAGGCCATAGAATCATTGTGGATGGCTTTCAGCTGGCGGATCGCGTCCATATCGCGCACACCGTGTACCAGCGAGACAATGCCTTTGCCGAACGACTTTTCCAGCTCTTCTTCACTGACCACATCCGCGTTGGCCAGCGGGAACAGTAAGGCCGCGCGCAGGCTATCGTTGTCCATACTGAGCATGGTGAGTATTTCCACCATCTCAATACCGCGCCACAGCAGCAGAGCCTGATCTGGATGGTTGTGCGTTTCGGTTTCACAGTAGCGCCAGGTGTCCGCCAATCGCTGACAGGATTGCGGATTATTGATATTTAAACTGGCGATCCACTGGTCAAGGGCAAACTCCCCTTCCGTATTTAAATGCGCACTTCTAACCGCAACCATATCCTCTCCTGCCATAACGACGAAAACGCCGCTTATGCTTTGCTAAACAGCACCATGGACTCGAGATGACTGGTATGTGGGAACATATCCAGCATCGCGACCCTTTCCAAATGGTAGCCCGCCGACAGTAATGCCTGACTGTCGCGCGCAAGTGTTGTTGGGTTACAGGAAACATAGACCACGCGTTGCGGCGCAAGTTTAACGATATGCGACATCACACCCGCGGCCCCAGCACGTGCTGGATCCAGTAACACCTTGTTAAATCCCTGCGCTGCCCAAGGCTGGTGGGCAACGTCTTCCTCCAGGTTGTGCTGGAAAAAGCGGACATTTTTAAGATTATTCAGCTCAGCATTATACGCTGCCTGGTGGACTAATGCTGCAACACCCTCCACACCCACAGCATTTTGTACGAACTTTCCTACAGGCAAAGTGAAATTACCCATACCGCAAAACAGATCCAGCACCCGATCTTCGGGCTGTAAATCGAGCCATTCAATGGCTTTTGTCACCATCTGCTGATTCACGCCATCATTCACCTGGATGAAATCCTGCGGGCTGAAAGTCAGTTTCAAATCAAACGATTGGTAGAAAGGTGCGTAATCCCCCAGCGGCTGCAAATGCTCGCTGCCGTCCGCCAGATACAACATCAGCTGATGCTCATGCGAAAAGCGTTCCAGTTTTACACGATCGCCTGCGGACAATGCATCAAGATGACGCAGCACCATCACCGGGCCATTATCTGCCAGCACTAACTCGACATGCCCCAGTCGCCGTGCGGCCTGTAAGCTGCTAAGACACTGGTGCAACGGCTGCAGTAACGCTTCAAGCTCGGGCACCAAAATGGGGCATTGAGTTATTTCAACCAAATCGTTGCTGGCCGCCTGGCGGAACCCCATTTGTAAACGCTGCTGTTTAGGCTGCCATTGCAGTCCCAGACGGGCGCGACGGCGATAGCCCCAGGTGTTGCCGCTGATGATCTCATTCACCTGCACCGGCAAAGGCGCATCCCGGCTCAACATTCGGCTCAGCGCACGTGCTTTACTGTCCTCCTGTAACGCGATCGCGGCATGCTGTTGCTGGCAGCCACCACACACGCCAAAGTGCACACAGCGCGGTTTTTCCCGCTGTGCGCTTGGCTGCATAATCTTTTTGGCTTTGGCCCGCGAGAACTGACGTTTATCTTCCACGACCATAACTTCGGCCTGTTCACCCGGCAGTGCGCCGCTGACAAACATCGCTTTGCCATTATGGCGCGCAACACCTTGTCCAAAGGGGTCAAGGTCTTCGATAGTGACGGTAATACGCTGCTTTGTCGCCACACGCTGTTTTGCGGAGTAAAATTGCGCCATAGTGTTGTGAATTCTCTAAATTAATGGGGTGTGCCATCGCAAGCGGATTGTGCACAGGGATATCAATGCCAGGAGTTGCCAGGCCACAATTATGACCAAATATAGCCTGCGGGCGCGAATGATGATTTTGATACTGGCGCCAACGTTAATGATTGGTCTGCTGCTCAGTACCTTCTTCGTGGTGCACCGTTATAACGAATTACAACATCAGGTGCGCGATGCCGGATCGAACATTATCGAACCGCTGGCAGTCTCCAGCGAATACGGCATGACCTGGCACAATCGTGATGCGATTCGCGAGCTGGTCAGCCTGCTGCATCGTCGTCATTCCGATATTGTCCGTGCCATTACCGTTTTCGACAACAACAATCACATCTACGTCACTTCGAACAACAACCAAAATCTGGCGTTGTTGCAGAAAGAAGACATCTCGACGCTGGAAGATGGTGTCTCCGTCGAGCGCCACGGCAATTTGATGGTGCTGCGAACCCCGATTATCTCCGAACGCTATTCCGTAGACGAACTGCCCGGAGAAGATGCCAAACCGGCGGGTAATCCGTTGGGGTATGTGGCTATTGAACTCGATCTGCAATCGGTGCGGCTGGAGCAGTACAAAGAGGTGTTTGTGGCCACTTTGCTCTTACTGTTTTGTTTGTGCATCGCCATGCTGTTTGCCTATCGTCTGATGCGCGACGTCACCGGGCCAATTCGTAACATGGTTTCCACCGTGGACCGCATTCGTCGCGGCCAACTCGACAGCCGCGTTGATGGCTACATGCTGGGCGAACTCAGCATCCTGAAAAACGGCATCAATGCCATGGCGATGTCGCTCACCGCTTATCACGAAGAGATGCAGCAGAATATCGATCAGGCCACCTACGATCTGCGTGAAACCCTGGAGCAGCTGGAGATTCAAAACGTCGAGCTGGATTTGGCGAAGAAGCGCGCGCAGGAAGCGGCGCGTATTAAATCAGAATTTCTCGCCAATATGTCGCATGAGTTACGAACACCGCTCAACGGAGTGATTGGCTTTACCCGTCAGATGCTGAAAACCGGACTGAGCACCAACCAACGCGATTATATGAGCACCATTGAACGCTCGGCCAATAACCTGCTGAGCATCATCAACGATGTGCTGGATTTCTCAAAGCTCGAAGCCGGCAAACTGGTGCTGGAATCGATCCCCTTCCCGCTGCGCGCCACGCTGGATGAAACGCTGGTGCTGCTGGCACCTTCGGCACATGACAAAGGACTCGAGATCACCGTTTGTCTGGAAAAACAGGTGCCGGATAATGTGATTGGCGATCCGCTACGTTTACAGCAGATCATGATTAACCTGATTGGTAATGCCATTAAGTTTACTGAGCAGGGGCACATCGATTTGCGTGTTGAGCTGCGTAGCCTGAGCACCACGCGCGTTGAACTGGAAATTCAGGTACACGACACCGGCATTGGCATTTCTGAGCAGCAACAGTCACAGCTGTTCCAGGCGTTTCGTCAGGCCGATGCGAGTATTTCCCGCCGCCACGGCGGCACTGGTTTGGGTCTGGTGATCACGCAAAAACTGGTGTCGGAGATGGGCGGAGAGATCGCGTTCCACAGCCGTCAGAATCAGGGATCCACTTTCTGGGTGCACGTTCATCTCGATCTCAATCCCAACGCGCCGCCCATTCCGCGTATGCTGGAAGATCTGCGCGCCATCCCGTTAGCCTATATCGAACCCCATGCGGCGGTGGCGAAAGCGGTGCAGGAGATGCTTAGCATCACGCCGCTGCAGGTTCAGCATTTCACTTCACTGGAAGCGCTGCCGGATACCCGCTTCCCGCTGTTGTTGATGGGATTGCCGGTGAACGATCCTCACCCCGCCACGCTGCCGGATGCTTTAATTCAACGGCTGCGCGCCCATGCCGATTCGGTACTGCTGGCGCTGCCCAGCGAGATGATGCTGTTCGCCGACGATTTGCGCGCACGAGGCATCGCCGGCTGTATCGCCAAACCCGTCTCACTGACGCGCTTGTTGCCGATGCTGCTGGATTTGCACAGTTTGCATAACGATGCCTTACCGCACAGTACCCGCCAGCCGCTGACGGTGATGGCGGTGGATGACAATCCTGCCAATCTGAAGTTAATCGGTGCGCTGCTGGAGGAGCAGGTTCAGCACATCATTCTGTGCGACAACGCGGAACAGGCTATCCGCCAGGCGCGTTTACACAAGCTGGATGTGATTTTGATGGATATCCAGATGCCGGATATCGATGGCATTCGCGCCAGTGAAATTATCCGTAGCCTGCCGCTGCATGCCAATACCCCGATTGTCGCGGTGACCGCGCATGCGCTGGATGGCGAGCGCCAGCAGCTGATTGGCGCCGGGATGAATGATTATCTGGCGAAGCCGATAGACGAAGGCAAACTGAGCCAGCTGTTGCAGCGCTATGCCCCGAACCCCACGGCGGCACCCACACTACTGCCGGATGTTGCGCCATCGCTCGACTGGGCGCTGGCACTGCGTCAGGCCGCCAACAAACCGGATCTGGCGCGCGATCTGCTGCAGATGCTGCTGGATTTCCTGCCGGAGGTGGAAGCGCGCGTGGAGGGTTCCATGGCCAGTAACGATGTTAATGGCCTACGCGAGATCATCCATAAGCTGCACGGCAGTGCCAGCTACAGCGGCGTGCCCCGACTGAAACAGCTGTGTCAGCAGCTGGAAAAGAGCCTGCATCAGGAGAGTGATATCGAAGCGCTGGAGCCGGAATTGCTGGAGTTGAGTGATGAGATGGCGAACGTGGCGCGTGAGGCCAGGAAAGTGTTGGGCGTGGGATAACGGAACGTTTCATGCCCTCTCTTAAGCACAAGAGAGCGCTAATCGAGCATGGTTAAAGAATGACTCGTCGTCTCAATCATCGCCACCAACGGTCCCCTCGCCCGATAACGGGAGAGGGTTAGGATGAGAGGGGCGCGCCTGTAAGGCCTGCCCCACATTGTTCGCTGCCACGACATTGCGCGCGATCAGCCGCATCTATAAGGCCTGCCCCACCTTGATTGTTGCCGCCACATTGCGCGCGGTCAGTCGCACATTCTGCGCCGCATTGGCTAACGCATCCTCCAGTGAGCCAATGCTAAACAACACGCTGAATACCGCATCCAGCCCGTGCTGATGCACCACGCCAACATCTGCGGTTAAACTGCCCGCAATGCCAATCACCGGCTTGTTAAACTGCTTTGCCACCTTCGCCACACCAATCGGCACTTTGCCGTTAATGGTCTGGCTATCAATACGCCCTTCGCCGGTAATCACCAGATCGGCATCCTGCACCTGATCCGCTAACGCAAGGGCTTCCGTGACGATCTCAATACCGCGACGTAGCTCGGCCTGGCAAAACGCATGCAGTGCCGCGCCCATGCCCCCCGCCGCACCGCCGCCCGCAATGTGCAGCACATCAATGTCTAAATCGCGATGGATAATCTCAGCGTAATGCGCCAGCGCTTTATCCAGCTGCTGCACCAGTTCCGGCGTGGCCCCTTTTTGAGGACCAAAAATCGCCGAAGCCCCCTCTTCACCGGTCAGGGGATTAGTGACATCGCAGGCCACTTCAATGCGGCACTGCTGAATACGTTTATCCAGCTGATCGATTTCAATCCGCGCCAGCTGCGGCAGTGCGCCGCCGCCAAAGGCAATCTCATTGCCCTGCTGGTCCAGCAAGCGAGCGCCCAGCGCCTGCATCATGCCGGATCCCCCATCGTTGGTGGCGCTGCCGCCAATGCCAATAATGATGTGGTCAACACCGCGATCGAGCGCGTTTTTAATCAGCTCGCCAGTGCCATAAGAGTTGGTGATCAACGGGTCACGCTGCGCGGCCGGCACCAATTCCAGGCCGCTGGCTGCCGCCATTTCAATAAAGGCGCTGCGCTCATCACCCGATAATCCATAAAATGCCTCAACCGGCGCGCCGAGCGGTCCGGTCACGGTCAATCTGACAATACTTCCCTGCGTCGCCGCCACCATGGCTTCTACCGTGCCTTCGCCACCGTCGGCGACCGGTATTTTCACGTATTCGGCGTCGGGAAAAATTTCGCTAAATCCCGCTTCAATCGCCGCAGCCACTTCCAGTGCGGACAAACTCTCTTTATATGAATCCGGTGCGATGACAATTTTCATAGGCAATCCGAGCGCGATGGATGACGGAGTTCCGTCCTGCTAATGCAGTAAGCTGCCCGGCATCCGCAGACACCGGACAGGCAAACTACCGGGTGATCTCGACCTGAGCTAATTTTTCATAATAGCAAGCCAGTGCACTATGGTCAGATGTGCCCTTGCCGTCGACTTTCAGCGCTTGCATCATTTCCATCACCGCAGCCGTCAGCGGCAGATGCGCGCCAATGCCGTGTGAAGTGTCCAGCGCATTCGCCAAATCCTTGATGTGCAAGTCGATGCGGAAGCCTGGCTTGAAGTTACGATCCAGCACCATCGGCGCTTTGGCATCGAGTACCGTGCTGCCTGCCAGCCCACCACGAATCGCCTGATAAACCAGTTCTGGGTTCACACCGGCTTTGGTTGCCAGCGACAGCGCTTCGGACATCGCCGCGATGTTCAGCGCCACAATCACCTGGTTTGCCAACTTAGTGACGTTACCTGCACCGATATCGCCGGTGTGCACCACCGAACCGGCCATGGCTTTCATGATGTCATAGCACTGGTCGAATACCGCTTTATCGCCGCCAACCATCACAGACAGCGTGCCCTCAATCGCTTTTGGCTCGCCGCCGCTGACCGGTGCATCCAGCATCTTGATGCCTTTTTCTGCCAGCGCATCGTGCACTTCACGGCTGGCCAGCGGCGCAATCGAACTCATGTCGATCACAATCAGTCCTGGCTTCGCACCTTCGATAATCCCGTTGGCGCCGAGGCAAACCTCTTTCACCTGCGGTGAGTTCGGCACCATGGTGATCACCACATCAACCTGTTCGGCGACCTCTTTTGGCGTTTTCGCCACGGTAGCGCCCAGCTCCACCAGCTCGGCTTCATTGCTGACGTTGTGGTCACGTACCACCAGTGAATAACCGGCTTTCACCAGGTTTTTACTCATCGGTTTGCCCATAATACCGAGGCCGATAAATCCAATTTTCATTGCCTTTCCTCTTCGTCAGTTATTTCTTAAATTTGTCACACAGCGCCTGCGTGGCGTTGCGGAAAACACCGAGATCGCTGCCCACGGCAACGAATGTGGCGCCCCATTCGAGATAACGGCGCGCGTCGGCTTCCACCGGCGCCAGAATGCCGCTTGGCTTGCCCGCCGCTTTGGCACGTTCAAAGATGTGTTTGATTACTTTCAGCACTTCAGGATGTGCAGGCTGACCGAGATAGCCCATCGCCGCCGAGAGATCGCCCGGTCCGACAAAAATGCCATCCACGCCGTCAACGGCAGCAATCGCATCGATGTTATCCACCGCCTGCTGCGTTTCGATCTGCACCAGCACTGTGATGTTGTCATTGATGGTGGCGTTGTAATCCGGCAGCGTGCCGTACATATTGCTGCGATGCGAAACCGACACGCCGCGAATGCCCGCTGGCGGATAACGCGTTGACGCCACGGCGCGAATCGCCTCTTCCTCGGTCTCCACAAACGGCACCAGGAAGTTGTAGAAACCGATATCCAGCAGGCGTTTGATGATGATGGGTTCGTTGCACGGCGGACGCACCACCGGCGCACTGTGGCTGCCCTTCAGCGCCATCAACTGCGGGATAAAGGTGGTGATGTCGTTGGGCGCGTGTTCGCCATCCAGCACCAGCCAGTCAAAACCCGCCAGACCCAGAACTTCGGTGGAAATCGGGCTGGCAAGTGCGCACCAGCTACCAATCAGGGTTTCCCCTGCCTGCAAACGGCGACGAAAGTGGTTCGGCCAGGCATTGCTCATTGTCTTTACTCCTGTCTGTTACAACAGGCGCCCGCACGGGGCGCCGGAAACATTAGCGCACCAGGCACGGACGCTTGTTATCGAAGGTCCAGTTCGGCACGAGGTACTGCATCGCCTGCGCATCGTCGCGCGCGCCCAAACCGTGTTTCTGATACAGCGCATTGGCCTGCATGACCTGATCCATATCCAGCTCGACACCAAGACCCGGTTTTTGCGGTACCTGTACCATGCCGCCCTTGATCTGGAACGGCTCTTTGGTCAGGCGCTGATTGCCCTCCTGCCAGATCCAGTGAGTATCGATGGCGGTAATCGCGCCCGGCGCGGCAGCGGCCACGTGGGTGAACATCGCCAGCGAAATATCGAAGTGGTTGTTAGAGTGCGAACCCCAGGTCAGGCCGAAGTCATGACACATCTGCGCCACGCGCACTGAACCTTGCATGGTCCAGAAGTGTGGATCCGCCAGCGGGATATCCACCGATTGCAGCGACAGCGTGTGGCCCATTTGGCGCCAGTCGGTGGCGATCATGTTGGTGGCGGTCGGCAAACCGGTTGCGCGACGGAATTCCGCCATCACTTCGCGGCCGGAATAACCCTGCTCGGCCCCGCATGGATCTTCTGCGTAAGCCAGCACGCCTTTGAGTTGTTTACCGAGCAGAATTGCCTCGTTCAGCGACCAGGCACCGTTGGGATCGAGGGTAACGCGTGCCTGCGGGAAGCGTTTAGCCAGCGCCGTGACCGCTTCGGCCTCTTCGCCACCGCGCAGCACGCCGCCTTTCAGTTTGAAATCGTTGAAGCCATATTTTTCATAGGCAGCTTCCGCCAGTCGCACCACGGTATCCGGCGTCAGTGCCTCTTCATGACGCAGACGATACCAGTCGCACTTGTCTGTTTCCTGGCTCTGATAAGGCAGCGACGTTTTCTTGCGGTCGCCGACGTAGAACAGATACCCAAGCATCTCCACGCGGTCACGCTGTTGGCCATCGCCGAGCAGCGAGGCAACGTTGACGCCCAGGTGTTGACCGAGCAGATCCAGCAGCGCCGCTTCAATGCCAGTCACCACATGGATGGTGGTACGCAGGTCGAAGGTCTGATTGCCGCGTCCGCTGGAATCGCGGTCGGCAAAAGTACTGCGAACCAGGTTAAGGATGTTTTTGTACTCACCCACGGTCTTTTGCACCACCAGCGCCGCCGCATCTTCCAGCGTCTGACGAATTTTCTCACCGCCGGGAATTTCACCCACGCCGGTGTGGCCCGCGTTATCCTTGATAATGACGATGTTACGGGTGAAGAACGGTGAATGGGCGCCGCTCAGATTCAGCAACATGCTGTCGTGACCGGCCACCGGAATGACCTGCAGCGATGTGATTTTTGGTGTCTGACTCATTTCCTGCTCCTTATGCATGACGGCGACCGAAGGCCGGACGCTTACGGTCGAATGACCAACCGGGAACCAGATACTGCATCGCCGTGGCGTCGTTACGCGCACCTGCCGGCAGAGATTTGTAGAGGGCATTGGCTTGATGCAGACGATCCCAATCCAGCTCGACGCCGAGGCCGGGCTTATCCGGTACGGCAATCTTGCCGTTGCGGATTTGCAGCGGCTCTTTGGTGAGGCGCTGATCGCCTTCCTGCCAAATCCAGTGGGTATCGATAGCCGTCGGTTTGCCCGGTGCGGCAGCGCCAACGTGGGTAAACATCGCCAGCGAAATATCGAAGTGGTTGTTAGAGTGGCAACCCCAGGTTGAGCCCCAGTCGTCGCACAGTTGCGCCACGCGCACCGCACCGCTCAGCGTCCAGAAGTGCGGATCGGCCAGCGGGATATCGACTGAGTTGAGCATCACCGCGTGATTCATCTCGCGCCAGTTGGTGGCAATCATATTGGTGGCGACCGGCAAGCCGGTGGCACGGCGGAACTCCGCCATCACTTCACGGCCGGAATAGCCCTGTTCGGCACCGCATGGATCTTCAGCATAGGTCAGCACCTCGCCCATGCCTTTGCACAAGCCAATCGCTTCATCCAGCGTCCAGGCGCCGTTGGGATCAACGGTGATACGCGCATCCGGGAAACGCTTTTTCAGCGCGGCCGCGGATTCCATCTCCTGCTCGCCCGGCAATACGCCGCCTTTCAATTTGAAATCTTTGAAACCGTATTTGTCCTGTGCCGCTTCCGCCAGGCGCACCACCGCATCTGGCGTCAGTGCTTCCTGATGACGCAGGTGATACCAGTCATGGCTGGCGCCTTCGCCCGTCAGATACGGTAAATCGGTTTTGCGACGATCGCCGAGATAGAACAGATAACCGAGCACGGTGACTTCATCACGCTGTTGTCCCGGACCGAGCAACTCGGCTACCGGTACGCCCAGACATTGACCCAGCAAATCCAGCAGTGCCGCTTCCAGCGCCGCCACCGCATTGACACGCAGTTCGAAGGTCCAGGCCCCTTTACCAAAGGTATCGAAATCCGCCGACTGATTGCCTTTGTGCACCTGCTGCACCAGGCGGTTCATGCGCGCCACCTGCTGGCCTTTGACCTGTGGAATTGCCTCCACCAGCGTTTGGTAGATCGTTTCGCCACCCGGCGCTTCACCGACGCCGGTATGACCATCACTGTCGGTCAGTACCACAATGTTGCGGGTGAAGCAGGCGCTGTGCGCTCCACCAATGTTCAGCAACATGCTGTCGTAACCGGCAACCGGAATCACCTGCATATCGGTGATCACCGGGCTACTTTGCGTATTCATAGTTCGTCCTTATGCTCGGTGTTTCAGTTCGATACGTTTGATATCACCCGTGATGAACAGGAAGCTAAACGCAGCGACGAAGGCGTGGATCCCGACATAAATCAGCGCTCCTTCGAAAGAGCCAGAAGCGGCGATGATGTAACCGATAGCAATCGGCGTCACGATGCCGGAGAAGTTGCCGAACATGTTGAACAAGCCACCGCTCAATCCACTGATCTCTTTCGGTGCGGTATCCGCCATCACTGCCCAGCCCAGCGCACCAATACCTTTGCCGAAGAACGCCAGCGCCATAAATAGCACCACTACCCACTCAGTTTCGGTGTAGTTACACATCACCATGCTGATAGAGAGCAGCATGCCAACCACGATGGGAGTCTTACGTGCAACGTTCAGCGAACCAGTTTTGCGCATCAGGTAATCGGAAATCACGCCACCTAACACACCACCGAGGAAGCCACAGATGGCCGGAATCGAGGCGATCATGCCCGCTTTAAGAATCGACATGCCGCGCGCCTGCACCAGATACACCGGGAACCAGGTAATAAAGAAGTAGGTCAGCGCGTTAACGCAATATTGTCCGAGATAGATACCCCACATCATGCGGGTCGAAAGCAGCTGTTTGATTTGATACCACTTCTCATCCCAGCTCACTTTGCGGTCGGCTTTTTTGGCATCCATGTTGATCAACGCGCCGCCCTGCTCCATGTACTCCAGCTCAGCTTTGTTCACACCCGGATGGTTGTTCGGATCGTGCATGAACTTCAGCCAGACGAAGCTGAGGATGATGCCCAGTCCGCCCATAAACCAGAACACGTGCGCCCAGCCCACTTCAGCCACCAGCCAGCCCATAATCGGGGCGAAGATCACCGTGGCGAAATACTGCGCCGAGTTGAAAATGGCGACGGCGGTACCACGCTCTTGTGCCGGGAACCAGGCTGCCACAATGCGGCTGTTACCGGGGAAGGACGGAGCCTCCGCCAGACCCACCAGAAAGCGCAGCAGGAACAGAGAGATGATGATGCCAAAGCCACTGAACAGATCGACAAAGCCTTGCAGCAGGGTAAACAGCGACCAGAGGAAAATACTCCAGAAGTAAACGCGTTTTGAGCCAAAGCGGTCGAGCAGCCAGCCGCCAGGTATTTGTCCAATAACGTAAGCCCATGAGAAGGCGGAGAAGATATATCCCAGACCGACCGAATCGAGGCCGATATCTTTAGACATCGCGGAACCGGCAATCGAGATGGTTGCACGGTCACCGTAGTTGAATGATGTGACGATAAATAACATCACCACAATCCAGTAACGGGCGTTGGTGCGTTTTTGCACCGCTTCCGCTGTCTGGCTGAAACTATTCATGATGCACTCCTGAAATATAGCGAACGCTACATTCACTCTGACTGCATACACATCGCGTTGGGTATCAGAATGATGTCGGGTTAAACACGGCGATTGTTGTTATGGCAAAACGATGATGCGTCGTGACGAATAACCAAACGTTGAAGAACGAGAATCAGTATAGGAACAGCCCAACCACGAGGCATTGGAAGAACGCATGATGATGAACATTGATTCATGCTGATTTTATGGCAATTGCACATATCCCTGCGGCGTAGCTCACGGAACCTGATTTTTCACCCATAGATTGATTAAGAAGCAGCCAGCCAACGTGCGCTTTGTGAGTCTGTTCACTTGTATTTGGATAAACGAACCAAACTCAGGTAATAAAACCCTAAAAAGCCAGTCAGTTGCACAATGCGCAGGCCAATACCCCTGCATATACTGAGGCTGGCAAAAAATGATGACGTGACGGAAGTATTTACAACGCGCTGCCATGTACAGCGCGACGAACTGGAAGGTGAGCAATGAACCGACCGCTAACAGAGAAACCGCTTTATATAAAAGTACACGACGCCGACAACGTGGCGATCGTGGTGAATCATCAGGGTTTGCCTGCGGGTACCCGCTTTGAGGATGGCCTGCAGCTCACCGAACACGTGCCGCAAGGACATAAAGTGGCGCTGGTGGACATTCCTCAAAACGGCGTCATCCTGCGCTACGGCGAAGTGATTGGCACCGCCTTGCGCCCGATTGCGCAAGGGAGCTGGATTGAAGAATCTCTGGTGGCGCTACCCGAAGCGCCTCCGCTCAACAGTTTGCCACTGGCGAACAATGTGCCCCCCACTCTGCCACCGCTCGAAGGATACACCTTTGAGGGTTATCGCAACGCCGATGGCAGCGTAGGAACACGCAATCTGCTCGGTATCACCACCAGCGTGCACTGTGTCGCTGGCGTCGTGGATTACGTGGTGCAAATGATCGAGCGCGATCTGCTGCCACGCTATCCCAACGTTGATGGTGTAGTGGCACTGAATCATCTTTATGGCTGTGGTGTGGCGATCAATGCGCCCGCTGCGGTGGTGCCGATTCGCACTATCCATAACCTCGCGCTGAACCCCAATTTTGGGGGCGAAGTGATGATTGTCAGTCTCGGCTGCGAGAAATTGCAGCCGGAGCGTCTGCTGACCGGCACGCCGGATGTGCAGGCCATCTCGCTGGATGATCATGACATTGTGCGTTTGCAGGATGAACGGCATGTTGGTTTCGGCGCGATGGTGGATGAGATCCTTCAGGTCGCCGAACGCCATCTGAAAAAACTGAATTTGCGCCAGCGCGAGACCTGCCCGGCATCAGAACTGGTGATTGGCACGCAGTGCGGCGGCAGCGATGCATTTTCCGGCGTGACGGCCAATCCGGCAGTCGGCTTTGCTTCTGATTTGCTGGTGCGCTGCGGCGCCACCGTGATGTTCTCCGAGGTCACCGAAGTACGCGATGCAATACATCTGCTGACGCCGCGCGTGGTCGATGAAAATGTGGGTAAACGCCTACTGGAAGAGATGGCGTGGTATGACGATTATCTTAGCCAGGGCCAAACCGACCGCAGCGCCAATCCCTCGCCGGGTAATAAGAAAGGCGGGCTGGCGAACGTGGTGGAGAAAGCGCTGGGATCGATTGCCAAATCAGGACGCAGTCCGATTGTAGAAGTGCTGTCACCAGGGCAGCGCCCAACAAAGCGCGGTTTGATCTATGCAGCGACACCGGCCAGTGATTTTGTCTGCGGCACCCAGCAGATGGCCTCGGGCATTACCTTGCAGGTGTTCACCACCGGTCGTGGCACACCCTACGGTTTGGCTGCGATTCCGGTGATTAAAATGGCGACGCGCAATGCCCTGGCTGAACGCTGGCACGATTTGATGGATATTAATGCAGGCACCATTGCGACGGGTGAAGAGAGTATCGAGCAGGTGGGCTGGCGGTTGTTTGAGTTGATACTGGAGATTGCCAGTGGTCGCAAACAAACCTGGTCTGATCGCTGGGGCATTCGCAATCAGCTGGCGGTGTTTAATCCGGCGCCGGTGACCTGAGTGCGATCTCACCCTCTCCCAACAAGGGAGAGGATGCAATCTGGCGCGCCTGAAACATCATCATCTTATTTTCAGGCCGTTCAGATTGCCGCTTGCCAAAGACGAAGCGAAGGCAGAATTACAGCAGCTTACCCCAGCTCTCAACCCAAGGCGTGGTCACTGACTCAGGCTCAGGATCTTCAGTGGCATCCACCAGCAGCACATCACCGATGCGTTTGGCACTTTGCTCCTGCAAGGTGGCATCAAAAGTTTTACCCGCGCCGCAGAAGTTCTCATAGCTGCTATCACCCAGTGCAATCACGCCGTAGCGAAGCTCTGGTTGATAACCCACTTCATCGCGTATCTGCACATACAAGCGGGCAATATTGTCCGGGAAGTCGCCCTGGCCGGTGGTGGAGGTGACAATCAGAATGACCTCCTTGCTGTAAGCCTGCCAATCCGCCAGTGACGCATCCTCAAAAACTTTCACTTCGTGGCCCTGCGCTTCCAGTACCGGCTGCGCTTCTTCCGCCACCAGCAATGCATTGCCGTAAACCGTACCTGTAAAAATGCCAATCTTTGCCATCTTGCCGCTCCTTTATTCTGTTGGCTTATCCTGGACTGCCTCGTCGGCAAACTCAACCCTGGGAACCTCAGGGATCTGATGCTGCCAGCCAAAATGTTCCAGCATGCCTTGCCAGACGCGATCGAGCCCGGCGCGAATCACCAGAGGTTCTCCGGTGACCGGATGCGTCAGACTCAGCGCACTGGCATGCAGCATCAATCGATTCATACCAAAGTGCTCTGCTGCCCCCCGATTCTGCCGCAAATCACCATGGGCGCTATCGCCAATAATCGGGTGGCGCAGATGCACCATATGGCGGCGAAGCTGATGTTTACGGCCGGTATGCGGCGACATCTCCACCAGGGTATAACGCGCGCTGTTGTAGCGACTGATCGCCACGGGCATCTCTACCTGCGCCAGTGAGCGATAATCAGTGACGGCAGGCTGCGCGGTACGTTCCTGAGTGGCGAACTTATCGGCAATCTTATCCAGCTCTTCGACCAACGGATAATCGAGCGTCGCGCTGCCATCCAGCCAACCGCGCACCACTGCGTGATAGGTCTTCTGCATTTTATGCTGCTCGAACTGATGTGACAGTAGATGCGCCACTTCGCTGGAGAGCGCCATTAACAGTACGCCGGAGGTGGGGCGATCGAGGCGATGCACAGTAAATACGTGCTGACCAATTTGATCGCGTACCGTTTGCATCACCACCACTTTTTCGTCGCGATCGAGCCAGCTACGATGCACCAGCCAGCCGGACGGTTTGTTGACGGCGACCAGCCATTCATCTTGATAAAGGATTTCCAGCATTAAGGGGTCGGATCCTGAAAAAGCGCGTCGAACTGGCCCAATGTCAGCAACAGGACCGCATGGCCTGGCGTGGTCGCAGGTAACGCGACTTCATAATAAGGCGTCACAGAGAAATTTTGCGGCAGTGGCGCGCCGGCTTCGATTAGCGCATGGAAACGTGGAATGAGTACCCACTGCAGCCACTCCAGCGGCTCCATGGTATTGAGACAAAAAGGCTCGGTGCTGGCGAAGGCTGCCACCTCAGGGGATTGCGTCTGCCAGTGGCCGTGTTCGCGCATCACCGCTTCGATTTGCTGCAGCTGTTGAATAACCATTTGCGACGACATACGCCACCTCCAGAGAAAAATTGGGCGGCAAGCATACCACTAGTCGTTCAACGTGCAAAAAAGGCATAAAAAAAGGGAGCACTGTGATTACAGTGCTCCCGGTTTCGTTCGCAGCATTCCCGCCACCGCTGTGCTCCCTGCTCATCCATGACAACTCTTCCTCTGCTTTCCATTGCCTGTCATCGTGACAGTTATCCTTAGCATCCTGGCCCACCACCATCCACGTGGCTCTCATTCTCCGTCCTGGAGGTGTCCCTGACTCAGTCCTGAGTGTCCTGCTTCATCCTGAAGCCTTCCATGTGCCGTAAACTCCGTTACGTTCCTGCCTACTGGCTGACATTCTCCTGAACGTCTCTTCATCCCCAGCATCCTGCCAGTGGTGACTATTCTGTCAGAAACCATCGTAATAACAAGTTAGTAAGACGCGTTAATAGATTTCTCACACTACTAATTTTAGGAGTGATGCCATAACCTTATGATTCACAATATTTTTACATCTTTGCTTTCCGGATGGCTGCAAGATGATCTAGCGATCTCTCACACCTGATGTGAGAGATCTCTTACAAACCTAACCTGTGAAATCTGCTAATTAGGCTTTAACCGGTTGTAAATCATTAAGAAATGTCTGAATACTTGCCGCCAGCACCTGGCGCTTTTTACTACCAGGCTGTTCCAGAATCACTTCACCGGAAAGATTACACAGAGCAATCACATCCTGCTCCGATTCAGTAGTCGCAATAAATAATGTTGGACTCTGTTTTAACCGGCGCTTCATGACCAGATGGCCAATCAGATTCTCCTGCAAGCGGGTAAAGTCTGATTCGCTCCACACCTGTAACAACGTTATCGGCTGCTGTTGAAAGGTTGCGGTCATATCGCCGGCAAACTGCGAGGTGTAAAAAGCACTGATTTCCGATTGCAACTGAATATCCAGTGCCCGCTCGACGGCTTCCAGCGTGGCTGGCAAGGTGAAGGGCTGTGGTTGCCACAGCACACAATCATCCAGCGTGCTGACAATACAAGGGGATGGCACACCCAGCAGATCCGAACTGGCGGGCAGATGTCCAGCCTGCTGCTGCCAATGTTGCACATAACGGGCGGTAAACTCACGCAGGGCATCTGCGGTTTGCTGCATCATTCTTCTTCTCGCTTGTGATCGGTTACACTTAGCCACTTTGATGGAATTTAGTGGTAACCGATATGTCTTCTGAAAACCGCGATCAGGCGTTAAGCGGCCTGACGTTAGGTAAGCCCACGGCTTATGTTGATCGCTACGATAACACGCTGCTGCAATCGGTGCCGCGCAGCCTGAATCGCGAACCGCTGGGGCTCTACCCGGATAATCTGCCGTTCCAGGGCGCAGATATCTGGACGCTGTACGAACTCTCCTGGCTCAACAGCAAAGGCGTGCCGCAGGTGGCGGTAGGCGAAGTGGTACTGCGCGCGGACAGCGAAAACCTGATCGAGTCCAAGAGCTTTAAGCTCTATCTTAACAGTTTTAACCAGACGCGTTTCGCTGACTGGGGCGAAGTGCGCCAGACACTCGAGCGCGATTTGCGTGCCTGCGCCAATGGCGAGGTCAGCGTGGCGCTGTTCCGTCTGGGCGAAGTGGAAGGACAGCCGATCGGCCATTTCAATGGCGATGTCATTGACGAGCAGGATATCGAGATTCACGACTATGCTTTTAACGCCGATTATTTAGTGCAGGCTGCGGGCAGTGAAGTGGTGGAAGAAACGCTGGTGAGCCATTTGCTGAAATCCAACTGTCTGATCACCCATCAGCCCGATTGGGGCTCTGTGATGATTCGCTACAAAGGCCCACGTATCGATCGTGAAGCCCTGCTGCGTTACCTGATCTCATTCCGTCAGCACAATGAATTCCATGAACAGTGCGTTGAGCGCATTTTCAACGACATTCAACGCTTTTGCCGACCAGAAGCCCTCACTGTTTATGCACGTTATACGCGCCGTGGAGGACTGGATATTAATCCGTGGCGCAGCAACGTCCCCTTCTCTCCCGGGTTTTCCCGCCTGGTCCGTCAGTAACAGATTGCGAGACGCCTCGCAGGCCGCAGCACGGATGCGTGGTTCCACTTGAGCATTCACTGCGTACAACGTTACTCTGTCAAAGGCGCTAAGGTCTAAACCTGCGCCCCGAAGGATTTTCGTCACTGCGTTCAGCAAGTTAAGCGCAGCGTCACCCGCCACGCATTTGCGTGTAAAGGAGTTCTCTTGATTACACATATCAGCCCGCTTGGCTCAATGGATCTGCTCTCCCAGTTGGAAGTCGACATGCTGAAGCAAACGGCCAGCAGCGACCTTTACCAGCTTTTTCGCAACTGCTCACTCGCAGTGCTCAACTCCGGCAGCCAGACCGACAGTAGTCAGGAACTGCTCTCCCGTTTTGAAAATTTCGACATCAACGTGCTGCGCCGTGAGCGCGGCGTCAAACTCGAACTGATTAATCCTCCGGAAGAAGCCTTTGTTGATGGCCGTATTATTCGCTCATTGCAGGCCAACCTGTTTGCCGTGTTGCGCGATATTCTGTTTGTGAATGGCCAGCTTGAGCGCAGCGATCAGAAAAACGCTGATGATTCCGCTCACATCACGAATCAGGTGTTTTCGATTCTGCGTAACGCGCGTGCGCTGCACATTGGCGAATATCCCAACACCGTGGTGTGCTGGGGTGGTCACTCGATTAACGCGGTGGAGTATCAGTATTGCCGCAATGTCGGTACGCAAATGGGCCTGCGTGAACTTAACATCTGCACTGGCTGCGGGCCAGGCGTGATGGAAGCGCCGATGAAAGGCGCCGCGGTGGGTCATGCCCAGCAGCGTTATCATGACAGCCGTTTCATTGGTCTGACCGAACCGTCGATTATCGCGGCTGAGCCACCGAATCCGCTGGTGAATGAACTGATCATCATGCCGGATATCGAAAAACGCCTTGAAGCCTTTGTGCGTATTGCCCATGGCATCGTGATTTTCCCAGGCGGCGTCGGTACGGCAGAAGAGCTGCTGTATCTGCTGGGCATTCTGATGAATCCCCATAACAGCGATCAGGTGTTGCCGCTGATTCTGACCGGCCCGAAAGAGAGCGCCGACTACTTCCGCGTTCTGGATGATTTCATTGTTAATACGCTGGGTGAAACCGCGCGTAAGCACTACAAGATCATCATTGATGATGCTGCTGAAGTAGCGCGTCTGATGAAGAAAGCCATGCCGCAGGTGAAAGAGTATCGCCGCGAAACTGGCGATGCCTACAGCTTTAACTGGTCAATCCGCATCGCGCCAGAGTTGCAGGTGCCGTTTGTTCCAACACACGAAAACATGGCCAATCTGAAACTGTTCCCGAACCAGCCTGCCGAGAAACTGGCCGCTGATTTGCGTCGCGCCTTCTCAGGTATCGTGGCAGGAAACGTGAAGGAAGTGGGCATCCGCGAAATTCGTGAAAAAGGTCCGTACAAACTGCACGGCGACGCCGACATCATGCATCGCATGGATGAACTGCTGCAGGGCTTCGTCGCACAACAACGTATGAAACTGCCGGGCAGCGCCTACATCCCCTGCTACGAAATCATTAAATAACCCACCAGGAAGGCAGCCTGCGGGCTGCCGCTATCATTATGTCGTTTCATCTTCTGATTATTGATGCTCTAAACCTGATCCGCCGTTTGCATGCGGTGCAAGGCACGCCCTGCCGCGAAGCCTGCGTCGCCGCGCTGCATCAGCTTTTAGGCCACACGCAACCGACGCACGTCGTGGCGGTATTCGATAGCCACGATCGTCACCCTGGCTGGCGGCATCAGCTGCTGCCCGATTACAAAGCGGGCCGCCCACCGATGCCGGATGATTTGCAGACGGAGATGCCCGTTATCCAGCAGGCCTTCGAGGCAGTCGGCGTGCGTTGCTGGGTCGCCGATCTCGATGAAGCTGACGATCTCGCTGCCACGCTGGCGGTGAAAATGGCCGATGCCGGACATCAGGCAACTATCGTCTCCACCGACAAAGGTTATTGCCAGCTTTTAGCGCCGAATATCCGCATCCGTGATTATTTCCAGAAACGCTGGCTGGACGTGCCTTTCATCGAGCACGAGTTTGGCGTAACGCCCGCGCAATTACCCGATTACTGGGGACTGTGCGGCATTAGCAGCAGCAAAATCCCCGGCGTTACCGGCATTGGCCCCAAAAGCGCCCGCGATTTACTCACGCAGTTCGGCACCCTTGAAGCTCTTTATCAGCAGTTCGATCAGGTTCCGGAAAAGTGGCAAAAGAAATTGCGCGACCACCAGCAGATAGCTGAGATTTGCCGCCAGGTCTCAACGTTAAAACGCGATTTGGTTCTGCAGGGGAATTTAAATACGTTGCGGTATAAGCCGTGAATGGCAGGTGCAGCGCCCTCTGCCACATAAACACGCGAATCTCTTGATAGGTGATAGGTGATTGGTGATTGGTGATTGGTGATTGGTGATTGGTGCAAAAAATTGCACTGCGACGAACTTAACCCGAGAGATCCTGCGAAATAATTTGTGCTACAGCAAGGCGGCAAGTGCGAGAGTCCCCGGGAGCATACGCCAGTATGTGACCGGGGCGAACAAGCGCAGCCAACGCCGCTGTAGTGCAAAGTATGAAGCAGGATCGGCAAGTTTATTAAGTCCCCAGAGACATACATCAGTATGTGACTGGGGCGTATAAACGTAGCCAACGCACCTGTGGCGCGAAGTATGACGGGAAATTTAGCGTTCGTCGCGACGGCCGCCTACAGCCGCCCAAAGCCGGCGCACATGTACAGTAATCTCTTCCCGATCGTGATACAGCTGGCGCGCCTGAATCTGGGCATTCACGCCCTTCTCTTTCAATGCCGCATCCATCATGGCCAGATTTTGCGTCACTTCTTCATAACGCTTTTTCATCGGCAGCTTGAGGTTGAAAATCGCCTCACGGCACCAGCCGTTGACCAGCCACTCCGTCATCAAACTGGCGACGCGAACGGGTTTTTCCACCATGTCACACACCAGCCAACTAATGTTATTGCGCGATGGGCGGTATTTGAAACCGTCTTCACGGCAGTGCGTGACTTGCCCGGTATCCATGAGGCTGGGCGCCATCGGGCCGTTATCTACGGCGTACACCCACATGCTGCGTTTAACCAGCTGATAGGTCCAGCCGCCAGGACACGCGCCAAGATCCACGGCATACATGCCGCTGCCCAGGCGCTCATCCCACTCATCGGCCGGGATGAAGACGTGAAACGCCTCTTCCAGCTTCAGCGTTGAACGGCTTGGCGCATCCGACGGGAACTTGAGGCGCGGGATGCCCATATAGAATGGTGAGTTGTTCTCTGGCAGCGAGTAACCGACATAGCAGGTACCCGGTGCAATAAAGAACACATGCACCACCGGGCGTTTCGGCGATTCGTAGTTGAGCAGGATTTTGCTCTCACGCAGGCTGGCGCGCAGCGGTACGGTTAACTTACGACAGAACCTGGTCAGTTCTTTCGCTTCATTGGTATCCGGCACTTCGACACGCAGCTCGCCGCCCTTCTCCACCACACCGGTTAGCATGCCGACAATCGGGGTAATACGATCTTCTGGCGGCAAATCGCGCAGCAGTTCACCCACCACCAGCATCTGACGGGCAAAAATCAGCTCGGCAAACGGCAGCGTTTGAATCAGCTTTTCGGCATCTTCCTGCTGATAGCACTCATAGAGCACGTAACCAGAATCATCTTTGACACGGGCAAAACCGTAAACTTCACGTTCAGCGGCTTTGGCGCTGATCTCTGCCGCACACTCTTTCTCAAAGCCAGGACGGCAATAGAGTAAAACTTTATTCATGGCGATCCGCCTTTCGTTTAAGACGCAATGCGCCAATCAACATCAAGAACCAGCCAATCAGGAAGAACAACCCTCCCACTGGCGTAACAAAAACCCAAAACTTCAAGTGCGACAACGCTAAACAATACAGGCTGCCACTGAACAACACGGTGCCAAGCGCCAGCGCAGCGCTGCTCCAGTAAAACCAGATATTGGCGCGACGCAGCATGGCCGCACCCAGACCGATCACCGCTAATGTGTGATAGGCCTGATATTCAAGACCGGTGTGGATCCACGCCATTTCCGCCGGGCCGAGCGATTTGCTCAGCACGTGTGCCCCAAAAGCACCAAAGGCCACCAGCAGGAATCCGCTAATGGCGGCAAACACAAACATGGCACGACTGGACATTCATTGTTCCTCAGGATGACACTGCACATCACTGTGCAGCACTCAACGCATTAGTGATCGTAGCGAAAGCGGAATTTTTCTTGTTCAGCTGCGGCTTTTTCCAGGATCCACTGACGAAAGGCGGCTATTTTACCCAGTTCTGCCTGGCTGTCATGACAAACCAGATAAAAAGCGTTTTTACTGACTAACACGTCATTAAATGGACAGACCAGCCGTCCAGCTTCAATTTCACTCTGCGCCATCACATTATTAGCCAGCGCCACGCCCTGGCCGTGAATCGCCGCCTGCAGCACCATCGCGCTATGACTGAAAATTGGCCCCTGCTGCACATTAATGTGCTGCAATCCTAGCTGACGGATATAGGATTGCCAGTCGCGGCGCGAAGCATCATGCAGCAGCGTAAAGTGTGCCAGATCGGCGGGCGTTTTAAGCGGATGGTCGCCAGTCAGAAACATGGGCGAGCAGACCGGAAGCAAATATTCGGCATACAGTTTCTCAACGCGCAGACCCGGCCAGTTACCGCGCCCATAGAAAATCGCCACATCAACATCATCGGCCAGTTTCTCTTCATCACGGTCCACCGCCTGAATACGCACATCGATGCCCGGATAAGCCATATTAAAGCTGGAAAGACGGGGTACCAGCCATTGAATGGCAAAGCTGGGCAACAGACTGACGGTTAAGGCACCCTTCGCGCTGCGCGCCTGAAGTTTACGCGTCGCATCGTTGATAGCCGAGAAGATCTCTTTAATATCCAGATAGTAGCTTTGACCTTCTTCTGTCAGTAAAAGCGAACGATTCCTCCGTCGAAATAGCTTAAGACCGAGGAAATCTTCCAGAGATTTAATCTGGTGGCTAACAGCTGCCTGGGTGACAAACAGCTCTTCAGCGGCTTTTGTAAAGCTTAAATGGCGGGCTGCAGCATCGAAGACGCGTAAAGCATTAAGCGGTGGAAGGCGTTTAGACATGGTTTTCCATCAGCGGATTCACAAGGTAACAGTCCGACTTATACAAGGTCGTTACGTATTAGTTATTTTAATCCGAGACATTATAATTTGTCCGTTGAGGAAGCTCCAGCAAATACCTATAGTTGCCGCACTTCCTGAGCCGGAACGAAAAGATTTCTGGAAACGTGCGAGAGATCGCAGACTTTTGGAGAGCTTTTGGCTTGTGGTCGTGATGTTGTGTTTGCATTTTGATCTGACGATTGCAGATCAAGCTTTTAATTCCTGTAGATTTACCCTGTCTGTCCAAGTGATTTTATGCAGCACCGCAAATTGCGGTGCTTTTTTTTGTCCTACACATCCCTGTGTACCCCTTTCGGGCCGTCACTGAAGCGACGTAAAAATTTCTCCGGGAAATTTTTGGCTTGCTGCTTACTGCCCCATCTCAACCATCTCTTTCACATCTGTACGATTGATCTGCTGCTCGTTGCCATTGGCATCTTTATAACTGATCATACCGGTTTCATCGTCAACTTTCGGTTTCCCGTCCGCTACAATGGTGCGACCATCATTGGTATGCATGACATAATTGCTGGAACAAGCAGCCAGGGTAAAGGCCATGGTACACACGGCCAGCACTGCGGCGAGTTTTTTCATCTTCTATCTCCTTGCAGATTGATTGCATTAAACCACCCGCAAGCGCTGACCAGAGGCAGCAAAAAGTGAAATCGACTGGTAAAGGTCGATTCGTTATGCGGGTTGCGGTTCAAACCTTGCAATAAATAGCATAACGCGCTTTTCCAGCTTTGCCAGCGAATCGGCCGGGTTTCAGCCTGGTCCTAAAATTGAATACAGTGGGTTTCGTATGACCATCTTCTCCCCAACCGCCTTCCGTGCGCAGTTTCCGGCATTAAGCGATGCGGGCGTTTATCTTGATAGCGCAGCCACTGCCCTGAAGCCTCAGGCTGTGATCGACGCCACATCGCAGTTCTATAGCTTGAGCGCAGGCACCGTGCATCGCAGCCAGTTCAAATCAGCACGCGACCTGACAGAGAAGTATGAACAGGCGCGCGGCCGGGTGGCCAAATGGCTGCACGCGGGCGATGACCGTCAGATTGTCTGGACGCGTGGCACCACGGAGGCCATCAATCTGGTGGCGCACAGCTGGCTGGCACCGCGCTTACAACCTGGCGATGAAATCGTAGTCAGCGAAGCCGAGCATCACGCCAATCTGGTGCCGTGGTTAAAGGTGGCACAAGCCGCAGGCGCGAAAGTGGTGAAATGGCCGATTGGCGCGGATCGTCTGCCCGATATTCGTCTACTGCCTGATTTGCTAAACGCACGCACTAAGCTGCTGGCGATTGGGCAGATGTCGAATGTCACCGGTGGCTGTCCGGATCTGGCACAGGCGATTACCCTGGCACATCATGTTGGCGCCAAAGTGATGGTAGATGGCGCACAGGGCGTGGTGCACGCGCCCCCCAACGTTCAGGCGCTGGACATCGACTTTTACGCCTTCTCCGCGCACAAGCTGTATGGCCCAATGGGGATTGGTGCGCTGTACGGCAAAGCCGAGCTGCTGGAAGAGATGGATGCGTGGCAAGGCGGCGGCAAGATGTTAACGCACGTCGACTTTAATGGCTTCACGCAGCAGGCGGTACCGTGGCGATTTGAAGCCGGCACGCCCAATGTCGCGGGCGTGGTGGGCCTGAGCGCGGCGCTGGAATGGCTGTCGCATCACCACGCTGAAAAAGCAGAGATGTGGAGCCAGCAACTGGCCAGCCTCGCCGAAGAGCAATTAGGCGAGATTCCCGGCTTTCGCAGTTTCCGTTGTGGTAATGCCAGTTTGCTGGCGTTTGATATCGCGGACATTCATCACAGCGATATTGTCACTCTGCTGGCAGAGCAGGATATTGCGCTGCGTGCCGGACAGCACTGTGCACAGCCATTAATGGCGGCACTGGGTGTTAGCGGCACCCTGCGCGTATCATTCGCCCCCTATAATAATTTGCAGGACGTGGATGCGCTGGTGCGCGCCATGCATCATGCCGTAGACCTGTTGAGTGAATAACGTTATGACCACCCTGATCGGCCCACATCCGTTTGGCGATGTGATTACTGAAGCCAGCCTGACCGAAAAATTTTCCCATTTTCATCAGTGGGAAGATCGCTATCGCCAGCTGATCCAGCTCAGCCGCCAGTTACCCGCTCTGGAAGATGACGTGAAGACGGCAGAGATTGAGCTGAGCGGTTGCGAAAATCGTGTCTGGCTGAGCAGCCAACGGCTACCCAACGGCAAACTTCACTTTTACGGCGACAGTGAAGGCCGCATCGTGCGCGGTTTGCTGGCGGTGCTGTTGACGGCGGTGGAAGGCAAAACGCCAGCCGATCTGTTAGCACAAGATCCGCTGGCGTTGTTTGATACTTTAGGCCTGCGTGCGCAGCTTAGCGCCTCACGCAGCAGTGGCTTAAAAGCGTTGGCAGATGCAGTGCAGCGCCACGCGCGCGCGCATCAAGCAGCCTGACGCGCCGCGCGTGCGAGGAATTTCTTCAACGCGTGCGACACCGCGATAAACCCGAAAGTGGCGGTCACCATGGTGGCCGCACCGAAGCCCGCCGCACAATCCATACGTTTCGGGCCTTCTGCGGTGCTTTTGGAAGTACAAACACTGCCATCTAGCTGAGGATAAACCAGCGCCTCAGTGGAAAACACGCAATCAATCCCTAACTTGCCTTTGCTGTTCTTCACCACACCAAAGTCGCCTTTCAAGCGCTCACGCAGTTTTGCCGCCAGCGGATCCTGAATAGTTTTGGCTAAATCGCTGACCTGAATCTGCGTCGGATCGATCTGCCCGCCCGCACCGCCAGTGGTGATCAATGGAATCTTGTTACGACGACACCAGGCAATCAGCGCGGCTTTAGGGCGCACACTGTCAATTGCATCAATCACGTAATCAAAACCGGCTGACAGCATTTCAGCGGTGTTATCCGGCGTGATGAAATCATCAATGCAGATCACTTCGCACTCAGGATTTATGGCGCGAATACGCTCCGCCATCACCTCGGTTTTCGCTTGTCCTACTTTTCCTTGCAGGGCGTGGATCTGGCGATTGGTGTTGGTAATGCAGACGTCGTCCATATCGATCAGCGTGATTTTACCAATCCCGGTGCGCGCTAACGCTTCGGCGGACCACGAACCGACACCGCCGATACCAATCACACAAAAATGGGCGTCGGCAAAACGCTGCAGCGCCTCTTCCCCATACAGACGTGCCGTACCGCCAAAACGTTGCCGCCAGGCATCGCTGACTACTTTCATATCAAACCTTTTGATGCGGTGCGCATGAATACGCACCCTACAGAAACAGTGATGGACGCATTGGATCGCGAAGACTGGCGACCCATGGCAAATCAGCTGAATACTCCCGCTGATTTGCCGCAGGGAAGAATATCAATTCGCCCCGATAATCAGTGAACCATTATTGCCATTTTGCGGATTGCTGAACAGCGGCTGTCCTGCACCTGGCGCGGCTTTCAGCACCCAAACGCGGCCATAGTGATTATAAAATCCGGCAAGATGCGCAGCGTCTGGACCCACACCCTGATAGATGTCGAAGTGCTGACCTTTAATCGCCCCACCCACATCCAGTGCCACCATCAGGCGCATCTCATACTTGCCGTTAAATTTGCCCTTCTCGTTCAACTGCGGCACTTCGGCTAACAGCGCCGTACCTGCGGGAATCAATGAACGATCGGATGCGACAGACGCTTTGGCAATCAAAGGCACTGCGCTGGCACCGCGCACCGGCACATACTCTTCTGGTTTAAAGAACACGAACGATTGGTTGGTCTCCAGCACGTCACGCACCTGCTCCGGCGTATGTTCCTGTGCCCACTGGCGAATCGCCTGCATCGACATATCTTCTCGCTTCACTTCACCACGATCGATCAGTTCTTTGCCGATACTGTGATAGGCCCAGCCATTTTTGCCGCCGTAGCCGAAGAAGCGCAGCGGGCGACCGTCGCCGAAATCAACGTAGCCGCTACCCTGCACGTCCATCATAAAGTTGTCGATCAGCGAGTTGCTCCAGGCAATCACGTAACGATCGTCAAGTCCGCCACTATATATAGAAGCACGGCTCGGCAGCTTCTGACCGCGCGTGCGCGGTGGCATGCGATAAATGGGATACTGGAACTCACCCTGACGCGTGTAGCGCGCTTCCACCACAGGGGTGTAGTAGCCGGTAAACTGCACGTTACCGTAATTATCGGTGCCTTCCATCTGATAAGCGTTAAGTCCGAACTGGCTCAACTGACGGGTATCGGCACCGGAGAGCAGCCAGTTCTGAATAGCGCTGTAAGTGCCGGTGTTGCGGCTGTATAAGCCACTGGAGGCACTCTGAATCTGCTGAATCTGCACACCAAAATCTCTGCCATTCACCGGGCGCCCTTTGGCATTCGGTTCATTGACCAGCCCAAGCGGTTGCTCCAGCTTGCCATCAATATATTGCTGACCACGGTCAGTCGGTTTAGAACTACAACCTGCTAACAGCGCGAGAAACGCGCCAGTAAGTGCATACTTCGCCCAATGTCCTTTCATCACTTTCTCTTTTTCTCGGTTGTTTGCACCGCGACGATAGCAAAGGGGCAGAGAGAATGAAATCCGCCACGAGTTACCGCGCTCACATCTGTACAATTAATCGCCCAATGGCACTATTAATCACCAACTGGCTGTAAATTTAAGGCTTTAACACAAAAAGGGGTTGCATCGCCGCGCGTCGAGAGTATAGTGCGCATCCACGGACGCGGGGTGGAGCAGCCTGGTAGCTCGTCGGGCTCATAACCCGAAGGTCGTCGGTTCGAATCCGGCCCCCGCAACCAATTACAGATAAGCACCTTAACGGGTGTTTTTTTGTTTTTGGCTTCCGGTAAAAAAAGCGGCGCAGTGGCCGCCCTCCTCTCAGCGACGCGCCAGCACCGCACCTTTATCGAAATACGCCTTAATCCCATGCAGAATCGCCTCAGCCACCTGATGCTGATAACGCGGCGTGCGCAGCTTACGCTCCTCCTCCACATTACTGATAAACGCGGTCTCCACCAGAATCGACGGAATATCCGGGGCTTTGAGCACCGCAAACCCCGCCTGATCCACCGTGCGTTTATGCAGGTGATTAATGTGGCCCATGCGCGATAACACCTCTTTGCCGAACTTAAGGCTGTCGCTGATGGTCTGCCGCTGCACCATATCGAACATGGTGTGATCCAGATAGCGGTCACCGCTCATGCTCACCCCACCAATCAGATCCGATTCGTTCTGGGTTTGTGCCAGGAAGCGCGCTGCGGTTGAGGTTGCGCCGCTGGTCGAAAGGGCGAACACCGACGAACCGCGCGCCGCACGGCTGGTAAAAGCATCGGCGTGAATCGAGACAAACAGATCGGCGCGCTGTTTACGTGCTTTCGCTACCCGCACGCGCAGCGGGATAAACACATCCTCGTTGCGCGTCATATACGCCTTCATGTTGCGCTCTTTGTCGATCAGCGCCTTCAGATAGCGACCAATCTTCAACACAATGTCTTTTTCGCGCGTTTTGTATTTGCCATGCGCACCGGGATCTTCGCCACCGTGGCCGGGATCGATCATGATGATGATCGGACGATCGCGCCCCGCTTTGCCCGGCAAAGGTGCTTGCGCCGGTTGATCGCGCTCAAGATCGCCCTGGTTGTAATCGTTCAGTAACGCCAGTAGCGGATCCTCTTCCGGCGAGGGCTGGCTCGGATAGAGATCGACCACTAAGCGATGTTTGATGCCCGCAACCGGTGCCAGCGTGAAGATCTTCGGCGCCACGTTGCGTTTCAGCTCCAGCACCACCCGCACCGTGTTGGCATCAAACTGGCCAACTCGCGCATGTTTGATATAGGGATCGTCAACGCGCACCTGCTTATCCACCCCTCTCAGGACCGGATTGATATGCAGGTTATCGATGTCGATCACCAGACGATCGGGATTGCTCAACGTGAACTGTTTGTACTTGAGGGGGACGTTCGACTCCAGCGTCACGCGGGAGTAAGTTGACGAAGGCCAGATGCGCACCGCCACAATGTGCTGACTGGCCGCCAGCCCGGTTCGCGTTACGCTTAATAGCATGAGCGCACCCGCGCCCTGCAATAATCGTCGTCGTGTAAAAGCCTGGGACATGCCGCTCCAACTGCCGTGTAGTGTCTAAAATATCGTCAATTGACGAGAGGAAGGCGAAAACTTTGCTTAGCAAGCCGTGGGTTGTTTTGCCAGAAAAACCAGATAATGCAGGCTGTTAGCATGGGTTGCATCAGGAAAATCGTAAAGTAACGTCAGGCCCGGCGCTTGCAATAGCCGGCAAAAGAGCATAAAAATACACAAATTACGAATAAACATTCACAGAGGGTTTGCCGTGAAGGAACGTAGTACTGAACTGGTTCAGGGTTTTCGCCATACCGTTCCCTATATAAATGCCCACCGTGACAAGACCTTTGTCATTATGCTTGGCGGCGAAGCTATCGAGCATGAGAACTTTTCCAGCATCGTTAACGACATTGGCTTGTTGCATAGTCTCGGCATTCGCCTGGTGGTTGTCTATGGTGCCAGACCGCAAATTGATGCCAGCATGGCCCAGCAACAGCTGGAACCGATTTACCACAAACACACGCGCGTAACCGATGCCCAATCACTGGAACTGGTGAAGCAGGCTGCAGGACGTTTGCAGCTGGATATCACCGCACGCCTGTCGATGAGCCTGAATAACACCCCGCTGCAGGGCGCGCACATCAACGTGGTAAGCGGTAACTTTATTATTGCCCAGCCGCTGGGCGTCGATGATGGCGTCGACTACTGCCACAGCGGCCGTATTCGTCGTATTGATGAAGAAGCCATCCATCGTCAGCTGGATAATGATGCCATTGTGCTGCTCGGCCCAGTCGCGGTGTCGGTGACCGGTGAAAGCTTTAACCTGACATCAGAAGAAGTGGCCACGCAGTTGGCGATTAAGCTAAAAGCCGAGAAAATGATTGGCTTCTGCTCTGAACAAGGCGTCACCAACCGCGAAGGTATCATTATCTCTGAGCTGTTCCCCAACGAAGCGCAGGCGCGTATCGATGAGATGGAGAACGACGGTGATTTCCTGTCAGGCACCGTGCGTTTCCTGCGCGGCGCGGTGAAAGCCTGCCGCAGCGGCGTGCGTCGTAGCCACCTGATCAGCTATCAGGAAGATGGCGCATTGATTCAGGAACTGTTCTCGCGTGACGGTATTGGTACGCAGATTGTGATGGAGTCCGCTGAGCAGATTCGTCGCGCCACCATCAACGATATTGGCGGCATTCTCGAATTGATTCGCCCGCTGGAGCAGCAAGGCATTCTGGTGCGTCGTTCGCGCGAGCAGCTGGAAATGGAGATCGACAAATTCACCATTATTCAGCGCGATAATCTGACCATCGCTTGTGCTGCACTCTATCCGTTCCCGGATGAGCAGATTGGTGAAATGGCCTGCGTGGCGGTGCATCCCGATTACCGCAGTTCTTCACGCGGTGAGCTGTTGCTGGAGCGTGTGGCGCTACAGGCACGCCAGATGGGGTTGAAGAAGCTGTTTGTGCTGACCACCCGCAGTATTCACTGGTTCCAGGAACGCGGCTTTACGCCGGTGGATATTGAATCACTGCCGGAGAGTAAGAAGCAGATGTATAACTATCAGCGCCGTTCGAAAGTGTTGATGGCGGATTTGCGCTAACGGCGGGGAATGCCAGCTAGCGTGGTTAAAGGCAGTTAAAGGCAGTTAAAGGCAGCGTAGGATAGGTTTCGCTAAACGGTCTGGAATTGCCCAACGTCTTAAACTGGTAACGTTGTCAGGATGCGCATCCACGCGCATCCAATAAAACATCTGCATTGCATGCGGTCGGTTTCTTTACCGACCTCAACTCTCGCTCAGAATGACTCTCCGCTTAACCGGTCCAACAATCCGCTGCGACGCTGAGTGCGTAATTGCACCGCACGACGAAATACGCCTTCATCGCTGTAAAGGGTTAACTGTTTGCGCGCACGCGTAATGGCGGTATAAATCAGTTCGCGGGTGAGTACCGGTAAAAACTGTGCCGGCATCACCAGCGCGGTATGGTCGAACTCCGATCCCTGCGATTTATGCACCGTCATCGACCAGGCCGTATCATGCGCCGGTAACCGGCTTGGCTGTACGGCTTTGATGCTGCCATCCGGCAACGGGAAGAAAACTTTCAGCAGCCCTTCATCATCAAACAGCGTAATGCCAATATCGCCGTTAAACAGCCCAAGCGCGCTGTCATTGCGAGTCACCATCACCGGACGGCCCTGATACCAGCGGCTCCCCCCCAGCGGACGACGAATCAGCTGCATCTGCATCAGTTTTTGCTCAATACGCTGATTTAATCCCTGCACGCCAAACGGCCCTTCGCGCAATGCGCACAGCAGCTGATAATGCCCAAATGCGTGCAGAATCTCTGCGGGCTGTGCTCGCTGGCTCACCAGCCGCAGGAATGGACGGTAGCCTTCCGCGATAGCATTCAGCATTGCCTGATAGGCCTCGCCATCATTGAGTGGCTGGCGTGATATATCGCTGAAGCCCGCGTTAAATGCCGCCTCAACCGCCTTTGGCTCACCGGCATTGACCGCAGCCGCCAGCTTGCCGATGCCCGAGTTAGCATCAAAGCGATAGCTCTTGCGTAGTAGGCAGATGGCGTCGCGCACGGCTGGCGCGCTGTCATCATCGTGGCCTTCAACCTGGCAACCGGTTAACGCACTCAGCTGGGCTGCACGCGCGACGCTGTATCCCGCTTCCGCACAGCGGCAAATATCGCCCAGTACCGCACCGGCTTCTACTGACGCCAGCTGATCGCGGTCACCAAGAAAAATCACGCGCGCCTGGGGTGGCAGTGCGGCGATGAGATTGGCCATCATGCCCAAATCAACCATTGAGGCTTCATCCACCACCAGCACATCCAGATGCAGCAGGTTACCGGCGTGATAGCGCAAGCGCTGGGTTTCGGGCTGGGCACCTAGCAAACGGTGCAGCGTGGTAGCTTCCGCTGGGAAGCGTTGGCGCTCAGTGTCGCTGACCGGCAGTTTTTGCAGCGCTTTACCGAGCGATTCGGTTAAACGCGCCGCCGCTTTGCCGGTCGGGGCTGCCAGTTGAATGCGCAGTGCACCCTGGCTCAGGCGAATCAATGCCGCCAGCAATTTTGCCACGGTGGTGGTTTTCCCGGTGCCTGGGCCGCCGGAAATGACTGCTGTTTTCTGCGTTAGCGCCACCGCCGCCGCGATTTTTTGCCAGTCATCGGGTTCAGTACCAAACAGGTTATCCAGTACCGCACGCACCTCTCCATCAGGAAATGCCTGCGGAGCAGACTGCGCCTGAAAGAAACGCGCCACCTGCCCTTCATGGTGCCAGAGACGATGCAGATAAAGACGGCCTTCGGTCAGTACAATCGGTGCTGCCTGATCGTTGTTGCTGTTGCTCAGAGCAGGCCAGCCAGCCAGAATTTGCGTCCAGTCCTGCGGCTCGCCCGCCGCCAGCCAGATGGCCTGCGCCAGTTCAGGATGGCGGCCATTGAATAACCCTTCACGGCTCAGCTGTGACAGCGGTAAGCAGACGTGCCCCTCACCCGCTTCCGCGCTGAGACAGGCAGCCGCCAGGAGGCGTGCTGGCTGCGTGTCATCCGCCAGCAACAGGGCGAACTGAACATCCAGTGAGCGCAGCAAACGCAGCTCAACCGCCTGTTGAAGTAGCGCTGTAATGCCACTCATGCCGAGGCTCCCTGCCCGCGAAACAGGCTATCCAGTTGTGAAACAAAATCCAGAGTTGGCCGTGTGTGGAATACGCCGTTGGCCGGTGAAGTGCCATCCATGCCACGCAGGAACAGATAAAACACGCCGCCAAAGTGCTGCTCGTAGTCATAATCTGCCAGGCGATGTTGAAGATAGCGATGTAGCGCCAGCGTGTAGAGTTGATATTGCAAATCATAGCGGTGGTCGATCATCGCCTGTCTCATCGCTGCTGGCGTATAAGCTTCGTGGCTGTCGCCCAGCCAGTTGGATTTGTAATCCAGCAGGTAATATTTGCCTTGCCAGCGGAACACCAGGTCAATGAAGCCTTTCAACATGCCCTGTACCTCACGAAAATCGAGCGGCGGCGCATCGGACGATAAAGCATCCTGACGGATCAGCGCATCCAGATCATTCGCGGTCAGCAAACCGTCAATCGGCAAGTAGAAGCCCATCTCCACGAGTCGATCGCCGGTCTGTACCTGACCGAGCTGTATCCCCTGATCGTTGAGCGGCGTACTCACCACGCGCGCAATCCAATCCGTCAGTATCGGTTGCCAGTGTAATGGATACCCATTCTGCTGCAGATGTTGCTCCAGCAATGCGGCCGTGGGGGGATGTGGGAAATCGAGAGATTCGAACAGTTCATGCAGGAAAGTCCCCGGCGCGGCGCCGCGCGGGAAATGGTGCGGTGTCAGTGCAGCTTCAGCGATCTCTTCCTGCTGTTCTTCGCCTGCGGCTTCCAGGTCAAAACTCGGCATCACATCTAGCAGCCGCTGGCTGCCATGCTGCTGCAAACCGGAGTAACTGGTGACACGCCAGGGTTCCACCAATGTACGGCTGACGGTGCGGGCGGCCAGCGCGTCATGAGCGGCATCAGGCGCCTGCCAGCGTTCGGCTTCCTGATCCTGCACGCGCATCACTTCAGTGCCCGCGACATTGATCTGATTGAGTAACATGTCCAGCTGTTCCGCTGTCGCCGCTTCACCGCGCTGCAAAAGATGGCCCAGTGCGCTTTTATGCAGATCGCTCTCGCCTTCTTTTTTGCGCGTGCCGCGAAACAGCGGTGCCACACCTACGCTACAGTGATACACCGAACGGGTAAGTGCCACGTACAGCAAGCGCAGGTCTTCGGCCAAACGCTCCTGCTCGGCCATCGCCAGGCTTGCATCATCTGCCTGCAGATCCAGCACCGCCTCAAAGTTGTCGCGATCGTGATACAGCGCGGTATCTGCCTCGCGGAATCCGGCAGCGAACGGCAGCCACACCAGCGGATATTGCAGACCTTTTGATTTATGGATAGTGACGATCTGCACCAAATGGCGATCGCTTTCCAGACGCAATTGCTGGCTGGACGACTGGCTGTCCGGGCTGGCTATCTGCTGCGCCAGATAACGCACCAGCGCGTGCGGGCTGTCGAGCTGCGCCGCCGCTTCCTGCATCAGTTCACCCAGATGCAGCAAATCGGTCAGGCGGCGTTCGCCATTTTCTGAGGCGAGCAGGTTTTCCGCAAGCTGGCGTTCCTGTATCAGCTGGCGCAGCATCGGCAGTACGCCGCGCTGCTGCCACAGCAGTTGCCAGCGGGCAAAAGTCTCTACCAGCTCATCCCAGCCTCGCGCATCCTGATCCAACGCATCCAGCTGTGCCGCATCGAAGGCAAACAGCGAGGTAGCGAGCGCCGTGCGCAGCATGCGCTCCTGCTCGGGAGCCAGCACCGCCTGCAGTAACCACAGCAACTCGCGCGCTTCGGGCGTGGTATAGACGCTGTCGCGGTTCGATAAATAAACCGAGGGAATGCCAAGCTGGTTAAGTGCTTCGCGGATCAGATTGGCTTCGTTGCGGCTGCGCACCAGCACCGTGATATCCGATGCCTGCACCGGGCGTTGCGCGGCCGCTTTACCCAGCAGCGCACGCTGTTGCTGCCCCGCCTGTAACCAGTGGCTGATATCCGCGGCACACTGTCGCGCTAACGCCTGCTGATAATCGCCTACGCTGCACCCGTCGCCCGGCAGCAGCCAGAAACGCAGTGCCGCCTGATCCTGGTTATCCAGTGTGAGAGAAAGCGTCTGATTTGGCTCTGCGAAGTGCACCGGCAAGAAAGGGATAGCATCAAAGACAAAAGGCGCTTCGAGCCGATTGAACAGCTGATTGACGCTCTCCACCATTGCTGGCGAAGAGCGCCAGTTGGTGTCGAGGGTGTAATGCGCGCTCACTTCATTGCGCGCGCGGATATAGGTAAAGATGTCTGCGCCACGAAAGGCGTAAATGGCCTGTTTTGGATCGCCAATTAACAGCAATGCATGGTCAGGCTGATTACCGTACAGCGTACGGAAAATACGGTATTGCTGCGGATCGGTGTCCTGGAACTCATCAATTAACGCCACCGGGAAACGCTGACGAATCGCCTGCGCCAGCATTTCTCCTGCAGGCTGCTGCAGGGCATCATCCAGTCGGCTCAGGAGATCATCAAAACCCAGCAGCGCCTGCTGGCGTTTCTCTTTCCGTACGGCGGCGCGGATATCCACCAGCGCGCGCGCAATCAGCAAATCGCGTAGTGAAATGGGCTGAGTCAGAAACAGGTCGATGGCCGCAAACAGGGCATGGTGCGGAGGATGGCCTTTTTTGGTTTTCTCCCCCAGCACCCGTTGACCAAAGCGCGCCAGCTCTGCGGGCACCTGATAATCCAGGGTTTCACTCTGTGCCCAGAAACTGACTTTATTCACCCACACCGGCAGATTTTTACTGCTGTAGCTGCGTTTGTCCACGTCGGACTGCCCCACCAGCGTCAGCACCTCTTCACCCACCGCGCGCCACTCGGCTTTCATCGCGTTAATACGCGCCAGGTTTTCGTTGTGGCGCATCGTCAGCGTTTCGTCGTCAGCGGGCGCTAAACGCAGGTTAGGTGATTCGCCTTGCAGCCACGGCCGCAACGTCGCCAGCAATTGCTCCGGACCACTCCACTCACTGACAATCACGCGGGCGATATCCAGCGAGAGTGGATAACAGTGGCGACGCCAGAAATCGGCAGTGGCCTGACGCAGCAGCTGTTGTTCATCTTCAATCAGCTGCTGTTCAAACAGCATGCCGGATTCAAAGGCGTTGAGATTGAGCATGCGCTGACAAAAGCCGTGGATGGTAAAGATCGCCGCTTCATCCATCTGCCGCTCTGCAGCCAGCAGTAGCGATGCCGCTTCTGCAGGTTGCGGCATCTCCAGTAGCAACTGCATCAGCATCGGATTGCGGCTGGTACCGCGAATGCAGGCCAGCCGCAGCTCATGGATGTTGGCACGGATACGTCCGCGCAGCTCTGCGGTGGCCGCCTCAGTAAAGGTCACGACCAGAATTTCTTCGACCGACAGTGGCCGGGCATAGGCATGTTGCCCGCCCAGCCCCAACAAAAGCCGCAGATAAAGCAGACCAATAGTGAAGGTTTTACCGGTTCCAGCAGACGCCTCAATCAGCCGCTCGCCACGCAACGGCAGCGTCAGCGGATTGAGCGGTTCTGGCGGCTGAATCAGACTCATTGCGCGTCACTCTTAACCGGCAGGGATTGCTGTAGCTTCTCCACCTGATCCCAGGTCGTGAAGCCCGGCAGAGGTGCATAATCATCTTTGGTGGCGCCATCGTGGCTACCGCCAATCTGCGAAATCATCGCCATACCCTGCTGTTCCAGCACCGCTTTATGGAAGAAATCGGCCACGCCCTGCGGCGTGAGCTTTTGAATCTGCTCGATGGCTTTTTCACGGGTATCGAAAGCAAAATTCTGCCGGTTGAAGTCACGGCTGTAGCGATTCGCTTCTTCATCAAGCGTTTGCGGGCGCTGTTTTAAGTCATTGATCAGCGCCTGCTGATACTGGGCAAAATCTTCCGGTTTCATGTCGCGCAGGCGTTGCTCAGCCTGCGGATAAAACGCCTCAAAGCGCTGCATCAGATAGGCTGGCTGCTTGCTGTTGCTTTGCAGCAGGAAGCCAATCCCCCACTGGCGACCAATCGGCATCTGATACGAGAACACCGCATAGCCCAACTGTTCCTGGGTGCGCAGTTGGTTATAGAACCAGGGTTGGACAATCTGGCTCAACATGGTGCTGTTGGCCATGCTTTGATACTCGTCGTAACCCAGTGGCACGTAGAGTGCTGCCAGTGCTGAATCCGTGCTGCTTCCTGCGGTTTGCAGGTTGGCCTTCATGGCTTTATCGATCACCACGTAATCGCTGTGCCAGTAACTGTGACCATCGCTGTGCAACTGCTGTTGCAGATCGGTGCCCAGCTGTTTAACGCGATCGGCGGAGAGGTTGCCCACCACCATCATTTCCGGCGTGGCGTTGCGCAGTAAGGCATCACGGTAATCCGTCACGTCTTTCAGCGTCAGATCTTTCACTAACTTGCGGCGCGTCTCACGCTGGGTATACGGCAGCTGTGACAGCATCTGCATCGGTTGAATCGCCTGCTCGAAGGCTTTGCCCTTCTCGGCGGCTTCCAGTCGATCCAGATACCAGGATTTTGCCTGTTCCAGCTGCTGTGCATCAGGCTGGAAGCTGGCGTAACCCTCAACCAGTTTTTTCAGCAGTTCCGGTAAACGCTGGGTAAAGCCACTGGCGCTAAATACGATGCCGTCATCTTCTCCAGTAGAGAAACTGATGCCGCCCACCGATGCCTGCGAGTTCAACTCATCCAGCGCCACGCTTGAGAGATAATCATTCAGACCAAATAACACCTGCTGACGCGCGTCGCTTATTGCCGCTTTGTTGCGCAGTGCCAGAGTAATGGCTGCCTTTGGTTCACTGGCGTAGAACTGGCTTGGCATCCAGTAGATGCGCATGCTGTCACCGTCGGTCAGCGCCACCGGGTGCGTATACGTTTTGCCATCACCAGGCATAATGGAGAAATCCGAAGGGATATACGGATTCAGCGTCGGCATCGACAGTTGAATCTGCGTGCCGCGCTGCTGCCAGTCACTGAACTGTGTATCACTGATTTTATCGACCTGGTAAGGCGCATTGACAAAATAGGCTTCTTTGTTGTGCGGCTCATTCGGGCTGATATACCAGATGCGGGCATTTTGCGGTGTCATCTCATCCAGACGAGATTTGATTGCCGCAGGGTCAAAGTTATCCGCGAGATAAGGTGCATCCAGCGTATGATCCACTGGCACGCGCAGCATGGTATCCACTAACCATTCAATATAATCCATGTCACGGGTGATCGACGGATAGCGGAAATCCAGCGCCAGCACATGCGACACCTCATCGAAATAACCCTTATCGATGCCTTTACTACGCAACATGTCGAGGTAGCTAAAGATCGCCGCCACCACTTCATCACGCTGTGCCAGGCCTTTGTCGGTCAGGGAGACCGTGATGGCAAACACGCCGCTGTTGCGGTCCGTCATCGGATCGGCACCGGCATTCACACCGTCGGCCAGCCCCTGCTTTTGCAGCCAGTCGTTAAGGGTGTTTTTACTGCGATTGCCCAGGATGTAACTGATCAACGTATCGGTTTTGCTGCGGAACTGGTCGCTGTTGTTGGCGATGCGGAATTCAACTTTAAGCTGTTTTCGCGGTTGGGCAGGCACGTAGTGGATGATGATGCCTTTCTGCGCATCGGTCACCACCGGCACTTCGATTTTCGGTACGATGGCCTGATGGTTAGCCACTCGTCCAAAAGTCTGGACGGCAATGTCGGCCATCTCTGGCAGCGATTTGTTGCTGTATATCACCGCTTTCATCAGATTGGCGGAGTAGTGGCTGTGATAAAACTCGGTCAGCGCCTGATGCAAATTGCTGTCGGGCTTATCGCGCAGCGTATCAAGGTTACCGCCTGAGTAGCGGGAAGCTGGATGCGCTGGATTCAGAGTTTCCGCCCCGACCTGCGCCATACGCAGGCCGTCGCGCGAACGCGCCATAGTGAGCTCTGCATTAACTGCATGACGCTCACGATCGGCGTTGACCGGATCGAGCAAAGGCTCTGCAATGGCATCGGCCAGACGATCCACCGCCGGTTGCAGTGCATCGTTTTCCACTTCCAGATAGAACGCGGTGCGATAAGAAGCGGTGCTGGCATTGTGACTGCCGCCGTGCTTTTTCAGGAATTCGGCCAGATTATCCGGTTGCGGATAGCGTTTTGAGCCCATCAACACCATGTGTTCGGTATAGTGCGCCAGCCCTAGCTGCTGATTCGGATCGTCCAGCGAGCCGATAGGCAACGTCAGTGCGGCCAGTGATTTAGGCGCTTCTTTGTCAGACACCAGCAACACCGTCATACCGTTAGTCAGCGTGATGGCCTGATAACTGCGCGGATCGTGATCGCTTTTTCGAATTGTTTCATTGATGGGCTGCCAGCCGCGATCGCTATCGGCAAAGGCATTCAGCGCCAGCATGCTTAGCAGCAGCGCTCCCATCCAGCGTGCGTAAATCCGCATTTAAACCCCTTTCTTTACCCTTTACCGCTGGCTGTGTGCCCAGCGGCGCAATAGACAACTTTTTATGATTTTGGGAACACCCGCAAAAGCGGCGTTACCCAATTGCTATTCATCATCTTGATGCGCAAGGCGCACCGGTAAATACCACTGGCGAGCGGCGGCAACAATTACCTGCACCGCCTCATCATCCAGCGTCCGGCTCAGGCGCTGCAGATAAGGATCGCTGCCTTCGCCCTCCACCTGAAAACCACCCTGCCAGGCTTGCAGCAATTTGTTCAATGCCTTTTTCTGCGTGGCGTCATCGTCCAGCAACTGGCCGGATTTTCGATCAAAACTGGCATCCAGCCACGCGCCACCCGATTTGTTCAGCAACATCAACGGTTCCGTCATCCCCGCCTGATAAGCCGTCACGTATTCGTTCAACAGTGACAGCGCAGACTCAGCGTCGATGGCTTTAAAACGCCAGCGGCTTTGTTTGCGCCCGTACATGCGGCTTTCTCCTTTGCCGCCCAGCGCGCAATAAACCAGATGCTCCAGCCACAATAGCAGACCATCGTTCATGTTCAGCACACCCGGACGCCAGCGTAACAGTCCATCAGCTTGCACCTGGGTTAACCAACCGGTCAACTGCACCCCATTCAGCGGCAGATTGATTTCCCAACTCTCTGAGGGCTGACGCTGTCCACTCACTTCCGCAGCCACTTCCTGCATCTCTTCGGTCTGGCTCTGCCAGAAAAGTTCCCCAAAAGCACCATAAGGCAGATTGCCCGCAGCGCGATGACGCGCATAAAGCTGCGCGGGATCCTCACCGTTGACCAGGGTATTCAGTAGCTGCGCATTGATTTGATAACGCTCCAGACTATCTGGCGCAAACGGCTCGCTGTCCGGCAATTCGCTCTCTTCCATCCAGAAAGCCACGCCCAGCCGCTGTTGGAACCAGGCCCGTACCGGATGACGCCAGAAGCGCAGCAATTGCTCAAGCGAGAGCGTTTCCAGCGGCAGTGGCGGCAACCGTTGCACAAAGTCTGGCTGTGCCACGCCACTGTCGGTAGCAGCAGGCAACCACTCTGCGGCGAAGCTCTGGCCGTAAGCGTCAGGGCGGAAGTTCTCCGCTGCAAAGGGCATGCGGCTGTGGAGCTTCTGTAAATGCTCACGTACACGCTGCTCGCTGACGTCGGGTTCGCACGCTTCATCGCCTGGCAGACAAAAACTCTGACCAAGATAATCCACCAACTCTGTCACCAGCACTGAGGGATAACGCTCGGTGTTGTCCTGAATCGCGCGGCCGATATAGCTGATGTAGAGCTGATGCTGTGCCGAAATCAGGGCTTCAAGGAACAGGTAGCGGTCATCATCACGGCGGCTGCGATCGCCTTTGCGTGCCTGCTGCTGCATCAGGTCAAAACCGAGCGGCGCCAGCGTGCGTGGATAGACACCATCGTTCATCCCCAGCAAGCAGACGACTTTGAACGGAATCGAACGCATTGGCATCAGGGTACAGAAGTTTATCGGCCCGGCCAGGAAGCGCTGACTGATACGCTGCTGATCGAGGCGCGAGCGCAACTCATCACGCAGTAAGGTGACGGGAATCGGTTGCTGATAATCAGCCTGCGTGCCCTGCTCAATAATCTGTTTCCACTGGGTTTCAACCAGCAGTAATGCTGCGTCGCTTTCGGCATCGCCGTTGAAGAAGCTGTCGATCAGCTCGCGGCACAGCGGCAACCACTCCGGTAGCGTACGCTCGCCAGTCAGTCGGGTGCGCCACGACTCTAAGCGAGAGAGCAATTCGGCCAGATGCCCGGCCAGTTCGGCAATCAATCCGCTGGATTCGTCGTAAGGCAGAATGCCCTGCCAGTCACCGTTGCGGCTTTCCAGCGCGTAACCCAGTAGCATGCGCTGCAGGCCAAAGCGCCAGGTATGTTGACCGGTGGCAGGCAGTGCCAATGCTTCGACGCTGGCATCATCCAGCCCCCAGCGAATACCGGATTCCATCACCCAACGGCGCAGCAGGCGCAGACCGCTTTCATCCACCGAGAAGCGCTGCGCCAGCGCAGGCACTTCGAGCAGTGCCAGCACTTCTTCGGAAGCAAAGCGGCTGTCTGGCAGCGCCAGCAAGCTCAATAAGGCCAGAATCGCCGGATGTGCCTGGCTGGCGCGGCGATCCGAGATGGCAAACGGCAGATAACGATCCGCAGGCGCACTGGCAAACGCCGCCTGAATGAAGGGCGCGTAGCTATCGATATCCGCCACCATCACGATGATGTCGCGCGGTTTGAGATCGGGATCGGCCTCCATCAGCGCCAGCAGATGATCCTGTAACACTTCCACTTCACGCTGAGCGCTATGACATACCTGCAGCGTGATGGTGCGATCATCAGGGTCGAGCACCCGTTTTTTGTGGCTGTTACCCAGTTCATCGGCGTGCAAACCGATCACGGCGTGGTCATCCAGGTTGAGCAGGTCGGCTTGCAGACTGTGTAGCAGGCTGTCCTGCGGCATCTCAACAAAGGCATCAATATCGTTAGCGGCGGATTCCATCTGACTCAGCAGAAACAGATTATCGCGCCCCAGTTTGCCCCACGAGGCCAATAACGGATTGGTGAGTTGTTGCTCGCCGAGTTCATTGAACAGCGTCGGAGCTGCTTCGGGATCGCGGAACAGCGGCTGTGCTTCTTCAGACTGCATGCGGCGACGTTTGCGGCTCTGCAATTTGGCGAGGAAAGCGTAATCCTGAATATCGCCCCAGTAGTGGCGGCAGGGGTTGGTGAACAGCAGGTGAATATCGATATGGCGGCCAAGCGCTTCCAGCGCCTGTAAATACACCGGCGGCAGCGCGGAGATACCACAAATAAACACGCGCTGCGGCAATCCCGCCGGTGGCGTTTCGGCCTGCTCCAGCGCATGGATAAAGCGCGCATACAGGTTGGCACGGTGCCACATCGGCTGGCCCAATTGTTCAGTGAACGCCACCAGATCGCGCCACAGCGGTGCCTGCCACTGTTGGGCATCGCTCAAGCCGTCGATGAGTTCTCCGCGCTCCCAACTGTTGAGCCAGTCAGATCGATACACCAGATACTGGTCAAACAGATCGGCCACGCGGGCGCTGAGCTGATAAAGCTTGCGCTTGTCATCGTCATCATTGAGGTAGTGACGCAACGGCTGAAAGGCCTCCTGCTCCAGCAAGGTGGGCAAGCGATGCATCAATTTCCAGCTCATGCTGGCTTTAGTGAAAGCGCTCTCCTCTGGAATGCCGGGCAGCACTTTGACAAACATGTTCCAGATAAAGGTCGCAGGGAGCGGAAAGTCGATATTCGCTGCAATACCAAAACTGTTTGCCAGTTCCATCTGCAGCCACTGCGCCATGCCGGGGCTTTGCACCAGCACCTGTTCGGCCGCGAACGCATCGTTCAGCGGCTGGTTTTCAATCAGAATTCCTGCCAGATTTTTCAACAGATCAAGCTGATTAGAGTGGTAAACCCGGAACATAAATCTCCTTGAGAGGGAAAACAGCGCAGCCTGGTCACTCTACCCTGTATCGCTAACGATGCCTATCGCCGAGGTCACCTTAGTGACAATTGAGCTGGGCCAGACTGGCACTGCGCTGTTGCGAGCCCGTCACCGTGATACGCTCCAGCACGCATCCTATGCCCACACTCTGCTGCTGACGATCGATCTGCCAGCCCGCCACCTCACGCCCCAGCAAGGCTTGTCCGGCAACCTGCCACGCCTGGCGCTGCTGCCACTGTTGACTAAACCCTAAGGCCAGCGCGCGATGGTATTGCAACAGCATGCTGATGGTCATCGCCAGCAGCAGCATCGCCACCAGCGTTTCTGCCAGGCTAATGCCCTGTTGATCCTTCCTGCGGCTGGCAGTGCTCCGGTTTAGACAATGGACAGTAGTCAATCCAGCCGTGCGCCTGGGGATGCAACCGTTGGTTGCGTGGCGAGACCCATTGCCAGAGGCGGAGATCACTCTTTTCATCCTGACCCGATAACAGCGCATTGCCCTCCTCCATCTGCAATAAGCAGCTTAACCACTGGTGCGCGGACTGTTGCTGACATTGCCAGCCGGACGCCGCTGGCCAACTCTGCATCAGCCCCCATTGCAGCGCAGTCTGTGCCTGCGCAAAATCTTTATGGTGCTGCTGCGTATCGGCCACCAGCACCATACCCTGTGACAACTGCGTGCGTGTGGCATGCAGCGTCAGGCTGCCGAGCAGTAACAGCATCAGCACCATGCCCAGCGTGCTGTTGCCGTACTGGTTCATAAGTTTCGTCCTTCAATCCAGTGCTCCACCTGCAGGCTTTGTGTACCCGATCGCCCCGTCAGATGGAGCATTAATCGGGTGCCTTGCCGCACCACGCTAAAATGTTCGATGGTGAGGAAAGCGGGATCGGTTAGGCGTTCCCAACCGTTGCCGTTGCAGTTATCCACTGCGCGCTGCATTTCCAGCTGCCCGCTGCGCAACCGATAGCCGTAAAAGTCGCTGTCACTGCTGCCCACATCTTCCCAGCGCCCATTGCTGTTTTCATCCCAGCGCAGCAGCACACAGCTGCCACTCGCAGCCAGAGTCAGTGCGGGGCCAGTACATTGCCCACGACAGTATCCCGCGCGCTGTAACGCTTTTTGCAGCGTATGAGAAAGCTGCTGTAGCTCCTGCTGCAATTGCACACGCTGCTGCAGGCGCAGATTTTGCTCCAGCAGTAGCGGCAAAAATCGGCCCACACTCACCATCAATATCGCGCCTACTGCCAGAGCAATCAGCATTTCCAGCAGGCTGAAACCGGCCTCCGCTACTCGCACCCTTTTTCTCCGGTCTGGCAGGCGCGAATACGTGCTCGCGCAGAGATAATCACCCGCCAGCGACCGGCAGCATTTTCAATCTCAATGCTGCCAGGGCGCGCCACGTCACGCCGTCCAAAGAAACCCGGCTCGCCGATGATGGCACTGAAGCGTACCCCGGCATGCGGCGGTGCTAGCCACCAGCGTGAAGGCAGTTCACAGCCCTCCGCCGGTTTTACACCTACGCCCAAACAGCCGCGTTCGCCGGGAATCAGCCACAAATTGAGATCGCTGTTATGCCCGTTCGCATGGGCGCGCAGCCGTAACAGAAACCCCTGCAGCTGCAGCACGCTATCGCGCAGTTGTTGATGCTGCTGCCAGCGCTGCCAACTGTGCAGGGCGCCGAGGCTGAGTATGCCGGCGATCACCATCACCAGTAGCAGCTCCAGCAGGGTGAAACCGAGGTTTGCGTGTTTGTTCATGGCAGCCAATGTGCGCTTCAATCGAACAGGCAACAAGGCATCAAGCGGCAGGATGGAAAGCGTCGCGCAGGCTGTTTTCGCGCGGTACAGGCTGAGACAAATATTTGCGAGGCGGATACAGATAACAGAGATAAAAAAGCCCCGCACAGTGGCAGGGCTTCAGCGTGATGACGCGTGAGTTTACACCGCAACCGGCGCTTTAATGGCCGGATGCGGGTCGTAACCCTCAATCTCAAAATCTTCAAAGTTGTAATCGAAGATAGAAGCAGGTTTACGTTTGATCACCAGTTTCGGCAGCGGGCGTGGCTCGCGCGTCAGCTGCAGCTGTGCCTGTTCCAGATGATTGCTGTACAGATGCGTGTCGCCACCGGTCCAGACAAAATCACCCACTTCCAGATCGCACTGCTGCGCCACCATATGCACCAGCAGCGCATAGCTGGCGATATTGAACGGCAGACCAAGGAAGATATCGCACGAGCGCTGATAAAGTTGGCAAGAGAGCTTGCCGTTTGCCACGTAGAACTGGAAGAAGGCATGACAAGGTGCCAGCGCCATCTGATCCAGCTCGCCCACGTTCCATGCCGATACGATGATGCGGCGTGAATCGGGATCGCGCTTCAACTGCTCAATCACTTTGCTAATCTGGTCGATCTCTTCGCCTGACGCACTGCCCCAGCTGCGCCATTGCTTACCGTAGACCGGTCCTAAATCGCCATTCTCATCCGCCCACTCGTCCCAAATCGTCACCTTGTTATCTTTCAGGTAGCTGATATTGGTTTCGCCTTTCAGGAACCACAGCAGTTCATGAATGATCGAACGCAGGTGCACCTTCTTGGTGGTGACCAGTGGAAAACCATCCTGCAAATTGAAACGCATCTGGTGGCCGAAAATCGACAGGGTGCCTGTACCGGTACGGTCGGCTTTCTCTGCGCCTTCATTCAGCACATGTTGCATTAAATCCAGATACTGTTTCATTTTACCTCACGAGTTTGTTGCTGCGGACGACGACGAAACGCCCAGATCATCATAATCACACCGGCCAGAATCATTGGGATCGAGAGAATCTGCCCCATGCTGATGCCGCCTTCAAACAGGCCCAGTTGGGCATCCGGCTGGCGGAAGAATTCGACGATGATGCGGAAAGCGCCATAGCCAATCAGGAATAGGCCAGAGACGCTGCCCATCGGGCGCGGCTTGCGAATAAACAGGTTGAGGATGATGAACAGCACGATACCTTCGAGGAACAGCTCATACAGCTGCGAAGGATGACGCGGCAACACACCGTAAGTGCTCAGCAACTGCTGATACTGCGGATTGTTGGCCGCCAGCGCGATATCTTCACTGCGCGACCCCGGGAACAGCATGGCGAATTTGAAGTTGGGATCGACACGCCCCCACAGCTCGCCGTTGATGAAGTTACCGAGACGACCGGCGCCCAAACCAAACGGAATCAGCGGCGCAATGAAATCAGATACCTGGAAGAAAGTGCGTTTAGTACGACGCGCAAACACCAGCATCACCACAATCACCCCAATCAAGCCACCGTGGAACGACATACCGCCATCCCAGACTTTGAACAGATAGAGTGGATTATCGAGGAACAGCGGCAGGTTATAGAACAGCACGTAGCCGATACGGCCACCGAGGAACACGCCGAGGAAGCCCGCATACAGCAGGTTTTCCACTTCTTCTTTTTTCCAGCCGCTGCCGGGTTTATTGGCACGGCGCACCGCCAGCCACATAGCAAATACAAAGCCCACCAGATACATCAAACCGTACCAGTGAAGCGAAATCGGTCCGATGGAGAAAATTACCGGATCGAATTGGGGAAACGAAATGTAGCCGTTAGTCATCTTTCACCATCGTTTTTTCTGCCCTGAAACGGGTCTGGCTAAGGGGTCATACCATAAAAGGCTGCGCATGATAGCACAGCCGCTTTTCACAATTGCCGTGGAAATGTAAACGCCGTTAACGGCCGCCGCGAATCAAACCGCCCAGGCCACGTCGTTCCATAAACGCGGACACCAGATGGCGCACTTCTGAAGCGGTATGGGCCGCCACACCATTTTCACTGAGCTTCTGCGTTTCCTCGTGATCGAGGTGACGCAACAGATACTTCACGCGCGGAATATTTTTACCGTTCATGCTGAGGTGGTGATAACCCATGCCCACCAGCAGCGCCACGCACATTGGGTCGCCGGCCATTTCACCACACAGGCAGAGTTCCAGTTTGGCCTGACGGGCTTCGTGGGCAATGCTCTGCAGCGCGCGCAGCATCGCCGGATGCAGCGGATCGTAGAGATTCGCCACACGGGTATTGTTGCGATCCACCGCCAGCAGATACTGCGTCAGATCGTTGGTGCCCACCGAAATAAAGTCCACGCGATCCGCCAGATGCGGGATCATAAACAGCATGGAGGGCACTTCGATCATCACGCCAATACGCGGTTTCGGGATCACATAGCCCAGCATCTCTTCCACTTCGCGACCGGCACGATCGATCAGCCGACGCGCATCGTCGATCTCATCGATATGACTGATCATCGGCAGCAGAATGCTGAGATTGCCGGAGGCCACGTTGGCACGCAGCATGGCGCGTACCTGCACCAGGAAAATTTCTGGCTGGTCGAGCGTCAGACGAATGCCGCGCCAGCCGAGGCAAGGATTTTCTTCACTGATCGGCATGTAAGGCAGCTGTTTATCGGCGCCGACATCCAGCGTACGCAACGTCACCGGCTTATCGTAGAACAGTTGCAGCATGCCTTGATATTGCGCGACCTGCTCCTCTTCCGACGGGAATCCGTTGTGCAGCATAAATGGAATTTCTGTGCGGTACAGGCCGATGCCATCCACCCAGTTATCCAGCTTCTGCTCATGCTCAGGGCTCAGGCCCGCATTCAGCATCACCTGCACCCGTTCGCCGCTTTTCAGCTCGCCGGGCTGCTCCACCACACCTTCAGCCATTTTGCTCAGCGCATTTTCTTCGCTGATCAAACGCTGATACTCCTGCACCAGCACGGGTTCAGGATCGATTAACAACTCGCCGCGATAGCCATCGACAATCAGCAGGCGTTTGTTGAGCTGCGCAGGGATGATATCCGCACCCATGACGGTGGGAATGCCCATCGCGCGCGTCAGAATAGCCGCGTGGGAATTGGCCGCACCGTCGCGTACCACCACACCGGCTAAACGCTCCGGTGGCAGCTCTGCCAGCGTGGTCGCGGTGAGTTCATCCGCCACCAGCACGAAGCGTTCAGGCCAGGCATTGGTGCCGACCAGCGTATCGTCGAGATGGAATAGCAGACGTTGTCCGAGCACGCGCAAATCGCCCGCACGCTCGCGTAAATATTGATCCTGCAGGCTGGCAAACTGTTCGGCGAACTTCTCGATCACCGTTTTCACCGCCCACTCGGCAACCGATCCGCGATCAATCTCGGCAAACAGATCTTTTTTCAAACGGGCATCGGTTAACAGGTGCGAGTAGAGATCAAAGATCGCCGCACTCTCTTTTTGCACGCTGGCGGTAAAGCGTTTGCTGAAGCGGCGAAATTCATTGCCCGCCTCGCCCATTGCCAGCACCAGACGCTCGCGTTCACGCTGCACATCCAGCGTGGAGGCCGCAGAGACTTGATCCAGCAAGGGCTGGGTTTCATCAACCCAACCGGGCGCGACCGCCACGCCAGGTGCCGCCGCGATGGCTTTCACCCGCGTCTGACGGAACTGACCAAACAGTTGGCCGAGCTGTGATTGCGATAACAAGCCCGCCATCTGCGTGGCCAGCGTCACCAGGAAGGATTCTTCGCTTTCGTCGAACTGACGATGTTCGCGCTGCTGAACCACCAGCACGCCAAGCAGTTGGCGACGGCTGATGATCGGCACGCCAAGGAAAGAGCGATAACGCTCTTCTTTAACAGAAGGAATGTATTTGAAGCTGGGATGGCTTTGCGCATCGGCAAGGTTGATCGGCTCGGCTAAACGTCCGACGAGCCCGACAATACCTTCATCAAACGCCAGCGTGACAGTGCGACCGCGCGGCTTTTTCAGCCCGCGCGTCGCCATCAGGTAGTAGCAACGACGATCGTGATCTGCGAGATAAACCGAGCAGACCTCGGTTTCCATCGCAAGGCAAATTTCGTTTACCAGAATGTCGAGTGCTTCATTCAGACGCGGAGCACTCGCCACTTTCTCTACTATTTCGCGCAACTGAGTGAGCATAAAGGGCGTGGCCTATCCTCTTTTACGTCGATGAGCGGCATTGTTATTACGCTGCCCCGCACTCTCCTGCATAGACATCACCACGCCAGCGAATTCTTTCATCACGCGGCGATAGACATCGCGCTTAAAAGAGACGACCTGACGCACCGGATACCAAAAGCTGACCCAGCGCCAACCATCAAACTCCGGCGTGCTGCTGTGTTGCACATTGATCTCCGCGTCACTACACATCAACTGCAGAAGAAACCACTTTTGTTTCTGGCCGATACACACCGGCTTTGTGTCCCAACGCACCAAACGTTTTGGCAACTTGTAACGTAACCAGTTACGGGTTGAAGCAAGTATTCGAACATCTTTGCGGTGTAAACCCACTTCTTCGAACAGTTCGCGATACATCGCCTGTTCAGCGGTTTCACCCGGATTGATGCCTCCCTGAGGAAATTGCCAGGAGTGCTGTCCAAAGCGCCTGGCCCATAACACTTGTCCTTGCCTGTTACAGATTACGATACCAACATTCGGGCGGTAGCCATCATCATCGATCACTGGACTACCTCAAAGCTAAATTTGAATAGCCTGATTGTTTCACACTCCTTACAGGCGGTAAACCACTGGATATCCGGGGCGATAGCCGAATAAAAACAGGATAACTCACAGAGTTTAGCCAAGTTATAAACAGCGGAGCGGTTTTCAGGGCGATCTTATTCACCTTTTCTGTGGATAGCTTTGTGCAGAACACGGGAATGAGTTGAATAACCACTTCGGAAAATTCTCATAAGGCAGATAAAGAATAGCACTAAAAACACCATTAATCATGGTGATAGGAAAAAATGACAGTGGTGTTTCAACGCGGAGCACTTTCTAATTATCCTCAGGTTCCATTCGCTGCTCAAAGATCCACCAGCGTCGCTTTTATCCACAGATAATGCCCTAAACCTGGTCAAAGAAAGGAAAAAAAGCGTTCAAATCGCTAAAGTCAAGGCTGTAAATCGAAACAGTGGTGCTCTGCGAGGGGGGTTATCCCACCATTCTGTGGATAAGTAGTCTTGAGATCCTGTTCATTGTCGATAACAAACTGGGATAACCTTGCCATAGCATCCACAACCGTCCGGCAATGCAAATAAAAAAGCACGCTTAATCATGCTATTATCACGGTTATTCACGCTGCGCGCATGTGGAAAACTCGCACCCGTCAGCGCTGTACATCCTTTAACCAATATGAGTTTTGCCATGAATTCCCCCGTTTTATTGCCGCCGCCACCACAAGATGAAGCGGAATTACTGCAACGTGCACAACAGCTGGCAGGCCAGACGTTTGCTGCACTGGCAGCTCAGCTGCGTTTGCCGGTGCCAGCCGATTTGCGGCGGGATAAAGGCTGGGTTGGCATGCTGATTGAGCTGCACCTTGGTGCCAGCGCGGGCAGCAAAGCGGAGCAGGATTTCGCCCATCTCGGTATCGAACTCAAGACCATCCCCGTGGATGCGCTGGGCAAACCGTTGGAAACCACCTTTGTCTGCGTTGCGCCTCTGACCGGCAACAGCGGCGTAACCTGGGAGACCAGCCATGTGCGCCACAAGCTGGCGCGGGTGTTATGGATCCCGATTGAGGGCGACCGTGCTTTGCCCCTCGCGGATCGTCGTGTGGGATCGCCGCTGTTATGGCAACCGAGCGAGGAAGAAGATCAGCAGTTGCGTGAAGACTGGGAAGAGTTGATGGATATGATCGTGCTGGGCCAGGTGGAACGTATTACCGCCCGTCACGGCGCCTGGCTGCAGATCCGCCCGAAAGCGGCCAACAGCAAAGCGCTGACGGAAGCCATCGGTGAGCATGGAGAGCCTATAATGACGCTACCGCGCGGTTTTTATCTCAAGAAAAGCTTCACCGGACCGCTGCTGGCACGCCATTTTCTACTGTAAATGACTCGACTCCATACACGACTGGTTCGGTTCCCCTGATGGGGCCTACTTTTGGTGCAGCAAGGCGGCAAGTACGCGAATCCCCGGGAGCATACATAAGTAAGTGACTGGGGTGAACGTGAGCAGCCAACGCAGCTGCAAGCCGAACCAGGACGTGTATAATCGCCGTTTAATTTTCGTTTAGGATTGAATGATTCATGTTTGACTGGATTGCTGATCCCAATGCCTGGCTGGCACTGGGAACATTGACCATTCTGGAAGTGGTTTTGGGTATCGACAACATTATCTTCCTGTCGCTGGTTGTCGCTAAGTTGCCGAAACACCAGCAAAACAAAGCTCGCCGCCTCGGTTTAATGGGTGCCATGCTGATGCGACTGGGTCTGCTGGCGTCCATTGCCTGGGTAGTCCGTCTCACCAATCCGCTGTTTACCCTGATGGATCACAGCTTCTCTGCGCGCGACCTGATCCTGCTGTTTGGTGGTCTGTTCCTGCTGTGGAAATCCAGCATGGAGATTCATGAAACCATCGAAGGCGCCGAAGGTGAGCACAAAACCAACGTCCACTCCTTCTTCGGCGCGATCGTTCAGATCATGTTGCTGGACATTATTTTCAGCCTCGATTCGGTGATCACCGCCGTCGGCTTGTCCGATCATCTGTTCATCATGATGGCTGCCGTGGTCATAGCGGTGCTGATGATGATGTTTGCCGCACGCGCCATTGGTGAATTTGTTGAGCGCCATCCATCGGTGAAAATGCTGGCGCTGGCATTCCTGATTCTGGTCGGCTTTACCCTGATTCTGGAGAGTTTCGGTATCCATGTACCAAAAGGTTACATTTATTTTGCCATGTTCTTCTCCATGGCCGTTGAGTGCCTGAACCTGATGCGCAGCAAGAAAAGCGCGGCTTAACGATGTCAAGGGCGAGCGCATCTCGCCCTTTAATTTTAGGAATGATGCGATTACGTCAGCCAGCGAAAGCATTTATTACTACACTTTTGCAGTTGAAGTAGGTTGAGGGAGATAAGAATGAAAGGGTTGGTGAGTGTTGTGGGTATTATGCTGGTCGCGCTGACGTTGAGTGGTTGCAGCAGTGATTACGTGATGGCGACCAAAGATGGCCGTATGATTAAAACTGATGGCAAACCGTCCATCGATAAAGAGACAGGTTTGGTGCAGTACACTGACGATCAAGGTCATGTGATGCAGATCAATGGTGACGAGGTCTCCACCATCATTGAGCGTTAAGTGCCAAATTCGATTGCCTGCACGATTTTTTCCTCAGTGCAGGCGATTTCCCGAACTTTCCCCCCTTCCTTCCGCGCCGCTTCACAGGATATAGTCCCAGAGGACACAACATTCCCTTTCATAATGAAAAAAGGAAGCCGGCAATGCATTATCACCGCATCCCCCACAGTACGCTGGAAGTCAGCCAACTGGGGTTAGGAACCATGACGTTTGGTGAGCAAAACAGCGAAGCCGACGCCCACGCGCAACTCGATTACGCGATGAGCAGTGGCATCAACCTGATTGATACCGCTGAAATGTATCCGGTGCCGCCACGCCCGGAAACCCAGGGATTAACCGAACAGTACATTGGCAGCTGGCTGAAGAAGCGCGGCAGCCGTGACAAGATCATTCTGGCCAGCAAAATTGCCGGTCCGGTGCGCGGCGCAGATGCGTCGATTCGCCCTAACCAGGCACTGGATCGCAAAAACATTCGCGAAGCGCTGGATGCCAGCCTGAAGCGTCTGAACACCGACTATCTCGATCTCTACCAGCTGCACTGGCCGCAACGTCAAACCAACTACTTCGGCAAACTGGGCTACCAGTACAGCGAAACCACCGCCAACGTGACGCTGCTGGAAACGCTGGAAGCCCTGAATGAGCAGGTGCGCGCAGGTAAGATTCGCTACATCGGCGTGTCTAACGAAACCGCATGGGGCGTGATGCGCTATCTGCAGCTGGCTGAGAAGCACGAGTTGCCGCGTATTGTGACCATTCAGAACCCGTACAGCCTGCTGAACCGCAGCTTTGAAGTTGGCCTGGCGGAAATCAGCCAGCACGAAGGCGTTGAACTGCTGGCCTATTCAAGCCTGGCGTTTGGTACTTTGAGCGGCAAATATCTGAATGGTGCGAAACCCGCCGGTGCGCGTAATACGCTGTTCAGCCGCTTCACCCGCTACAGCGGTGAGCAGTCGAATCAGGCGATTGCCGCTTACGTGGATTTGGCGAAGAAGCACAACCTGGATCCGTCACAGATGGCACTGGCTTACGTGCGTCAGCAGCCATTTGTCGCCAGTACCCTGCTGGGCGCGACGACGCTGGAACAGCTGAAGATTAACGTGGAGAGTTTCAACCTGACGCTGAATGCCGATGTGTTAGAGGAACTGGAAGCGATTCATCGTCAGTATACTTACCCGGCACCCTAACGGGATGCCATCGTTGCGGCGCAACGGTTTGCGTCGCAACGACCTGCAGCATTGATGGCCTGGTGGCTAAGACTTTGGCCCGATGTGCCTGGATGCACACCCTACAGGCGTATGACGCGGTTTTTGATTGTGTGCACCCGAATGCGCGCATTTCGGATCTATGGTCGCCATTGCTGGCGACCTGGTTTTTCAACGCACCGCCTTAACGGCGCGATTTCCACCACAGCAACGCAATCGCCACAGCAAAAATCCCACCGAACCCGATACCGGTTGCCACTGCAGGTGCACCCAACTTAACAGCGATGGTGTACAGCGCTAGCATCACCAACATCGCTATGTTTTCACCGAAGTTCTGCACGGCAATCGCATTACCCGCGCCCACCGACTCTTTGCCGCGCTCCTGCAACAGCGCATTAAGCGGCACCACGAAGAAGCCACCGAGCGCACCCAACACCATCAGTACCAGATAGGCATTCAGCAAGCTGGTTTGCAGTGAGAACACCACCACCATCACGCCGATTAATATCCCGGCGGGCATGCAGCGGCGCACGGTTTGCAGCGTCACCAGTTTCGCCGCCGCGGCAGCGCCAATCACAATCCCGATCGCCACCATGGCATTTAACGTGGTGGGCGTTTTATTGTCGGTAATACCGAGCGCCACGGGCACCCACAGCACCAGCAGGAAACGCAGCGTAACCCCCGCGCCCCAAAACATGCTGGTGCCGAGCAGGGAAAAACGCGTCTCGCCGTTACGCCACAACAGCAAAGCGGAATCTTTGAAACTGCGGAACATGGCACCAAACTGCCAGCTCTGACCCGGTCGTGCCGCCAACAGCTTAGGAATAAAGATATTCGCCACCACTGCCAACGCGTAAGTGAGTGCACACACAATCAGCGCGGCCAGCAGATTCCAGTCCGCCAGAATACCGCCCGCCACTGAACCCAACAGGATGGCAGCAATGGTAGAGGACTCCATCAGACCGTTGGCCTTCACCAGTCGTTCACCGCTGGTGAGCTCGGTGAGGATGCCGTACTTAGCAGGCGAGTAGGATGCCGCACCAATACCCACCAGCGTATAGCCAAGGAATGGATTGAAGCCAAAACAGATAACCAGTGCACCCAGCAGCTTGAGGCTGTTGGCGAACATCATCACCCGGCCTTTAGCAAAGCTGTCAGCCATCTGCCCGACAAAAGGTGCCAGAAGAATGTAAGTGGCTACAAACATCATCTGCAGAATCGGCTGGCTCCAGTCGGGATAGAGCTGACTTTTCAGCACCGCCAGCGTGGCAAACAGCAGCGCATTGTCGCCAAACGCGGAGAAAAACTGCGCCACAATCACCGCCATCATATTGCGTGACAGTAACGGTGAATCGGGATTAACCGCCTGACTCATGCTTGATCCTCTTCGGCCAGCTGTTTCAGGCTGACGTAGTCTGGTTTACCGCTACCCAGCAGCGGCAGCTGTTTCATAAAGCGAATGTCACGCGGCACAGCCAGTTCTGGCGCACCGATGTCGCGGGCGGCTTTAAGCAGTTGCTCACGCCCTAGTTCGCCGTCAGTAGTGAACAACACTAAGGCTTCACCGCGATGACCGTCAGGGCGCAGTGACGCGGCATGCTGCTTCTCGCCCGAGGCTTTCAAAGCGATCTGTTCGACGCTTTCCAGTGACACCATCTCACCGGCAATTTTGGCGAAGCGTTTGGCACGGCCCTGAATCTGACAGAAGCCACCTTCATCGAAGCTAACAATGTCGCCGGTATCGTACCAACCGGCTTCCATCTCGCCTTCACCGTTATCGGCTACTGGCTTCTCCAGCACGCCAGGATTTTCGACGCGCAGATAACCGTTCATGATGTTCGGACCACGCAGTTGCAGACGACCGCCCTGCTCAATACCCGGCACGGAGATCAAACGTGAATCCATGCCGGGCAGAATACGACCCACGGTGTGAGGTTTCGCCGCCATCGGCACGTTGATTGCCACCACTGGTGCACACTCGGTGACGCCGTAGCCTTCAAGAATACGAATGCCGTACTTCTCGGCGTAGATTTGGCGCGTGCCTTCCTGCAACTTCTCTGCACCCGCTACCACATAGCGCAGGCGTGCAAAATCATACGGATTGGCAAAGCGCGCATAGTTGCCGAGGAAAGTCGACGTCCCAAACAGCACGGTGCAGTTACGGTCATACACCAGTTCGGGCACGATGCGGTAATGCAGCGGGCTCGGATAGAGGAACACCTGCGCGCCGGTCAGCAGCGGCGTAAACAAGCCCACCGTGAGGCCGAAAGCATGGAACAGCGGCAGCGCCGACATAAAGCGATCGCGCGGGGTGAAATCCGCCACGGTGCGAATCTGTTCAACGTTAGCCAGCAGGCTTTTGTGCGAGTGCACCACGCCTTTGGGATTGCCTTCCGAACCCGAAGTGAACAGCACCATCGCGGCATCTTCCGGCTGCTGCCTGACCTGTGCGCGACGCGGCATCAGCAAGTGAGCCAGAATCCACAACTTGTCTTTCAGTGTGACGGTATCTTTCAGGTCTTCGAGGTAGATCCACTGGACTTCCGTTAAGCCCTGCGGCAGGTGCTCCAGGTTGCCTTTCTCAAGGAACTGGCGCGAGGTGAACACGGTTTTGACCTGTGAAGCGGTGAGCGCTGCACGCATGCCGTTGACGCCCGCGGTGTAGTTGAGCATCGCCGGGATACGCCCGCGCAGTGACGCCCCGAGGATCGCCGCCGCCGTGACGGTGGCATTGGGCAGCAGCAGACCAACGTATTCCCCCTGCTGGCTGTAGCGCTCAAGAATTCGACCGACGCCGAGCGATTTTTTCAGCAGCCCGGTGTAGCTGTCCGGCTTGAAGTTGATGTCTTCGATGCAGGGTTTAGTCAGGCCATAACGCTGGCGTGCATTAAGGAACGCTTCAAAGAGCGTTTCTCGTGGACGCACCGCCATGCGCGCTTCCATCATCACATGATGTAAGTGCTCACCCGCCAGTATGCGACGATCGCGCGCGCGTTTGGCTTCCGGCATCGGAATGACGGTAGCGGGTAAGACGCTTAATGTGATGCGCGGGAACAGGCGGCGTTTGAATACGCCCGCCAGACGACCAAACGGCGTGTACTCCGCGCCTTCAATGCGCATGGGCACCACGGTCGCACCCGATTTCGCCGCGACAAAGCCCGCACCGCTGTAGATTTTCATCAGCGATCCGGTCACGGTGATACGTCCTTCCGGGAAGATCACCACCGGACGCCCCTCATTGATCATGCGCACCAGATGTTTGATCGACATCGGTTTAGTGGGATCGAGCGGCACGAAGTCGATAATCGGCTTCAGGAGCCGCATAAACCATTGATCGCTGATCGAGGAGTAGACGGCGAACACCGGTTTAATCGGCAAAAACAGCGCCACCAAAATGCCATCAAGGAATGACATATGGTTAGGGGTGATCAGCACTTTTTCTTTGTGCAGTGCGGTGAGATCGCCACGCAGTTCCACCCGCCATAACAGGCGAAACAGGAATCGCAGAACAGTGAATAGCATGCCAGCTCCTTAGCAGCGTTAAAATATGGCGCTTACCTTGCAGGATCTGGCGATTTTCGACAAGTGGCGCGGTGATTTATGGTGAGGAATTGAGGTGGGTGTGGTGTGTAGTCTGTAAAAATGTGCCGTTGGGGTGCTGTTTATTGTGAAATGCTGCTCAGTGCTAATGCAGACTGGGCTGCACTGGCGTAGCTGGTGATGCGCAGTCTGAGGGGGAAACAAGGCTGGGTAGACTGGGATGATAAACAGGTGCTGACGCAGGCTGGGATGATTAGCAGGTGCTGGCGCAGAGGGGCTATGGCCCATCCGCGCGCCAAAAAAGCCCACAACAGAATCAACAGCCTCAAACTCAGCTGTTCTAAACTGCCAGACAACCTTCATCTATGCTGCTAAAACTCATCCCTGCCAGAACGAATAACACTTATCCCTGCCAACCACCGCCTAGCGCAGCGATCAACTCAACGCTGCTCACCCACTGGGTGCTCTGCAATGACAGTAAGCTCTGCTGCTCGCTCAGACTGCTGTTTTCTGTGGTCGCCACATCAAGGTAATCAATCATCCCGGCATCATACTGATTACGCGTCACGCGTGCTGACTCCTGTGCAGCGCTGGTCGCCAGCTGCTGTGAAGCTATCTCACCCTTCAGCGTATTCAGCTGCACCAGATAATCTTCTACTTCACCCATCGCCGTCAGCACCGACTGGCGATAATCCGCCACGCTGGCGTCATAGGCGGCGCGGGCCTTCTCCACTTTGGCTGAGGTGGCACCGAAGTCCAGCAGCGTGCCGCTTAACTCCGGCCCTAATGACCAGACGCGATTTGGCAATGAGAACAGACTGTTGATGGCCGATGAGCTCACGCCGCCCGTGGCACTTAACGTCAGATCGGGATAGTAACCGGCAATCGCTACGCCCACCGCCGCATTGGCCGCTGCCACGTTACGTTCGGCATAAGCAATATCCGGACGACGCTGCAACAACGCAGAAGGCAGGCTGTTAGGGATGGCTGGCAGCGTGGCATCCAGCTTCGCCACTGGCAGCGAGAAATCAGCCGGTGCACGGCCCAGCAACAGCGCAATGGCGTGTTCCGACTGCGCGCGCTGCCACTGATAATCCTGTGCTGAGGCGCGCGCGCTCTCCAGCTGCATCTGCGCCTGTGCCAGCGTGGCGCGTGATTCGCTGCCCGCCGAGTACTTGTTCTGAATCACCGTTAAATAGCGCTGATAGGCATCGATACTGCGCTGATACAGAGCAATTTTTTCGTCGAGGATGCGCAGCTGGAAGTAATCCTGCGCCAGCTCCGATTGGGCACTTAGGGTGATATTCGCCAGTTCGGCCTTACTCGCCTGCGCGCTGGCTTTGTTCTCTTCCAGCGTACGGCGCAGTTTGCCCCACAAATCCAGCTCCCAGCTGGCGCTGAGATCGGCGGCATGCGCGTTGCTGACGCTGCGCTGCCCGGTGGTGCTGGCGCGACTACCGCTGCGCGTACTGCTGGCGTCGTAGCTTACCGACGGGAACAGTGCCGCGCGTGACTGCGAGGTCAGCGCCTGCGCTTCACGGTACTGCGCGGCATAGCTCGCCACGTTTTGGTTGGAGATGCTCACCTGACGCAACAGGCTATCCAGCGTGGCATCGTGATACACCGACCACCAGTCGCCTTTGCTCTGCTCATCCTGCGGCGTGGCCTGCTGCCAGCCTTTGGCTTCTTTAAAATGCGTCGGCATCGCCATGGTGGGGCGCTGATAATCCGGCCCCACCGCACAACCCGCCAGCAACAGTGCCGCTACCATCGGGGTAAATTTCAGAACATTTTTCATCGATCAGGATTCCACATGACGCATGCGCTGCCACTGACGTTTGGTGGCGCGGCTTAAACTATCGAGCCAGAGATAAACAACCGGCGTAGTAAACAGGGTTAACAGCTGGCTGAGTGCCAGACCGCCGGCAATTGCGATGCCGAGCGGGCTGCGTAGATCCGCATCGCCGCCGCTGCCTAATGCCAGCGGCAAAGCACCAAAGAAGGCGGCCAGCGTGGTCATCATGATCGGACGGAAACGCATCAGACAGGCCTGCGTGATCGCCTGTTTCGGCGACATCCCCTGCGTGCGCTCAGCGTGGATTGCAAAGTCGATCATCATGATGGCGTTCTTCTTCACGATGCCAATCAGCAGAATGATGCCGATCAGGGCAATCACCGTCAGTTGGGTATTGGTCAGCAGCAGCAGCAGCAGCGCGCCAACCCCCGCTGAAGGCAGCGTAGAAAGAATGGTGATGGGATGGATATAACTCTCATACAGCACGCCGAGCACGATATACACCGCCGCCAGTGCGGCAATAATCAGCCACGGCATAGTGGCGGTCAGCTGCGCAAAGGCAGCTGCGGTTCCAGCAAAACCGGCCTGAATGGTGGACGGCAGGCCGAGCTGCGCCATCGCCTGTTTAATCAGCGCCTGCGCCTGCTCCAGTGACACACCATCATTCAGGTTAAAGGCAACGGTGCTGGTGGCCGACTGCCCCTGATGCGCCACCGACAGCGGCGCGTTACCGCCCTTGAAGCTGGCGAAAGCGGAGAGCGGCACACGATCGCCGCTGTCGTTGATCACATATAGTTCTTTCAAAATCTCCGGATCGCGCGTGTAGCTGTCCTGCAACGACATCACCACATGATACTGATTCAGCCTGTGATACAGCGTCGCCACCTGGCGCTGGCTAAAGGCGTTGTTCAGCATGGTATCCAGCATCTGCACATTCACGCCGAGGCGTTGCGCGCGGTCGCGATCGATATTGATCACCACTTCCTGGCCGCCGGTTTGTGAATCAGAGTCCACGCTGTTGAGCTGTGGGATCGCCGCCAGCGCCGCCTGCACTTTTGGCGTCCACTCGCGCAGCACATCCAGATCGTCCGCCTGCAAACTGTATTGATAGGTGGCATTGGCGCTGCGCCCACCAATGTGCAGATCCTGCGCCGCCATCAGGAACATCTGCGCCCCAGCGATATGGCTGGTCTTCAGGCTCAGTCGATTGGCGACTTCGGTGGCCGTGGCATCGCGATCGCTAAAGTCTTTAAGACGCACAAAGAAGTTGGCGCTATTGCGCGAGCCAAACATGCCGCTACCCATCGACGACATCACGCTGTCCACTGCGGGATCGGACTGGATGATCTTGGTGAACTCCAGCATCTTCGGCTTCATCGCCTGGAACGAGATGTTTTGATCGGCGCGCAGTGCGCCCATCAGCAGGCCGGTATCCTGATTGGGGAAGAAGCCCTTCTGCACCACGGTGAACAGAAACAGGTTGAGCAACACCGTCAGCACCAGGCTGAACATGGTGATCTTCTGGTGCGCCATCACCCACGCCAGACCACGCGAGTAGGCTGCCAGCAAAGCATTCAGCTGGTTTTCGATAAACTGATATAGCGGATGCGGGCGCTTGCTGACTTTCGGTTTTGGCTTCAGCAGACGCGCGCACAGCATCGGCGTCAGGCTCAGCGAGACAAACATCGAGATCAACAGCGAGACGGTGAGCGTCACCGCAAACTCGCGGAACAGACGACCGACAATACTGCCCATCAGCAGGATTGGGATAAACACCGCCACCAGCGACATGGTCATCGACAGCACAGTGAAACTCACTTCCTGCGCGCCTTTTAGCGCCGCCCGCAGCGGACTCAAACCTTCTTCGATATGGCGCGTGATGTTCTCCAGCACCACGATGGCATCATCGACGACAAATCCGGTGGCGATGATCAGTGCCATCAGCGAAAGGTTATCGAGGCTGTAGCCCAGCAGATACATCACTGCACAGGTGCCAATCAACGACACCGGCAGTGCCAGCGCCGGGATCACCACCGCCTGCACGTTACGCAGGAACACAAACACCACCGCGATCACCAACAGCATGGCGATCAGCAGCGTCTCTTCGGTGTCATACAAAGATTCACGCACCGTCGGGGAACGATCCACCACCACTTTCAGCTGGGTATCCGCAGGCAGATCTTTTTCCAGCGCTGGCAACTGCGCCTTGATGGCATCAATGGTGTCGAGCATATTGGCACCAGCCTGGCGCTTAATGCCCACCATGACTGACGGCTGCGAATTGAGGAAACCGGCCTGATACTGATCTTCCACCGAATCGTAGACGGTGGCGACATCGTGCAGACGCACCGCTTTGCCGTCTTTATAGCTGACGATCAGATCCTGATACTGCGCCGCTTTATCTAACTGACCGTTGCTGTCCACCACCCATGATTGCTGGCTACCCTGCAGAATGCCTTTGGGTTTGTTGGTGGTGCTGTTGGCGATGGCTTCACGCACCGTGTCCAGCGAGATGCCGTATTGCGCCAGCTTGAGCGGTTGCAGATCGATACGCACGGCGGGCAAGGCGCTGCCCATTAGTGACACTTCGCCCACGCCCTTGACCTGCCCCATCGCCTGCTCAATTTTGCTCTCGGCCAGGTCGTAGAGCTCACCCGGCGTGCGCGTGGCGGAGGTCAACGCCAGCATCACAATCGGTGCATCGGACGGGTTAGCTTTGCGATAGGTCGGCAGTGATTCCATCGCGCTCGGCAGCAGACTGCGCGCGGCGTTGATCGCCGCCTGCACATCGCGCGCCGCGCCGTTGATGTCGCGGTCGAGATCAAACTGCAAAATCACGCTGGTGGAGCCCTGCGAACTGGTCGAAGTCATTTCGGTGACGCCCGCGATCTGCCCCAGCGAGCGCTCCAGCGGCGTCGCCACCGTGGCCGCCATGGTCTCCGGGCTGGCACCGGCTAAGCTGGCGCTGACCATAATGGTCGGGAAATCCACCTGCGGCAGAGGAGCCACCGGCAACAGCCGATAACCCAGCAAACCGAGCAGCATGATCGACAACGTTAATAGCAACGTGGTGACCGGACGGAAGATAAACAGTCTGGTGAGGTTCATTACTCGCTCCGCGCCTGCTGCTGTTTACGCTGCATATAGCGCTTGCCGCGCTGCGCAATGCCATCGAACCACAGATAAATCACCGGCGTGGAGAACAGCGTCAGCACCTGGCTGACAATCAACCCCCCGACAATTACCAGACCAAGCGGTTGACGCAGTTCGGCGCCGGATCCTGAGGCCAGCATCAGCGGCAGTGCACCGAGCAATGCCGCCATGGTGGTCATCAGGATCGGACGGAAGCGCAGCAAGCAGGCCTGATGAATCGCATCACGCGCACTCATGCCCTGCTTGTTTTCGGCCTCCAGCGCGAAGTCGATCATCATAATCGCGTTCTTCTTCACGATGCCGATCAGCAATATCACCCCGATCAGCGCAATCAAGCTGAACTCACTGCCCGCCAGTAATAACGTCAACAGCGCACCCACCGCCGCTGATGGCAGCGTCGAGAGAATCGTCACCGGATGAATAAAGCTCTCGTACAGGATGCCCAACACCACATACATGGTGATCAGTGCGGCCAGAATCAGCCACAGCGTGTTACCGGTCGCGCTCTGGAATGCCGAGGTTTCCCCCTGATAGCGCAGCGTAATGCTGGATGGCAGATCCAGCTGCTGCGTCACTTCGGCAATCGCCTTCTGCCCATCCTCCAGCGAATAACCGCTGTTTAGATTGAACGACACCATCACCGCCGGGAACTGATTCAGACGCATATGCATCAGTGAACCGGTGCGCTGGTGAATGGTGGCAATTGAGGTCAGTTTCACCATGCCCGTGGTGGTGGTGTCGCTGTCGGAACTGGTGGTTGAGCTGCTGCTGGATGTGCTGGATGTGCTGCCCGAACTGCTGCTGGTTGATGTGCTGGAACTGCTGCTCACCGGCAGATAAACATCATCAAATGACGCCGGAGACTGCTGATACTGCGGTGCCACTTCCAGCACTACGCGATACTGGTTAGCCTGGGTAAAGATGGTGGAAACCAGACGCTGACCGAAGCTGTTGTAAAGCGCCGTATCCACATCCGAGGCGGTAATGCCGTAGCGCGCGGCTTTGTCGCGGTTCAGTTCGACATAGGCGACACGGCCCTGATCCTGCAGGTTACTCACCACGCCGTTAAATTCCGGGCGCTGCTGCAAGGCCGCCACCATCTTCGGCGTCCAGCTCACCAGGTTTTCACTGTCTGCGTCATCCAGCGTGAACTGATACTGGCTCGGCGTGACCTGATCGTTGACCGTCAAATCCTGCGCCGGTTGCAGATAGAGCTGAATGCCCGCCACCTGCTCCGCCGCCTGCTGCAACTGCTTGATCACCACATCGGCTTTGTCATCGCGCTCATCAAACGACTTCAGGTTGATTTGGATACGGCCACTGTTGAGGCTGGTGTTGCTGCCGTCAATCCCGATGGTGGAAGAGAGGCTATCCACCGACGGGTTCTGCAGAATCACTTTCGCCAGCGCCTGCTGACGCTTCGACATCTCGCTAAACGACACATCCTGCGACGCCACGGTGACACCCTGAATCAGTCCGGTATCCTGCGTCGGGAAGAAGCCTTTCGGGATGGCGATATACAGCAGCGCTGTCAGCGCAAAGGTCGCCAGCGCCACCAGTAACGTCAACTTCTGATGGTTCAGCACCACGGTCAGAAGACGGTCATAGCCACGCACCAGCTTATCGAAAATTTGCCCGCCCTTGCGCGAGAAGCGCGACTGCTTCTCTTCCGGGATATGCTGCAACAGGTAAGCGCACAGCATTGGCGTTAGCGTCAGTGACACCACCATCGACACCAGAATCGACACCGCCAGCGTAATGGCGAACTCGCGGAACAAGCGCCCTACCACATCGCCCATAAACAGCAGCGGAATCAGTACTGCAATCAGCGAGAAGGTCAGCGAGATGATGGTGAAGCCGATCTGCTGCGAGCCTTTCAGCGCCGCCTGCATCGGCGTTTCGCCCTCTTCCAGCCGACGCGAAATGTTCTCCACTACCACAATCGCATCATCGATGACGAAGCCGGTGGCGATGGTCAGCGCCATCAGCGACAGGTTATTCAGGCTGAAATCGGCCAGATACATCACGCCGAAAGTGCCAATCAGTGACAGCGGCACCGCCACGCTTGGAATCAGCGTCGCCGCCACATTGCGCAGGAACAGGAAGGTGACCATCACCACCAGCGCCACCGACAGCATCAGCTCAAACTGCACGTCGCTGATGGATGCACGGATGGTTTGGGTGCGATCCGACAAGATGCTCATCTTCACGCCATCGGGCAACGCGGCCTGCAGGGTTGGCAGCTGCGCTTTGATGCTGTCCACCACCTGAATCACGTTGGCACCAGGCTGGCGTTGCACGCTGATCACAATCGCCGGGCTGTTATTGGCCCACGCCGACTGGAAGCTGTTTTCCGGACCCTGTTCAATGTGCGCGATGTCTTTCAGGCGCAGTGCGGCACCGTTCTGATAGGTGATGATCAGATTGCCGTACTCATCGGCGGTGCGCAGCTGATCGTTGGCATCGATGGTGACCGAATGGTATTTGCCATCGAAGCCACCTTTTGAACCATTGACGTTGCTGTTGCTGATCAACGTATTCACGTCTTCCAGCGACAGCTTGTGTGCCGCCAGCGCTTTCGGGTCCATCTGCACGCGGATAGCCGGCTGATGACCACCTGCCAATGTCACCATGCCGACGCCGTTAATCTGCGACAGCTTCAGCGCCACGCGGGTGTTCACCAGATCCTGCACCTGCGTCAGCGGCAGGTTATCCGAGCTGGCCGCCAGCGTAATCACCGCCGTATCCGCCGGGTTGACCTTTTTATAGGTCGGCGGATTGGGCAGATCGCTCGGCAGCAGGTTGTTGGCGGCATTGATCGCCGCCTGCACTTCCTGCTCGGCGACATCCAGCGACAGATCGAGGCTGAATTTTAGCGTGATGATCGAGGAGCCACCGGAGCTGGTGGAGGTCATCTGGCTTAAACCGGCCATCTGCCCCAGCTGGCGTTCCAGCGGTGAGGTCACAGACGATGCCATCACATCCGGGCTGGCCCCGGGATACAGGGTGGTGACCTGAATGGTCGGATAATCCACCTGCGGCAGCGCCGAGGTGGAGAGGAATTTATAGGCAAAGATCCCGGAAATCAGCACGCCGACCATCAGCAAGATGGTGGCGACGGGACGCTGGATAAACAGATGTGACGGATTCATTTTTTGGCCGCTGTGGCAGTTTTGCTGTCATCGGCCAGAGAGACTTTACTGCCGTTGGTCAGGCGATCGATGCCTTCGGTAACAAGACGCTCGCCCGGCTCGACACCTTTTAGGATCGACTGCTGATCTTCACCAAACGCCGGGCCGGTGGTCACGGCTTTGCGCGTCACGGTGTTGTCTTTATTGATCACAAACACAAAGCTGCCGTCGCTGCTCAGTTGCAGCGCCTGCGCCGGGATCACCGTGGCGTTATTCAGAATGTTGGTTTGCAGGCGCAGGTTGACAAACTGATTGGCAAACAGCGACTCATCTTTATTCGGGAAAGTGGCTTTTAGCTCGATGGTGCCGGTGCTGGTATCGATCTGGTTGCTAATGAACTGCACGCTGCCTTGAGCCAGCTGGGTGCTATTGTCCTGATCAAAAGCCACCGCCGGTAAACTCTGCCCGTTATGCAGCGCTTTGGTGAGCTGCGCGATATTGCTCTGCGGCACGCTGAAGGTCACGGCTGCGGGCTGCATCTGCGTCACCACCACAATGCCGGTGGTGTCGGTGGTTTGCACCATGTTGCCCGGATCAACCAAACGCAGGCCGACACGGCCGCTGACTGGTGAAGTGATGCGCGCATACTCAATATCCAGCTTCGCACTGGCGATCTGCGCCTGATCGGCTGCCACTGCGCCTTTGTACTGCCCAACGGTGGCCGTTTGCGTGTCGAGATCCTGGCGTGACAACGAGTCCTGGGCCGCCAGTTTTTTGTAGCGGGCCAGCGTCAACTCGGCGCTTTTCAGCAATGCCTGGTTCTGATTAAGGTCGCCCTGATACTGCGCCAGTGTCGCCTGATAGCTACGTGGATCGATCTGCGCCAGCAGCTGTCCAGCCTCGACTTTTTGCCCTTCGGTAAAGAACACTTTTTCCAGTTGACCCGCTACGCGGCTGGTCACGGTAACGCTGGCATTGGGGATCACCGTGCCCAGCGCATTGAGATACACCGGCACGTTGGCCGTCGTGGCCACGCCACTGTGCACCAGCGTGGCACTGCCGCCCATCATCGCCATGCCCGGAGGTCCACCTGCGCCCCCGCGATGACCGCCTTTTCCGCCTCCTGGTGGCATGCCGCCCGGCGCACCGCCATGGCCGCCGACAACGCGCCAAATCACGCCAGCCGCGATTAACACAACAAGTAAAATGAGTAGCCATTTCAGCCAGTGGAAACGCGATTTGCCAGGGGAATTAATTGTCATCGGACTCTTCAGATAAACAGGAAAAAGGAAAAAGGAAAATCCCCTGCACTAACAGGGGATTATTTCAAAGGAAATCATCACTGCTTGTATTATCAGCTGAAGTGCCATGGAATTTCCATGGAGAAACCGTAAGGGTAACGTTAAGGCACTCAGGCCTTCCAACCGCCTCCTAAGGCTTTATACAAGGTGATTTTCTCGCTCAACTGGCCCAGATGTGCACTGATTAACGACTGCTGCGAACTGTAAAGCGATCGCTGGGCCACTAATACATTGAGATAATTGTCTACACCTTGCTTAAAGCGCATTTCGGAATAGTCGTAATCGCGTTGATTAGCACCGACCTCCTGTTGCAGCGCTGTCAGCTGATCCTGCCAGGTATCCTGACCGGCCAGCGCATCATTGACCTCTTTGAACGCGGTTTGAATCGCTTTCTCATAGTCAGCAATTTCAATGCGTTTCTCGATGTGCGCGATGTTGAGATTAGCCTCGTTTTTGCCACCGTCAAAGATCGGCAGATTGATCGACGGCACAAAGGACCAGGCACCGGTGCCGCCGCCCAGCAAACTGCCGAGCGAACTGCTGGTCGATCCCCCAGAAGCGGTCAGCGTGATGCTCGGGAAGAACGCCGCGCGCGCTGCGCCAATGTTGGCATTCGCCGCTTTCAGGCTATGTTCTGCGGCCATGATATCCGGACGACGCGTCAACAGATCAGATGGCAAGCCCGCTGGCGTGGCCGGGAACTGCCAGTTGACGTCCAGCGTCGCGTGGGACAGCAAAGTGGCGGGCAGATCGGTGCCCACCAGCAAGCGCAGCGCGTCCACATCCTGCCATACCTGACGCGTATAGCTTGCCACATCCGCCTGGGCAGCCCGCACCGTGCTCTCTGCCTGCGCCAGATCCTGATCGCTACTGGCCCCGCCGTTGTAGCTGAGTTGCGTCAGACGATACGACTCTTGCTGACTTTTAGCGGTATTTTGCGCCAGATGCAGCAGATCGTTATCCGAACTCAAGGTCAGCCAGGCGGTGGCCACCTCCGAAATCAGCGAGATGCGCGTGGCGCGTTCGGTCGCGGCGGTGGACAGATAGGTTTCCTGCGCTTCATCACGCAAGCTCTGTAAACGACCAAAGAAGTCCAGCTCCCACGAGGTGACGCCCAGCCCGGCGTTCAGCTCGTGATAGGTCACCGCACCGGTGGTTTTGGTGTTGTAGAGGTTGGCCGGTTCATGCGCCGAGGTCTGGCTGGCGGTAGCATTGATTGACGGCATTAACGCCGCACGCTGCACCGTGACGCTCTGCTGTGCCTCTTCGACATTTAGCGCCGCGACGCGCAGGTCACGGTTGTTGTCGAGTGACAGCTGAATCAGATTGCGCATCGTGGCATCCGTGAAGAAATTCTGCCACGGCAAATCGGCCACGTTGCCCACTGCCGTGGGCTGATCGTATTTCGCATCTACTGGCATATTCGGACGCTGGTAGTGTGGCGCCAGCGTACAGCCCGCCAGCGCCAATGCCAGCGGCAACAGCGCCATACGGAAAGTTTTACTGTTCATGCGTTGTCACCTCTACGGATGCTTTTTTCTTGCGGGCGAAGAACTGCGAAACCACCACGTAAAACATCGGAACAAAGAAGATGGCGAGGAAGGTGGCGGTGATCATCCCGCCTGCTACCGCCGTACCAATCGAGTGCTGGCTACCTGCGCCTGCGCCGTTAGAGATAGTCAGCGGCAGCACGCCGAGAATAAACGCCATCGAGGTCATGATAATCGGGCGGATACGCAACCTGGCCGCTTCCACCGCCGCCTCAACCAGCGTTTTGCCTTCCCGTTCGTGCAACTCTTTGGCGAATTCCACAATCAGAATGGCGTTTTTCGCCGCCAGTCCCACCGTGGTGAGTAAGCCCACCTGGAAGAATACGTCGTTCTGCAAGCCGCGCAGCAGTACGGCACTAATAGTCCCGAGAATGCCGAGCGGCACCACCATGATCACTGAGAACGGAATGGACCAGCTCTCATACAGCGCGGCCAGACACAGGAACACCACCAGAATCGAGATGATATACAGCTGCGTGGTCTGGTTGCCGGACGCCTGCTCTTCATAGGAAATGCCGTACCACTGCACGCGGAAGCCTTTGGGCAACTGCTTCGCCAGCTGTTCTACTGCTTTCATCGCTTCACCGGTACTCTGCCCTGCCGCGGGCGATCCGAGGATCTCTTCAGAGGTCAGGCCGTTAAAGCGTTCGAAGTGTGGCGAGCCGTAAACCCATTTGCCGCTGGCGAAGGCGGAGAAGGGCACCATGGTGCCGCTGCTGTTGCGGAAGTACCATTTATCGAGATCGGATGGCGTGACGCGTGAATCGGCTTTACCCATCAGGTAAACCTCTTTCACACGGCCGTTATACATAAACTGATCGATATAGCTGGAACCCCACGCCACTGACAGCGTGTTGTTGATGTCGGTCATGCTCAGGCCCAGCGCGCTGGCCTTCTCGTCATTGATCTCCAGCTGATACTGCGGCTCATCTTCCAGTCCGTTCATGCGCACCTGCGCCAGATGCGGATCTTTGTTGGCCAGATCGATTAACTGGTGCGTGGCATCCATCATCTGCTGATGGGTGTGCGCGCCCGTATCCTGGAGATAGAGATCGAAGCCAGTGGCGTTACCCAGCTCCATCACCGCAGGCGGCACCATGGCGAAGATTTTGGCGTTTTTGTAGTTGGCAAAATGCGCCATCACCCGGTTCGCCAGATCCTGCACGCTTTGCCCGCTGTGGGTACGATCGCCCCAATCCTTCAGGCGCACGAAGGCCATGGCGTTACTCTGGCCGCGACCGGCAAAGTTAAAGCCCGCCACGCCAAAGGTGGTGGTGACCACTGAGGCTTCATTCTTCTGCAGGTAGTCATTGAGATCGTTGATCACCTGCTGCGTACGCTGTGAAGAGGAGTTCACCGGCAGCGTCATCTGCACCATCATCAAGCCCTGATCTTCTGCAGGCAGGAACGTGGTGGGCACACGCGTGAACAAAAAGCCCGTCACGCCGACGATCACCAGGTAGATCACCAGGAACAGGCCGCGACGGGAAATAACGTTGTTAACGCCGCGCGTGTAGTGCATCGCGCCGCTATCAAACTTACGGTTAAACCAGCCAGCAAAACCGGTGGTCTTGTGCTCCGCCGCCGAAGGTTTGAGCAGGGTGGCACAGAGTGCAGGGGTAAAGATCAGCGCCATGATCACCGACAGCGCCATCGCCGACACAATGGTGATCGAGAACTGGCGATAAATCACCCCGGTCGAGCCGGAGAAGAACGCCATTGGCAGCAGCACCGCTGACAGCACCAGCGCAATACCAAACAGTGCGCCCTGTATCTGCTGCATCGACTTGATGGTGGCGGTTTTCGGATCGAGATGTTCTTCGTGCATCACACGCTCGACGTTCTCCACCACCACGATGGCATCATCCACCAACAGCCCTATCGCCAGCACCATACCGAACATGGTCAGGGTGTTGATGCTGTAACCGAAGGCCGACAGGATGCCGAAAGTACCGAGCAACACCACCGGCACCACCAGGGTAGTAATCAGGGTGGCGCGCAGGTTTTGCAGGAACAGCAGCATGACGAAGAACACCAGCACCACCGCTTCGATCAGCGTTTTCACCACTTCTTCAATCGAAGCGCTGACCACTGGCGAAGTGTCATACGGATACTGAATTTCAACATTATCCGGCAGTGAGTCTTTGAGATCGGCTATGGTCTGGCGCACCGCTTTAGCGGTATCCAGTTCATTCGCCCCGGTGGCCAGACGCAATGCAATACCGGCGGCCGGTTTGCCGTTCATGGTGGCGTCAATGCCGTAGCTCTGCGGACCGAGCGCCACGCTGGCAACGTCTTTCAAACGCACCTGTGAGCCATCGCTATTCACTTTCAACAGCACATTTTCAAACTGCTGCACCGTGGTGAAGCGAGTTTTCCCCAGTACCGTGGCCTGCGTTTTGGCGCCCTGAATGGTCGGTAACCCGCCGAGTGAACCGGACGACACCTGCACGTTCTGGTTGTCAATGGCGGTGGTGACATCACTCGGCATCAGGTTGTACTTGTACAGTTTGGCGGGATCGAGCCAGATGCGCATGGCATATTCCGAACCCAGTACCATAAAGTCACCGACGCCTGGCGTACGCGAGATCGGATCTTCCAGCTTCGACACCAGCATATCCGCGAGATCGCCGTTGCTCAGCTTGCCGTCTTTAGAGATCAGCCCGATGACCATCATGAAGTTCTTTTGGTACTTACGGATGCGGATCCCTTGCTGGGTCACGTCGGTTGGCAACTGCGATTCCGCCAGCGAGACGCGGTCCTGTACCTGCACCTGGGCGATATCCGGATTGATGCCCTGGTTAAAGGTGGCGATGATCTGCGCACTGCCGTCCGAGGCACTGCTGGATTCCAGATAGCGCAAGCCATCCAACCCGTTCAACTGCTGCTCAATCACCTGCACCACGGTGTTCTGGGTGGTTTCGGCGCTGGCCCCCGGATAAGTCACCGAGATCGACACCGCAGGTGGGGAGATATTGGGATACTGATTGACCGGCAAACTGATGGCCGCAATCCCGCCCACCAGCATCACGATAATCGCGATAACCCAGGCAAAGATGGGACGTTCAATAAAAAACTTCGACATGCCGCCCCCTATTGCGCTGCTGCGTCGGTCATCGACAGACTGACAGCGTTGGCAGATGGCGTGTCATGGGTGTTGGCGGCGGTGGTGGTGACTTTCACCCCGGCACGCACACTTTGCAGATTGTTCACCACCACGTTTTCACCTTCGCTCAGGCCGGCGGTCACCAGCCATTCACCTTTGATCATCTCGCCGGTGTGAATGCTGCGCTGCTCAATGGTGTTATCGCTTTTCACCACGTACACATACGGCTGGCCTTTGGTGTCATGCATGATCGACTCCTGCGGCACCAGAATCCCCTGCTGCTGAATGCCCTGCGGGAAGCTGGCGTGTACGTACATGCCTGGCAGCAGTTCATTATGCGGGTTCGGGAACACCGCACGCAGCACCACGGTGCCGGTGGCGGTGTCGACGTTCACTTCCGAGAACGCCAGTTTGCCCTGCTGGCCATACTGGCTGTTGTCTTCCAGAGAGAGTCCGACCGCCGCGGTGTTGTCATCCACTTTGGCGATCTTGCCGTCGGCTAAGGCACGGCGCAGACGCAGCAGGTCGGTGGATGACTCACTGACATCAACATAGATCGGATCAAGCTGGGTGATGGTGGCGAGATAGTCGGTCTGGCCGTTGGTCACCAGCGCACCGGCGGTATACAGCGAACGGCTGATATGTCCGGAGATTGGCGCCTTCACCAGTGTGTAATCAAGATTGACCTTAGCGGTTTCCACATCGGCCTGTGCTTCACGCTCTGCCGCAACGGCATCGTCGTAAGTCTGCTGGCTGATGGCGTGTGCGGACGCCAGCGGCTGATAGCGTTTTGCCACCATGGCATCGTTTTGCCAGGTCGCCATCGCTTTGTCGTAAGCGGCTTTATAGGTCGCCGGATCGATCTGATAGAGCGGCTGACCCGCTTTCACTTCGCCGCCTTCGGTAAACAGGATTTTCTGGATCACGCCGCTGACTTGTGGGCGCACCTGTGCGGTGCGGACCGCCGTGGTGCGGCCAGGCAGTTGTGTCACCAACGTAACGGGCTCAGATTTTAGGGCGATGACACCCACCTGGGGTGTCGCGGATGCAGCGGGCTTTGCTCCGCCCTGGTCACAGGCTGCCAGTAAAAACACCACGCTGGCAGAAAGAAGTTTCAGGCGCATAATTTTTCTCTGGATGAAAGGAGGGATAGTCACTGATGTGATGACATGCAAAAAATCATTGTAGGGAGGGAGTGATAAGGCGGTTGTTAAGGTTGCGTAAAATATATTTTCCAAAGGAAAATGGTAAACCTTTCGTGCCATAAATGGCTGTGAAAATTAGCTTTTTGCGGGTTTTTTACCGCCATGCAGAGCAACAGGTTTACCCTTTCGGCTCGATCCCGCGACGGCGCAGTTCGCGACGCGCCAAATCTTTCAACCAGCACGATAGCGTGATGTTTTCATCTTCGGTGACTTCGCGCAGTTGATCATGCAACTCCGGATGAATGCGTAACTGAAACGCCGTGGAGCGGCCCTCGCCTTTTGGCGTTCGGTCTTTGGTTTTTGGCATCGGGTCACACCTCAACGAATGGCAATAAAAAACGCCCCAAAGCCGCGCTACCAACACGGCAAGGGGCTGGCGAACCGAAATGGAATGCGGCATCGCGGTGCGTTACATACAGGTTACACGGCAAGATATTTTTATGTTGGCGGGGAAGTGTTAAGACTCAGACAAGAGGTGTGAGCGAGTTCGCTGAGTGCTGAATTGCAGGCAAAAAAAACCCACGCATCCGCGTGGGTCGGTGCAACCGAACAGGGTGAATACCTGAAGACAGGTATTGCTGCCGCAGCAGCCGATCTTCACACCAATCAATACCTCTGGGACTTTTATCGTCGCCGAAAGTGGTGTGAGAAAACAGCCGCAAATCGCAACGGAGTTCGGCGAAATGCAACGAGGTGTGAAAAGCACCTCACGGCAGTTACATCCTGATTTTACTAAGATTTATCCGAAGTCGGTTTGCTGTAAATGGCGTCAGGCGCAATGTTCATATGCTTCAACACCGGCCCCATAATGCTGCCGAAAATCGGCGCCGCTACCGAACCACCAAAGTGATCGCCCGCTGTCGGATGGTTGACCATCACCACCAGCGCCACCTCAGGATGGCTGGCAGGAGCAATACCGGCGGTGTAGTTAACGTAACCGCCATCGTACTTCCCGCTGGTGCCCATTTTCTCTGCGGTACCGGTTTTGGTCGCCAGGCGGTAACCCGGCACAGCGGCTTTGACGCCGGTACCACCAGGCAATACGTCACTCTCCAGCATGTGCACCACGGTTTGCACGATTTGCGGATCGGCCACCTGCTTGCCCAACACCGGCGGTGTCACTTTGGTGATCGACAGTGGACGATATACGCCGTAAGAACCAAGCGTGGCGTATTCACGGGCGATTTGCAGCGGTGTGACGCGCAGGCCGTAGCCAAAGGCAAAGGTGGCGCGTTCAATATCCGCCCAGCGTTCACGGTGCAGCGGGAAGTAGCCCACGCTCTCGCCGGTTAACCCGAGTCCGGTCGGCTTACCCAGGCCAAACGCCTGATAGGTGTTCACCAGCGCTTCAGCAGGCATCGCCAGCGCAATGTGCGATACGCCGATATCACTCGATTTCTGCAAAATGCCCGTCATGGTCAGGCGCGGCCAGTGGCCGACGTCACGAATCAAGTGGCCGTTAACGCTGTAGGGTGTGGTATCGATCACCGAGTCGGCACGCACCAGATGACGCTCCAGCCCTTCCATCACCACCAGCGGTTTCACCGTTGAGCCGGGTTCGTAGCTGTCATTGATCGCCGTGTTGCGCATCTGTGCAGGCGTGGCGTTATCGAAGTTGTTGGGGTTGAACGAAGGATAGGAAGCCATCGCCAGGATCTCGCCCGTATCGATCTTGATCAGCACTGCCGCACCGGAATCCGCTTTATTCAGCAACACGCCATCGCGCAGTTTGCTGTAGAGGGTGAACTGGTCAAACTTATCAATACTCAGCTGTACCGTTGGCGGCTGCTTCGGCGGCTCGTAATCCAGCATCGCCACGATATTACCCTCTTTGTCCTGACGATAAACCTCTTTGCCCGGCTCGCCTTGCAGCACGTGGTCGAAACCTTTCTCCAGACCGTTCAGGCCATTGCTGTCAGCACCGACAATGCCAATCAACGGCGCAGCGGCTTCACTCATTGGATAGAAGCGGCTGTCGTTGTATACCGAGCTGATGCCCTTCAGGTGCAGTTCGGCGATGTCTTTGGCGATGCCCAGTTCGATTTTACGGCCAAGATAGAGGAAGCGTTTTTTCGGGTTCGCGGTGATCTGCTCACGCAACTCTTCCGGACGTAAGTTCAGCGCCGAGGCAAGATAGGTCCATTTGGCGTTGGTAAAGTCGGGATTGGCTTCCAGCACGCGCATCGGGTCGGCGATGATATCGCGCGCCGGTACGCTCAGTGCCAGTGCCTGGCCATCACGATCCAGTAAGGTGCCACGGTTGGTGGGCAAGGTGACGGTGCGCAGTGAACGCTGATCGGCCTCGTGCTCCAGCATCGGATGCTTAATCAGTTGCAGGTCACCGACGAAGATCAGCAGCAACACCATGCAGCTGAAGACACCCAGACAAATCAGGCGAAAACGAAACGGGTTAAATGGGGCTTTGATCTGGTCTTTTCCCAGAAGTTTTTTTATACGGGGCATAGCATTCCGCTGCAATAAACAGTTTTTTCAAGCTTGTTATCCGCAGTTATAAAGAAAGGTAAAGCGAGTTGACAGGAAAACTGTGTTTCAGTTCGTTAGCGGGAACGACAGGCAAAAAAAACCTGCGCATCTGCGCAGGTCGGTGTAATCAAGAAAACTTTTTGATGTTCACCCATCAATACCTCTGGGACCCTGACTGTAGCAAGTTGGCATGACGGTTCTCCATCTCTCAAACGCAACAGTTACCCGCAAAATGTAACCAGCGGTGAGATTGTTAGCACCCCATTCACATCAGGTGTTTTTTGATTTCCACCAGGCAACTCATGGCGTTAGGGCCTTGCGTCAGTGACGAGGTGCCAATATCCAGCGTCAGCACATTGGGGTTACCGGCACGGTCCCACGGCTGCCAGGCGCGGCCGACGCCGGGATCAAACCAGGCGCCAGTGGAGATAATCACCACCCCTGGCGTTAAGCCATCAGTCAGACGCACACCGGCCAGCATACGGCCACGCGCATTACTGACTTCGATTTCGTTGCCATCCACAATCCCACGCGCACTGGCGTCCTGCGGATGCATATATAAGGTTTCACGCCCGGCCGTTTTATTCGCTTGCACCGTGGCAGTTGCGTCCATCTGGCTGTGCAGCCGATCCGAGGGCTGAATCGAGATCATATGCAGCGGGAAATCCCCGCTCAGCGGTGCGCCCAACCACTCCTGCGGCCCACGCCACTCGGGATGTCCGGCAAAATCTTCCAGTTGATAATCGACGATGGTCTGACAGAACAGCTCGATTTTACCACTGGCGGTCTGGATCGGATGGGCCTGCGGGTTAGCACGGAACTCATCCATAAACACATACGGCTTGCCACCTTCCGGGATCTCAACGAAACCACGCTCCCAGAATTCACCAAACTCCGGGAAGTGGATATCTTTGCGCGCGTGCGCCACCGCACACTGCTGATACAGGTGCTCAATCCACTGCATCTCGTTGCGCCCTTCGGTGAACAGATCGCGGTAGCCGAGGCGATCGGCGATATCCGCAAAGATATCGAAGTCATGACGCGCCTGATGCTGCGGTTTCACCGCCTGATGCATCGCAAACACAAAACGATCGCGTGAAGATCCGCCGATGTCGTTGCGCTCCAGCGTGGTGGTGGCGGGTAACACGATATCCGCCATCTGCGCCGCCGGGGTCCAGACGATATCCTGCACGATAACGGTATCCGGGCGCTGCCAGCCTTCCACCAGGCGGTTAAGCTGCTGATGGTGGTGGAACGGATTGCCCCCCGCCCAGTGCACCAGATGGATATCGGGATAGTGCAGGGTTTCGCCCTGGAAATGGTAAGGCTGGCCGGGATTGAGCAGCATATCGCTAATGCGCGCGACCGGAATCGAGAAGTTGCCGGGATTGGGCCCGGTGCTCATCATCGGCGCGGGCCCTTCCTGACGCGGATTACCGACGCTGTTCATCGACCCGTGACCAAAGGAGAAGCCGCCGCCCGGTAAGCCCGGCTGACCGAGCATCGAGGAGAGTGCAATCATCATCCAGTACGGCTGCTCACCGCGATGGGCGCGCTGTACCGAGTATGAACAGGTGATAAAGCTGCGTTTGCCGATCAGCTGCTGTGCCAGCATCGCGATACGCGCCGCCGGAATGCCGGTGATGGCACTCGCCCACGCCGGCGTTTTGGCGATACCGTCGCTTTCGCCTAACAGATATTCTCGCAGTTGCGGCCAGCCGGTGCAGTGACTGGCGAGGAAGCTTTCGTCCAGCGCGTTACGGCGGGTGATTTCGAAGCCAAGCGCCAGCATTAACGCCACATCGGTATTCGGGCGAATCGGAATCCACTCGGCATTCACAAACGCCGGGCAGTCATCGCGCATTGGGCTGATGTTGATGATTGGCGTGCCTTTGGCGCTCAGCTGCTCCAGCGCCGGTTTCAGGCTGTGCTGTCCGGCACCGCCCGACGCCACCTGGGCATTTTTCAGCGCCAGACCACCGAAGGCGATAAAGATGTCGGCATGTTCCACCACGCTCGGCCAGTCGGTGACGCGGCCGGTGAGCGGCATGTAGGTACCAATCACATAGGGCAGGAAGAACTGCGCGGCGCCCCAGCTATAGTTGCCCTGCTGGTCCACCCCGCCGCCGCCCTGGAAGTAGAAACGACGGATCAGGGTGCGCGCATGGTTAACGCGTCCCGCCGATGACCAGCCGTAAGAGCCGTTGAAAATACCCGATGCGCCGTAGCGATCGCGCACGCGGCGATTCTCTTCTGCCACCAGATCCAGTGCGGTATCCCAATCCATGGCGACAAAATCTTCACGTCCACGCAGCGTGCGATCGCTATTCTCACGTGACTTTAGCCATGAACGACGCACCATTGGCTGGCGGATACGCTTATCCGAGTAGACCAGTTCCGGGATGGTGTTGAGCATCGGCGACGGATCGGCGTCAGCAAAAAAGGGTTCACAGCCAATCAGGCGGTCGTTTTCCGTGACGGCAGTAAATGCGCCCCAGTGCGCCAGGTGTGGCACGCGTGTTTTCATGGTTATTGGGTCCGGCAGACAGGTCTGAATCGTGCTGGCAGCATACCATGCCGACCTGACGCGCTGAAGTCTGGCTGTGAGCGCCTGATTTTCCGCACTTTTGCGACAGCGCTGGCATTCTCGCGGGTTGCTACAGGTACTGTTTTCCGTAACACTGATGGGATGTGTAAACGTTTTCCCGGATGCAAGTAACCGCATGGCTACCATTAAGGATGTTGCCCGCATGGCTGGGGTATCGGTCGCGACCGTTTCCCGCGTCATCAATAATTCGCCCAAAGCCAGCGAGAGTTCACGTCTCGCCGTGACCCAGGCAATGGAGCAGTTGCAGTATCACCCGAACGCCAATGCACGCGCGCTGGCACAGCAATCCACCGAAACCCTCGGTCTGGTGGTGGGTGACGTTTCCGACCCGTTTTTCGGCGCGATGGTGAAAGCGGTCGATGAAGTCGCCGGTGCCACCGGCAACTTCCTGCTGATTGGTAACGGTTACCACATTGAGCAAAAAGAGCGTCAGGCGATTGAGCAACTGATGCGTCATCGCTGCGATGCGCTGGTAGTACACGCCAAGAAAATTCCTGATGCCGACCTGGAAGTGCTGATGAAGCAAGTGCCGGGCATGGTGCTGCTCAACCGACTGCTGAAAGGCTTTGAATCGCGCTGCATCGCGCTGGATGACCGTTACGGTGCCTGGCTGGCAACGCGCCATCTGATTCAGCAAGGTCATACGCAAATCGCCTTTATCTGCTCGACCCACCCTATTTCTGACTCCGAAGACCGCCTGCAAGGTTACTACGACGCGTTGAAAGAGCACGGCTTACCGTCCAACGACCGCTTAGTGGCGTGGGGCGAGCCGGACGAAGTCGGGGGTGAACAAGCGATGACGGAATTGCTGGGGCGCGGTAAGCAGTTCACAGCGGTGGCCTGTTACAACGACTCCATGGCGGCTGGCGCGCTGGCGGTGTTGAGTGATAACGGCATTCGCGTGCCGGAAGAGATGTCGTTGATTGGTTTTGATGATGTGCTGGTGTCACGCTATGTGCGTCCACGTTTGACCACGGTGCGTTACCCGATTGTCACCATGGCGCAGCAGGCGGCGCAGTTGGCGCTGGCGTTAGCCAACGGCACGGAAATGCCAGAAGTGACCAATATGTTTAGCCCGACGCTGGTGAGAAGGCATTCGGTGAGCGGACCGGGTTGATCTCCAGGTGCGCTTCAATGCGCACCGGGTCACAAATACTGCGAATAGACCTTCACCCGCACATCCGGGAACTCCAGCGCATCACACTGATACTGCCAGCCAAAGCGCTCGTAGTAGCCGCCGAACGTTGACCACAGCCACAGCTTTTCATGCCCGCGCTCGCGGGCATAATTCAACACATGCTGCTGCAGCGCTTCACTCAGGCCATTGCCGCGCGCATGTTCATCCACATACAGCGCGGCGATCCACGGATAGAGATCCTGACGGCTGATGAGATCACAGCGCCAGAATCCCACCGTGCCCAACGGCACATCACCATCCAGCGCCACGAAAGTCACCGGATACTCGGCACCGTTCAGGCTGCTGCGCACAATGCTGTCGTAAAACTCGCGCGACGTCCCTGCACCAAACGCCTGCCACAGCCAGTCGGTGATATGACTAGCGTGATGTGGGACTTCACTGAGTGGAACAATGTTGATCACATCAGCTCCAGCGCCAGCAGCTCCTGGATGGTCTGCGCACGACGAATTTCACGCGGAGCGCCATTCTCAAACAGCACTTCCGGAATCAGCGGACGGCTGTTGTAGTTGGAAGACATCGAAGCGCCGTACGCGCCGGTGTCGTGGAACACCAGATAATCGCCGACCTGCGTCGCAGGCAGTGCACGCGTATCGACTTTACCGCCTTCCAGCTGGGTGAACACATCGCCAGACTCGCACAGCGGCCCCGCCACCACGCTCTCCACCGTTGCATCACTCAATGCACGACCATCAGCTGGCAGCACAGAAATATGGTGATAGCTGCCGTACATCGATGGACGCATCAGATCGCTAAAGCCCGCATCCACCAGCACGAAGTGACGGCTGCCCATATCTTTAACCGCACGCACTTGCGACACCAGCACGCCAGACTCCGCCACCAGGAAACGACCCGGTTCAATCTCCAGTTTCACCGCATGGCCAAGATGCGCCGCAATGCGGTCACGCGCGCCACTCCACAAACCGAAATAGTGCTGGGTATCAATGGCTTCTTCACCGAAGCGATAAGGAATCGACAAACCACCACCGGCTGAAATCGCTTCCAGATCCTGACCAAATTCGATGACCTGATCGACCATCGCGTCACACACCTGCTGCAGGTGGCCGTAATCAACACCGGAACCGATGTGCATATGCAGACCCACTAATTTCAGGCCGTGCTGCTGAATCGCTGCCAGCGCCAGCGGCAGATCGCTATGCCAGATGCCATGCTTGCTGTTCTCGCCACCGGTGTTGGTTTTTTGACTGTGCCCATGACCAAAACCCGGGTTGATACGCAGCCACACTTTATGGCCCGCAGAGACCGCGCCAAGCTGATGCAGCATATCCACAGAACCGGCGTTGACCGGCACTTTTAACTCCGCGATACGCGCCAGGGTTGGCTGATCGAAGACGTCAGCGGTAAAGACGATATCTTCGTCACCCGGCTGGAAACCGGCGGCCAGGGCGCGCTCAATTTCACCCAGGGAAACGGAATCGACCTTCACGCCTGCGGCACGCATCAGGCGCAGAATGTGAATATTGGAGCAGGCTTTTTGCGCAAAACGCACCACGTCAAACGCACTCAGCTGGGCAATACGCTGCTGAATGATGGCGGCATCGTAAGCCCAGAATGGACCAGCATAGCGCTGTGCCAGCGGCAGTAAATTAGCGGCGGTCAGCGCCGTTTCGTTGTTGTTCAGTGGACGTGGCATCTCAATTCTCCTGTGTCTTTACCACTATTTAGCCACAGCAAGACGATTCAGAAAAATATCTGTTTTAGCGTCAGCTATACAAATATGATATGGATTAACGGAGGAGTGATGGCAAAAATTAACTGGCGACATATCGAAATTTTCCACGCGGTGATGACCAGCGGCAACCTGACGCAAGCCGCCGCGTTGCTGCACACCTCGCAGCCAACCGTTAGCCGTGAGCTGGCGCGGCTGGAGCAGCAGCTGGGTCTGGAACTGTTTGAGCGGGTGCGTGGACGATTGCAGCCCACGGTGCAGGGTTTACGGCTGTATGAAGAAGTACAACGCTCCTGGTACGGGCTGGACCGCATCATGGATGCCGCCGAAGGATTGCGCCAATTCCGTCAGGGCGAGCTGTCGATTGCTTGTTTGCCGGTGTTCTCGCAGTCACTGCTGCCACCACTGCTGCAACCCTTTCTGCAACGCTATCCGCAGGTCAGCCTGAACATCATTCCGCAGGAGTCGCCGCTGCTGGAAGAGTGGCTGTCGGCACAGCGCTACGATCTGGGTTTGACTGAGACTCAACATGCGCCAGCAGGCACCGAACGCGTACCGCTGCTGACCTGCGATGAAGTGTGCGTGTTGCCGCCCAACCATCCGTTGTGCCAGCGTGAGGTGCTGACGCCGCAGGATTTTCAGGGAGAGAGATACGTCAGCTTGTCGCGCAGTGACAGTTATCGCCAGCTGCTGGATTCACTCTTTCATGAACAAGAAGTGGAGCGCCGTCTGGTACTGGAAACACACAGTGCGGCATCGGTTTGCGCGATGGTGCGCGCCGGCGTGGGGATTTCGATTGTGAATCCGCTGACGGCGCTCGATTACGCCGACAGCGGTGTGGTGATGCGCAGATTCAGTATCGCGGTGCCGTTCACCGTCAGTCTGGTGCGGCCACAGCATCGCCCGGCGTCAGCGCTGGTTGATCATTTCTGCGACCACCTGCAACAGCAGGTGGCCACCTTTACCCAACGCATTGCCGAGCGTCTGGTTTAAGCGCGTACCGTTTCGCCCTGCCCGCCTGATTTGCGGAAGGTGATCAGACAGATGACCAGACCGACCACCGCCAGTGCAGCGGCGGCCACCGGCACTGACGTCAGCCCGTAGCCTTTATCGATCACCGCGCCGCCTACCCAGGCACCGAGCGCATTACCGACGTTGAACGCCGAGATGTTAAGCGTGGAGACCAGATTAGGTGCGTCTTTACCATGGCGCACCACGTTAATCTGCAAGCCAGGCACGGTAGCAAAGGTCGCCATCGCCCACAGGAACAGCGTGATTTCCGCCAGCCACAGCGCGTGGCTGGTCCAGCTGAACAGCAGCGAGAAGACGGCGATCAGCACAAAGCTGAGGATCAGGCTAAACGAGACTTTCCAGTCGGCCAGCTTGCCGCCGAGGATATTACCGACGGTTAAGCCTGCGCCAATCAGGAACAGCGTCCAGCTCACCCCACGATCGGTGATGCCCGTGACCTGCAACAGCAGCGGCGCGATATAGCTGAACAGCGCAAACATCGCAGCAGCAAAGAACACTGTCATCAGCAGCGACAGCCACAGTTTGCCATTTGCCAGCGCGCTGACTTCACTCGCCAGATGTACCGGTTTCTCTTCTTTGTTGGTTGGCAGACTGACAATCAAAGCGATAAAAGCGAGGATGCCGATGATCGCCACGCCCCAGAAGGTGGCACGCCAGCCAAACATCTGACCAAACCAGGTGCCGAGCGGCACACCCAGCACGTTGGCGAGGGTTAAGCCGGTGAACATCAGCGCCACCGCCGATGCCTGACGGCTCGGTGCCACCAGACTCGCCGCTACTACCGCACCAATCCCGAAGAAGGCCCCGTGACAGAGTGCGGTGACCACGCGCGCCAGCATCAGCAGGTTGTAGGTGTACGCCAGCGCGCACAGCACGTTGCCGATGATGAAGATGATCATCAACAGAATCAGGGTTCGTTTACGCGGCAGCTTCGCCGTCAGCAACGCCATAATCGGTGCACCGATGGCTACGCCCAGTGCATAACCACTGATCAGCCATCCTGCTGAAGGAATCGTTACCTGCAGATCGCCCGCCACTTCCGGCAGTAATCCCATAATCACGAACTCCGTGGTGCCGATGGCGAACGCACTCAGCGCCAGCGCCAGTAATGCAACAGGCATAACACACTCTCCTAAAAATGTTTTGCAGGCAGGCCGCACAACGAACGCCGTGCGGTTACAACGGACGCTTATAGATATTTGAACTGCGTCACATTCTGATTAAAGCACAGGCTTGGCAGCTCAACCAGCCTCTGCGCTGCAAGGCATCTTTGCTTGCAAAGCAATAATCCCCGCGCGCGAAAGTGACTCTGCCTGACCACTGAGACAGATGACACTTTTCACGCTACGCTTGATTCAGTTGTGATCGCTGTCACAGCTCATCAGCTTTTGGCGAGCAATCAAGCAGTAAAGGATGGGCGCGCATTGCCGATACCTCAACCAGTTACGCGGTGATGCGGTGTCAAACAATGCAGGGGGAATGACCTATGCGATGGCTGATCGCACTGACAGTGGGCTGCCTGAGCGGCTGCTCCGTGGGGCACTATGAGTACAGCAAAGAAGCCGCAAAACGCGTCGATATGACCGTAACCGGCATTCCTACCGTGCTGGGCATTGGTGCGCTAGGCACCACCATTCCCCTGACACCGGAATACAGTTTGACGGCCGCACATGTGGCAAAATACTCGATGTATCGGGTGAAAGCCTGGCATCCCGAGTGCGATATCGCCGTGGTGTACCACAAGAACAGCGAACCCAATCTTCCTCCCCCGTTCCGCAACAGCCATATCGGCGACAACGTCAATCTCTATGGCTACAGCTTTATTTCTGCCATGCCGGTGGCCTCAAGCGGCAAGAATTTGATCAACACCACACTGGCCAACGACTGGAATAAACCGAGTTGTGTGGTGGTCGCGGCGAATGCCGGTGTAGTGAAAGGCATGTCGGGTGGTGCGGTGTACAACGCCAGCGATGATACGCTGGCGGGGGTAATTGTCGGCTACAGCAGCGCGATTGACGACAATAAAAGCGGTAAGACCTTGTATAAGGATGTGGCGCTGTATGTGCCTTATTCGCGTTTTCAGGTGTGGCTGGATCAGGTCGTGAAATCGTAATTACGCTGGCACCCAGGCCCCTTTCAGCTGCACCTGCGGGAAGCCGGCAGTCAGAATACGCAGTTCGGCATCACGCGGGGTGTTGTCGCCCTGCCCCTGAATGCTGACGATATCCTGTGGGCAGGCGGAGAATGCCACGTAGCAATCCATCTCAGCGCGCAGCACAATGTAGTCACCGGGCTTTGTCACCACCGGCAGCGTTTTCAGAGTAATGCCGTCCGGCTGCACCTGAATATTCATAAAAATATTCAGAGACGCCAGATTACCGTGCGGCAGTTCAACACCTAACTCGCGCATGCCCTCAAACAGGTTATCGTGGCAGTTGCGGTGATACTCGGTGCAGCCCAGCAGCTCATAACGACGCGCATCGCAGGCCGCCATAAAGGAATCATGCACGCCGGGTGAGGTATCCGCCACCAGGGTCAGAATCGGGTGGCGCTGGCTGGTGATAAAGCTGTCACCGACTTTGGGATTAAGACGCTGGTTCCACACGCGCGTCGCTTCCATACACATATATTCACTGACGTCTTCGGCGTTGTACGCCCAGCAATCCACTACCTGAGTGCCATGCAGATTGATCACCTGCACCGCTTCCCCTTTCTTCAGACGCACCGCTTTGCCGTAGCGCGCGGGAATGGTGATCGCTTCACGATGCTGATATTCAGCTGACATAGTGTTCTCCTGATTAATGCTGCATGCCGCGACGATAGCGCGTCATGCGAGATTCAAGGCCGCGTGCCAACCAGTCGATCAGACTGTTGAGCAGCCAGTAACAAAGCGCCACCGTGAGATAGATCTCCAGCGGCGCGTAGGTATCTGAAATCGCCTGTTTGGCGGCGTACATAAACTCCTGCACCGAGACAATCGACAGCAGCGCCGAGTCTTTAATCAAACCAATCATCAAACCGACCAGCGGCGACAGCATCTGCGGCAGGGTTTGCGGCAACACCACATCGCGCAGCTGTTCGCTGCGGCTCAAACCCAGCACGCGGCAAGCTTCCCACTGCCCCTTCGGCAATGCCTCTATTGCCGCACGAATAACCTGTGCGATATAGGGCGCGTAATAGAGCGTCAGGGCCAGCACGCCCACCACCGGCGATGACAGCGTGATGTCGTACTCCGGCAGCACAAAATAGAGCAGGTAGATCACCACCAGCAGCGGCAGTGCGAGCGTTAAGCCGCTGTAGAGGTTGAGCAAGCGCAACCAGAACGGCGAAGCGCGCATTAGCAGTAATGCCATCAGCCCACCCCACGCCAGCGAACAGAGTGCGGCGACAATGCACAGTTGCAGCGTGGCGATCATGCCGTCTCCCAGCGAAGGCAGGGAAGTGAGAATGGCTTGCCAATCCATCAGGCAATCCTCCGTTTGGCTTCCAGACGTCGGGCAGCGGCAATTAACGGCATGGCGATCAGCAGATATCCGGCCGCCACCAGCAGCAGCACCTGCGTAGCTTCATAGGTACGCGCAATCACAATCTGTCCTGCGTAGGTCAGTTCCGTCAGCGCCACCACCGAGGCCAGCGGCGTGGTTTTCAGCAGGATGGTGAACTCGTTAACCAGCATCGGCAGGCTGGCGCGCATCACCTGTGGATTAATCACATACCACCAGGTTAAGAAGCGGCTGAGACCTAGCGTGCGTGCGGCTTCGAGCTGACCGCGCGTCACCAGTGAACGGTTCACCCGCAAAATCTCCGCCACGTAAGCGCCACTGTTGAGGCCGATGGCAATCACCGCCGCCAGCATCGGCTGACCGCCCAATCCGAGGCGCGGCAAGGTGAAAAACACCACGAACAGTTGAACGATGGCCGGTGTACCGCGCATCAGGCTGACGTACAGCCGGCCGATGGCGCGCCAGATCCAGGCACGGCGCAGTTGCAGGAAGCAGCCAAGCTGCCCCATCACCACGCTGACCAATGATGCCAGTACAGTGAGTACCAACGTCATCAGCAGGCCGTGTCCGAGTTCCGGCAGCGCGGCCACTACCTGTTGATCCAGCCCCATGCGTTACTCCGCGTTAAAGTCGTGCAGGTTTTCCGCCACCGACAGCAGCAGCGGTGCAGGTTGATCGTTGCCCTCGATGCCGGTGTTGCAGGCCGAGACGATAAACTGCGTGTCCATCACCACGCGACAGGTGATGCTGTCGCCTGCTTTGGTGAGGTTCGGCTCCGGCAGGATGTCGCCGGCCCGCGTCAGCTTGACGTGCATAAACAGGTTGATCGGGTCCGGCAGCTTCGGCACCACCATCCCCAATCGCGCCAGCTCGCCGCTCACCGCTTCCAAACAGCCTTCACCCTGATACCCTTTTTCCGTCAGGAAGGCGCGGGTAGAGGCAGGCAGCAGCAGGTCGTGACGCTTCACGCTGTCTTTGCCCAGCACCATCATCGGACGGCGGCGGTTGTTCACCAGACGCATACCGGAACCCAGCAGATAGCTGTTGCTGAAGACGCGAGTGTGATGCACCGACAGCCACACAGCAGGATCGGCGAGGCTAAAACCAAACAGGGAAGCCACCGCGCCGTCGCCCTGCGCCGTGATGCGCAGCAACTGGCCGCGCAGCACCTTAATCGACCCGACGCTGCCCGGTTCCACCGTGACCGACTGCGCCAGCGTGCGCTCAGCGGTCTCTTCATAACTTTCACGCATTAACAGCATGATTCATCTCCTCTGCGTGAAACACGTCACTCACCACGATATCAATCGGCGTGACCTGCAAACCGTTACCGGGAATGATGTCCTGCGGGCAGGACGATACCGAACAAATCAAATCGCACAGCGCTTCGAAGGTAATGCTGTCGCCCGCTTTGCTGTTGGGATCGGTCACTTCCATCCGGCCATCGGCGGTCACCGGACCGTTCTGAAACAGGTTGAACGGCTCAGGCAGCGAGAAGTACGTCACGCCAAAGGCTTTCATGCCCTCCAGCAGGTTGTCCACGCAGTTACGATGGCCTTCGACGCCGAAATCGACGCTAAAGCGGGTACGATCGCAGGCTGGCACGTTGGCATCGTGAATGCCGATGCTGTCCGCCAGAATGCGCAGCATCGGACGGTTTTCACTCGACCACAGTGCATCGCCGGGCTTAAAGAACAGCGAGCGCAGATGCTGGCGGGTATGCACCGGCGACAGCTTTTCATTCAAATCATCGGCATTGACCGCGACGAAATCCGCCGCCTGCTGCCCTTCACTGTCAATCACGGTAATAAACTGGCCCTTACGCACGCGGAAGGTTTTGCCATGGCCCGCAGGCACCGTCAGGTTGCACTGGCACATAATTACTCCTGAGGAATGAAATCGCTGGCGGGCACGGTAAAGGTGGTGCCGAGATACTGCTGCTGCAGTTTGGTCAGCTCGCCATCTTTCTGCATTGCCAGAATGTGGTCGCTGATGGCTTTGTTCAGGCTGCCGTCTTCTTTACGTGTCGCCCAGCCCATCCATTGCGATGGACCGACTTCACCCACCTGCGCCACTTTTCCGGCGTATTTTTTCGCGACCGGGGCCAGCACGGAGATGTCGTCGTAAACGAAGTCAGCGCGTTTGGTCATCAAAGTGCTGACGGTCTGATCCAGCGAATCCACGTTGATGATGGTGATGGGTTTTTTACCCTCCTTTTTCAGCTGCTCGTTAAAGCCTTTCAGCAACTGCTCTGGCACGCTGGCGGTTTTTACCGCGCCACGCAGACCAGACAGGCTTTCCGGGCTGAGCGTTTTGCCGCTGAAGGTGCTGGCTTCACTTTCACGCACCAGCACGCCGTTAACGGTTTTGCTGTAAGGCACGGTGAACAGCACTTTCTTCGCGCGCTCGGCGGTGACGTTAAGAGAAGAACCTTCGGCGTTGAACGAGCCAGAGATCAGGCCCGGCAAAATGCCGCTGAAGGCGGTTTTCTGAAACTCCAGTTTCACACCGAGATCTTTGGCGAAGGATTGCATGATCGCCACGCTGTAGCCGGTGATCTCGCCTTTGTCGTCGGTGTATTCGTATGGAGGAAAGGTTGGATCGATACCAACGGTAATTTTGCCGCTGCTTTTGATGTCACTCAGGGTATCGGCTTGCGCCTGCGCCATGGTGCCAACGGTGAGAAGAGCGGCGATCAGCAGTGCTGTTTTTTTCATTGTGGTGTTTCCCTGGTATTGGTGAAATGTCTTTTTCTACTGAGCATATTTTGTGCCAGTTTTTTCACCACCCAGCTAACACCTTTCGGGTAGAGAGGGTATTACTGAATAAAATCAGTAAGAAACATTTGTTTCTTTATTTTAATTTTAAGTTTCTGTGATTTCATTGGCGGGAAATCAGGCGGGGATAGCGGAGGAGTGAGCGCACTACTATGGGGCAATATCTGGCGCACTATGCGCCAGAACGGGGCGTTATTCCAGTTCGTCGAGGGATTGGTGCAAGGCTTCAACCTGCGCCAGATAATCATTGCTGGTTTTGCCCATTTGCCGGGCCACCAGTGAGCAGAGCAGATTGCATACGCCGGAGAGCGCGGCGGTGCTGTCGAACATCAGGCTGCTGTCGGTGTGGCAGCGCACCACCCACTGCGCATGACGCGCTGGTTTGCCGGAGAGCACATCGGCGATATACAGCATCGGCACGTTGCGTTCTGCCAGCGCATTCATCGCCGCTTCCAGCGCAGGCATACGGCGACGCAATCCAACGCAGATCACCACATCCTGCTGATTCAGCGCCGCTAGATGCTCCGCAAGCGAATCGCCGGGACGCGGCAGCAAACGCACGTCAGGATGGATATGTACCAGATCGCGGTAAATCAGCTGGGCAATGGTCTGGCTGTGACGCCAGCCCATCACCACCACGCGGCGTGATTGGGCAATGGCGCTCACCGCCTGCTGCAGCTGTTCACTGTCGAGCGTGCGATAGCTGTTGACCAGATTAGCGATCTCTTTTTCCAGGTGCTGCTGCATGATGCTGGCCAGCGGTGATGCGGTTGGTACGGCCTGCAAATAGAGCGGTGAGCCGCTGCTCTGCATCTCACGCGCCTGCCGACGCGCGGCTTCATAGCTTTCGTAACCGAGATGACGGAAAAAACGCGTGGTGGTGGCTTTGGAAACGCCCGCGCTCTGTGCCAGTTCGGTGGCGGTATTCATCGCCAGCTGGCCGGGTGCCGCCAGCAGCACGTCAGCCAGTCTCTGCTCGTGGCTGGAGAGTTGATCCCAGTGCTGTTGAATCCGGCCCTCTAACGTTGCCGCTTTTGCACTCATGGTGATTCCCTGAAAATAAAAAAACTATCCTGCACAGAGCGTGCCGGGTTGTCATCAGGAATTTTGCCAGGGGAATAGAAATGAAAAAGGCCGCCATAATGGCGACCTCTAAGGCTTACGGCAAAGTGCGCGGATTTATGCGCACCGATTTGCCTTACTTGCTGGTTGGACGCAGTGCCGGGAACAGGATCACGTCGCGGATGGTATGGCTGTTGGTGAACAGCATTACCATACGGTCGATACCAATGCCGAGACCTGCTGTTGGCGGCAGGCCGTGCTCCAGTGCAGTGACGTAGTCTTCGTCATAGAACATCGCTTCGTCATCGCCTGCATCCTTAGCGTTAACCTGCTGCAGGAAACGCTCTGCCTGATCTTCTGCATCGTTCAGCTCGGAGAAGCCGTTACCGATTTCACGACCGCCGATGAAGAACTCAAAGCGGTCAGTGATTTCCGGGTTCTCGTCGTTACGACGTGCCAGCGGTGACACTTCAGCCGGGTATTCAGTGATGAAGGTTGGCTGAATCAGGTGTGCTTCTGCGGTCTCTTCGAAGATCTCAGTGACGACGCGGCCCAGACCCCAGCTCTTCTCTACTTTGATATGCAGCGATTTGGCAATCGCAACGGCTTTATCAAAGTCTTCCAGATCGTTCAGGTCGGTTTCCGGACGGTATTTCTTGATCGCTTCACGCATGGTGAGCTTCTCAAACGGTTTACCGAAATCGAAGGTGTGGTCACCATAAGGCACTTCAGTGGTGCCCAGCACATCCTGCGCCAGGGTGCGGAACAGGCTTTCGGTCAGCTCGATCAAATCTTTGTAATCCGCATACGCCATATAGAGTTCCATCATAGTGAACTCTGGATTATGACGTGGCGAAATACCTTCGTTACGGAAGTTACGGTTGATCTCGAACACGCGATCGAAGCCGCCTACCACCAGACGCTTCAGGTAAAGCTCTGGTGCAATACGCAGGTACATGTCGATGTCGAGCGCATTGTGATGGGTGATGAACGGACGGGCTGACGCGCCGCCAGGGATCACCTGCATCATTGGGGTTTCCACTTCCATAAAGTCGCGGTTAACCATGAACTGACGGATGCCGGCCATGATTTTAGAGCGCACTTTGAAAGTATTACGTGATTCATCGTTAGAGATCAGATCGAGATAACGCTGACGGTAACGGGTTTCCTGATCGGCCAGGCCGTGGAATTTATCCGGCAGTGGACGCAGCGCTTTGGTCAGCAGACGCAGTTCAGTGATGTGGATCGACAGCTCACCGGTTTTGGTCTTGAACAACTTACCGCGCGCGCCAAGGATATCGCCCAGATCCCATTTTTTGAACTGCTCGTTGTAGACGCCTTCTGGCAGATCGTCACGTGATACGTAGATCTGAATCTGGCCGCCAACGTCTTGCAGCGTAGCAAAAGAGGCTTTACCCATGATGCGGCGGGTCATCATACGACCAGCCACGCTCACTTCAACGCCGAGCGCTTCCAGCTCTTCGTTCTCTTTCGCGTCATAGCTGGCGTGCAGCACATCAGACGTGGTATCGCGACGGAAATCGTTAGGAAACGCGATGCCCTTTTCACGCAGCGCGCTGAGTTTTTCGCGACGCGCTTTCAGTTCGTTGTTTAACTCAAGGGCGGCATCAGCGCTCTGCGGTTGTTGTTCAGACATGTCGGTTCCTTATAACCCTGCTTTTAAACTTGCTTCAATGAAGCGGTCGATGTCGCCATCCAGCACCGCCTGGGTGTTGCGCGTCTCTACGCCAGTGCGCAGATCTTTGATACGTGAATCGTCGAGTACGTATGAACGAATCTGACTGCCCCAGCCAATGTCGGATTTGTTGTCTTCCGCGGCCTGCTTGTCAGCGTTTTTCTTCTGCATCTCATATTCGTACAGCTTCGCACGCAACTGCTTGAAAGCTTGATCTTTGTTTTTGTGCTGTGAACGGTCGTTCTGGCACTGCACCACAATGTTGGTCGGCAAGTGGGTAATACGCACCGCAGACTCGGTTTTGTTAACGTGCTGGCCGCCCGCGCCAGAGGCACGGTAAACGTCGATACGCAGATCGGCGGGATTGATGTCGATATCGATGTTGTCATCCACTTCCGGGTAGATAAACACCGAACTGAATGAGGTATGACGACGGCCGCCGGAGTCAAATGGACTCTTACGCACCAGGCGATGGACGCCAGTTTCGGTACGCAGCCAGCCAAACGCGTAGTCACCGATGATTTTAATGGTGGCGGATTTAGTACCGGCCACTTCACCGTCTGACTCTTCAATGATTTCGGTTTTATAACCTTTGGCCTCTGCCCAACGCAGGTACATGCGCAGCAGCATACTGGCCCAGTCTTGCGCTTCAGTACCGCCAGAACCGGCCTGAATATCCATGTAGCAGTCGGCGCTGTCATACTCGCCAGAGAACATGCGACGGAATTCGAGTTCGCCCAGCTTGGCTTCTAAACCATCCAGCTCGATAACGGCTTCGTTGAAGGTCTCTTCGTCGTCGGCTTCTACCGCCAGATCCAGCAAGCCCTGCACATCTTCCAGGCCCTGACGCATATGATCTAAGGTTTCTACCACCGCTTCCAGCGAAGCGCGTTCTTTACCCAGCGCCTGCGCGCGTTCAGGTTCGTTCCAGACGTCAGGCTGTTCCAGCTCGGCGTTTACTTCTTCGAGGCGTTCTTTCTTGGCATCATAGTCAAAGATACCCCCTAAGAACGTCGCTGCGCTCGGTGAGGTCTTGAATACGATTTTTGACCGGATTAATTTCAAACATGGCTTTTCAGTCTTTTTTGACGATTCGGTGAAAGGGGATAAAAAGTAACGCGCTAGTTTACCCGAAACTGCGCGTACTTTGTAGCATTGCAGGTATGCGAGATAGCGCAACAGTGCGCCCAAAGGGATTCGGTTACCCACCATGGCGAACCAGGGTCACTCGCTGCAGGTTACCGGGTGCGCTTTTAGACGCCCCCGAATGAATGATGCGGTTATAGCGGCCAGATATGGTCGATAATCAGTTGAACCGAGCGGTTGCCACGGTATTCGTTGATATCGAGTTTGTAGGCCAGTTTCACCTGGCGCACGCTGGTATCCGGCCACAAGGTCGTATCAACGTTAAACGCGATGCCATCCAATAGTGGGCCGCCGCCCAGAGGCTCAATCATCACCTTGAGGTGGCGCTCGCCCACCAGCTTTTGTTGCAGCAATTTGAACTGGCCGTCGAACACTGGCTCCGGAAAAGCCTGGCCCCAGGGACCGGCTTCACGCAGCATTTCAGCGGTGTGCAGCGTGAATTCCTGCGCATGCAGTTCGCCATCGGACCAAATCACACCCTGCAGCGCTTCACCATCTAACCACTCGTCGATCAGCGCGGCGAAGCGTTCGCGGAACAGATCATACTTCTCGGTTTCCAGCGACAGGCCCGCCGCCATGGCATGCCCACCAAACTTGATCATCAAGCCAGGATAGAGCGTATCAAGACGCTCCAGTGCATCACGTAAGTGCAGCCCCGCAATCGAGCGGCCCGAGCCTTTAAGCGTGCCGTCGCCCGCTGGCGCGAAGGCGATCACCGGGCGATGGAAACGCTCTTTCAGCCGTGAGGCCAGAATGCCGACCACGCCCTGATGCCATTCGGGATGATAGAAGGCCAGCCCCAGCGGCAAATCGGTGTGCTGGCGTTCCAGCTCATCACACAGCGCCAGCGCTTCGCTCTTCATGCCCTGCTCAATCTCTTTGCGCGTCTGGTTCAGCGCATCAAGCTCGTTGGCAAGCATGCGCGCCTGCGCAATGTCTTCGGTGAGCAGCAGTGCCACACCGACCGACATATCATCCAGTCGACCGGCTGCATTGAGGCGAGGCCCGACGGCAAAACCGAGATCGCTGGCCGCCAACTGACGCGCATCGCGGTTGGCGATCTCCAGCAGCGCGCGAATCCCCGCCCGGCATTTTCCAGCGCGGATGCGGCTCAAGCCCTGCCACACCAGAATGCGGTTATTGGCATCCAGCGGCACCACGTCAGCCACTGTACCTAGCGCCACCAGATCCAGCCACTCCGCCAGATTGGGCTCGTTTCGGCCATCACTAAACCAGTTCTGCAAACGCAGGTGTGCACGCAGCGCCAGCATCAGATAAAACGCCACACCCACACCGGCCAACGACCGCGAAGGGAAGGCACTGTCATTGAGATTGGGGTTAACGATCGCTTCCGCTGCTGGCAACGTTTCGCCAGGCAAGTGGTGATCGGTGATCAGCACGGGAATACCGTGCTGATGGGCGGTTTCTACGCCTGCATGGGAAGAGATGCCGTTATCCACGGTGAGAATCATCTCCGCACCGCGCGCGCGCGCCTGTTCGACCACTTCAGGGCTCAGGCCGTAGCCATCTTCAAAGCGGTTCGGCACCAGATAATCGACATTGCCGCCCATGCTGCGCAGCGCTAAGACCGTTAACGCGGTGCTGGTTGCGCCATCGGCATCGAAATCGCCGACCACCATAATACGGCGACCGGTTTTCAGCATCTGATGCAGTAAGGCTACCGCTTGATCGATGCCACCCAGGGTTTGCCACGGCAGTAGGTTTTTGGCACCGCGCTCAAGTTCGGCGGCCTCTTTTACACCGCGTTGCAGGTAAAGGCGGCGCAGTAGCGGCGGTAAGGTATCAGGTAAGCTGGCGTCGGCCTGGATTTCACGCCGACGCAGTTCGACAGAATGCATCACTGTGGATTAACCGCCTCGCTTCTGACCATCAAGAACCTGTTTCAGCTCCTGCGGGCCCTGATAGCCAGGGATCATCATGCCGGTATCGGTAAGAATGGCAGGCGTGCCCTGAATACCGTACAAGATGCCCAGCTGATAATGCTTATCCAGATTGATTTTGCAGGTTTCTGGCGCATCTATCTGCGGCGCATCGCCTTTCATCGCTGCATCAAAGGCTTTGTTGCGATCGGCGCTGCACCAGATGGCGCGCATGGCTTTTTCCACCTGACCGTGCAGACCTTCACGCGGGAAAGCGAGGTAACGCACGGTGATGCCCAACGCGTTGTAGTCGGCCATCTGCTCATGCAGCTTACGGCAGTAGCCACAGGTGATGTCGGTAAACACGGTAATCACGTGCTGCTCTTTTGGCGCTTTATAAACGATCATTTCCGGCGCCAGCGCGGTGATTTTTTTGTCCAGTAGCTGGTTGGTGACGTTTACCGGCTGCGCACCGCTAACATCGTATAGTGGGCCCTGAATCATGTGTTTGCCATCTTCAGAGACGTACAGCACGCCACTTTCGGTCAACACGGTTTTCATGCCTGGCAGCGGTGAAGACTGAATCTCTGTCTGCTGCAATCCGAGTTTTTTCAATGCTTGCTGAATGGCGCTGTCATCGGCATAAGCCAGACCGGCAAAGGCGCTGACCAGCAATGCCAGCATCGTTAACTGTTTTTTCATCTCAATTCCTTGTTGCCGCGGTTCAAGCACGCGGATGATGCTGTTGATGTAACTGACGCAGGCGCTCGGTAGCCACGTGCGTATAAATTTGGGTGGTGGAGAGGTCGCTGTGTCCCAACAACATCTGTACGACGCGCAAATCCGCACCGTGGTTCAGTAAATGTGTGGCAAATGCGTGACGTAGCACGTGTGGTGATAGCTTTTCGCTGTCGATACCGGCAAGGGTGGCATAGTGTTTGATGCGATGCCAGAAAGTCTGACGCGTCATTTGTTGCGCGCGGTTACTGGGGAACATCACATCCAGCGTTTGCCCATTCAGCAACCACGGCCGACCGTGCGCCATATAGTGCTCCAGCCAGTAAATCGCTTCTTCACCTAATGGCACAAGTCGCTCTTTGTTACCTTTGCCGATCACGCGCACCACGCCCTGACGCAAACTGATGTCGCTGAGGGTTAAACCCACCAGCTCCGACACACGTAAACCGGTGGCATACAGCAGTTCCAGCATCGCTTTGTCACGTAGCTCAAGCGGCACATCAATACTGGGTGCCTGCAGCAGACGTTCTACCTGGTTTTCACTCAGGTCTTTAGGCAATCGCTGCGGCAGTTTGGGCGCGGAGAGCAGTGCGCTGGGGTCGTCACTGCGCAGCTTTTCGCGATAGAGGTATTGAAACAGGCGACGCATCGCGCTGAGCGTGCGCGCAGAACTGGTGGCCTTGTAGCCGCCTTCGACGCGTTCGGCGAGAAACTGCTGAAGATCGAGCGCTTCCAGCGTCAGCAGCGTGCGTTCGTGGTGGTGTAGCCAGCCGGTGAGCGTTTGCAAATCCTGGCGATAAGACGCAAGGGTATTTTGCGCCAGGTTACGCTCAATCCAGAGCGCATCCAGAAATTGTTCAATCAGATCGCAATCCTGCACGGTTCCCCCCAAACACGTGTGAAATCGTGCTCATTATGCCTGAAAGTCACCTGCTTCTGGTACAATTGCGCCAAAGTGAGTTTCAGTCAGAGCATTAATTGCATGAATATCGGTCTGTTTTACGGTTCAAGTACCTGTTACACCGAGATGACGGCGGAGAAGATTCGCGATTTTATCGGTGAAGAGTTAGTCACGCTGCACAACCTCAAAGATGAAGATCCCTCGCTGATGGAGCAGTACGATTTGCTGATCCTCGGCATTCCCACCTGGGATTTCGGTGAGTTACAGGAGGACTGGGAAGCGGTGTGGCAGCAACTGCCCGCGCTGAATTTGCAGGGAAAAATTGTCGCGCTGTACGGCATGGGCGATCAGGCTGAATATTCAGAATGGTTCTTAGATGCACTCGGCATGTTGCATGAGTTACTGCAGCCGATGGGCGTGCAGTTTGTCGGTTACTGGCCGCTGGAAGGTTATGAGTTTGTCAGCAAAAAACCACTCACGGCTGACGGCACCCAGTTTGTTGGCCTGGCACTCGACGACGTGAATCAGTTCGAGCTGAGTGAAGATCGTGTCGAACAGTGGTGCGAACAGATTCTGACGGAAACGGCTGCACTGCTTTAACGCGACGCATCTCTGTCACGCAGAAAACAGCAGGCGCGCAGTGAGCGCCATGCATAGGGCGGCAGGTTATCCATCATCAACCACAGTCGCCAGCGCGTGCCCTGCTGGTTTTGCAACGTTAACAATACGCCGAAAGGCAACCAATCTGCCTGCCGCGCTAATTGCCAGCGCTTTCCATGCCAATGCCAGTCACCCTGTTCATCCAGCCCTAAGCGACCGGTGCGCTGCCTGAGCCGACGCTCATTGCGCCCGCACTCCAGCAGCATCAGAATCAGCAGCGGGGCTTTGCCCCACGCCCAGCCCTCGGGCCACTCGAGACTCAACAGCCAAACGGTGAACAGCCCATACAGCGTCACGTTAAGCGCCCGAGCGCTGCGTGACGGCTGCACATCACATTGGAACCGGTCCGCGTTCACGGTTGCGTTGCTGAATCAGTTGCACCATGCGCTTGAACTCTGGATCAGCGGGCTCGCCGTGGTTCATCAACCAGTTAAACAGGTCGGGATCGTCACTCTTGAGCAGGGCGATAAACACCTGCTTATCGGTGTCAGTGAGCGAGTCATATTCGTATTTGAAGAACGGCATGATGGAGACATCCAGCTCCAGCATGCCGCGACGGCACGCCCACTGAACGCGAGCTTTATCATGAATTTCCATGTGTCTTTTTTCCATGGCTGAAAACAGTGGCGTTCAGTGTACCTGCTTTTTTCTCTGCCTGCAGGCGCAGCGCTGAATGCTGCGTGAAATTGCGCACAACAGTTCTACCCATTGCAGGGTTATCACGCGATTTGTGCGCCAGATGAGGTAAACAGGTTGCAAAGCAGCACTGCTCTTTTAACATTGGAAGCAATATTGTTATTAATCAGGACGCACCCATGCCGATTTTCACCCTTCCGCCACGCCAGCCTGCTGCGGCCTCACGCCTGCCATTAACCCTGATCTCCCTCGACGAGTGGGCGCTGGTGTCGGTGCAGGGCAAAGACAGTACGTCATATCTGCAAGGCCAGGTCACTTTAGATGTTGCTGCAATGGACGCCACCCAGCATCGTCCGGCAGCCCATTGTGATGCCAAAGGTAAAATGTGGAGTAATCTGCGTCTGTTTCATCGCGGTGAAGGTTACGCCTACATCGTCCGCCGCAATCTGCGTGAGCAGCAACTTAACGAACTGAAGAAATATGCGGTGTTCGCCAAAGTCACCATCGCTGCCGATGATGATGCAGTGCTGCTGGGTGTGGCCGGTTTTCAGGCACGCACGGCACTGGCTGATGTGTTTGCCACCCTGCCGGATGCAGAAACACCGGTGGTACAACAAGGCGAGAGCACGCTGCTGTGGTTTGAACACCCCGCCGAACGTTTCCTGCTGGTGACCACGCTGGCTCAGGCAGAAACGTTGAAAGAGAAGTTAGCCGGTGCTGCACAGTTCAATGACAGCACGCAGTGGTTGGCGCTGGATATTGAAGCGGGCATTCCGGTGATTGAAACCGCCACCAGCGCGCAGTTGATTCCGCAGGCAACCAACCTGCAGGCGCTGGATGCGATTAGCTTTAAGAAAGGCTGTTACACCGGTCAGGAGATGGTGGCGCGAGCTAAATTCCGCGGGGCCAACAAGCGTGCGCTTTACTGGCTGGCGGGCAGCGCCAGCAAAGTACCGCAGGCTGACGGTTCGATGGAGCTGCAAATGGGCGACAAATGGCGTCGTACCGGCACCGTATTGAGCAGTGTGCAGCTGGATGACGGTAGCGTGTGGGTGCAGGTGGTGATGAACAACGACCTGGAGCCGGACAGTGTGCTGCGCGTGGAAGGTGATGAAGGCGGGAAACTGACGATTCAGCCACTGCCGTATTCATTGGTCGATTGATTTGCATTCCAGGTGCGCATGAATGCGCACCTTAAGTAACCCCGCATGTTTCCCCGTAAGGTCGCCATTTATGGCGACTTTGTCGAAAGTCACACCCGGTGGTGGCACTTTTTATATCAACCGCTCAGTAAGCTCAGGCGACATAAAAATAGATCGCGCAGAAGTGCAACACGCTGCCACCCAGCACAAAGCCGTGCCAGATGGCGTGATTGTATGGAATACGCCGCGAGACATAGAAAATCACCCCTAGCGAGTAAACAATCCCGCCCGCAGCCAGCAACCACACACCTCCGGCTGACAGCCTGGTCGCCAACTGATAAATCACCACCAGCGACAACCAACCCATGCTGAGATAGGTGACCAGCGACAGCGCTTTAAAGCGGTGTGCAATCGTCAGTTTAAAGATGATGCCTGCCAGCGCCAGGCTCCAGATCACCACCATTAACCCTCGCGCCAGCGGTGATTTCAGTCCCACCAGCAGGAAAGGCGTATAAGTGCCCGCGATCAGTAAATAGATCGCACAGTGGTCAAATTTCTTCAGCCAATATTTCGCTTTTTGGTGCGGAATGGCGTGATAGAGCGTTGAGGCGAGGAACAGTAAAATCATGCTGCCGCCATACAGACTGTAGCTGGTAATCGCAATGGTGTCGGCTCGCATTTCAACCGCTTGTGTTAGCAGCAACACCAATCCAACAATGCCGAATATGCAGCCAATTCCGTGGCTAATGCTGTTGGCGATCTCTTCGGCTACCGAGTAGCCCTGAGCAAGTATACGATTCTGTGCCATGCGCTAACATCCTGGAAAGAGGGTTAAGAACTGTGTTTTTTATCAACATCAGGGTAACCGGGAAAAATTTCAGAGTACACATGTACGCTAAAATAATTCTATGACAGGCGTGTGACAAATGGCCGATGGCAGCGCCGTTGATCACGCTGCCTCACTGTCGGATAGTCAATCAGAAGATTAGCGGCCACCTGCCGCATCAATAAAGGTGCCGGTGACGTAAGAAGCGGCATCACTTGCCAGCCAGATGATAGCTGCGGCGATCTCTTCGGCCTGACCGCCGCGCTGCATCGGTAGTGAGCTGGCAACACGATCAACTCTGCCTGGTTCCCCCCCATCCGCGTGCATCTCGGTATAGATTAAGCCCGGCCGCACGCTATTGACGCGAATGCCCTGCGCCGCCACTTCCAGTGATAAGCCTTTGGTCAGGGTATCCATAGCCCCTTTTGACGCCGCGTAATCAACATACTCGCCTGGTGCACCGAGACGCGCTGCCGCTGAGGAGACATTGATGATCGAACCGCCCTGCCCGCCGTGTGCGGTGCTCATGCGCTTTACCGCTTCACGACAGCAGATAAAGGTGCCAGTAACGTTGGTGGCGAACACGCGCTGAATACGTTCCGCATCGAGATCTTCTACGCGGCACTGCGTAAATAAAATCCCGGCATTATTGACCAGCACGCGCAGGTTGCCTGCCTGCTGATCAAGCTGTTGAAACATGCGCACGACCTGAGCTTCATCGGCGATATCCGCCTGCACGGCAAAGGCGCTGCCGCCCTGTGCTTCGATCTCAGTCACGACCTGCTGAGCCTCAGTGGCGCGCTTACGATAGTTAACTGCAACACGATAACCCGCCTGCGCCAGCATCAAGGCTGTTGCGCGTCCAATGCCACGGCTACCGCCGGTGACTAATGCGAAATCCATGTTGCCTCCAAATAGAAAAAGGGCCGATTTCTCGGCCCTTAGATTAGGGATCAAAATGTGTTTAGCCAAAATAATTTGAGTTGCACAAAGTAGCAGTCACCACTCATCCCGGTAATCCACAGTAGTCCGTGAACGGGATGAATGGGAGCGACCAACGCCATGGCACCCCCCAGCACAACCGCTAAATTATTGGTATTCGCTCATTGGAACACAGGAGCAGAACACGTTGCGGTCACCAAACACATCATCCAGACGCTTCACGGTTGGCCAGTATTTGTTGGCGCTACCCGCCGGGAACACCGCCAGTTCGCGGGTGTACGGATGCGCCCACTCGCCAACGATCTCCATCTGAGTATGAGGTGAATTTACCAGTGGATTATCCTCGGCTGGCCATTCGCCATCGGCGACGCGGTCGATCTCCATGCGGATGGAGAGCATTGCATCGATAAAGCGATCCAGCTCGATTTTGCTTTCTGATTCCGTTGGCTCAACCATCAGTGTTCCGGCCACCGGGAAGGACATGGTTGGCGCGTGGAAGCCGTAATCGATCAGACGTTTGGCAATATCCAGCTCGCTGATGCCGGTCTGCTCTTTCAGCGGACGGATATCGAGAATACATTCGTGCGCCACGCGACCATCGCGACCTGCATACAGAATCGGATAAGCCGATTGCAGACGGCTGGCAATGTAGTTGGCATTCAGAATGGCTACCGAACTCGCCTGCTTCAGACCTTCCGCGCCCATCATGCGGATGTACATCCAGCTGATTGGCAGAATCGAGGCACTACCGAATGGTGCGGCAGAGACCGCACCTTGCTGCGTCAGCACACCATCAATTTGCACCACGCTGTGACCCGGTACAAACGGAGCCAGATGCGCTTTCACACCAATCGGTCCCATACCTGGGCCGCCACCGCCGTGCGGAATGCAGAAGGTTTTATGCAGGTTAAGGTGCGAGACATCTGCGCCGATGTAACCTGGCGTGGTGATGCCCACCTGGGCGTTCATGTTGGCGCCATCCAGGTAAACCTGACCGCCATACTGATGCACGATCTGGCACACTTCACGAATGGTTTCTTCGTACACGCCGTGGGTTGAAGGATAGGTCACCATGATGCAAGACAGCTCATCGCCAACCTGAGCGGCTTTCTCACGCAGATCGCCGAGATCGATGTTGCCTTGTTTATCACAGGCCACCACCACCACTGCCATGCCCGCCATCTGTGCGGAAGCCGGGTTAGTACCGTGCGCAGAACTTGGGATCAGGCAGACATTACGTCCACCTTCGTTGCGACTCTCGTGATAACGACGAATCGCCAGCAGACCAGCATATTCACCCTGCGCACCGGAGTTTGGCTGCATGCAGAGCGCATCGTAACCGGTGAGCTGTACCAGCCACTGTGACAGCTGGCCAATCATCTGCAGATAGCCTGAAGCCTGTTCTGCCGGGCAGAATGGATGCAGCTCGGCGAATTCTGGCCAGGTGATCGGGATCATTTCGGCTGCGGCGTTGAGTTTCATGGTGCACGAACCGAGCGGGATCATCGCCTGGTTCAGCGCCAGATCCTTTTTCTCCAGGCTGTGCATGTAACGCATCATCTCGGTTTCGCTGTGATGACGGTTAAACACTGGATGGGTCAGGAACTCGCTTTCACGCGACATGCCTGCCGGGATCGCGCTGTTTTCCGCGGCTACGCTGGTATCCAGAGCATCAATATCCTGACCGTGCGCATCACCCAGCAGAATGGCAAACAGCGTCTGCACATCTTCGCGTGAGGTGGTTTCATCCAGCGTGATACCCACGCCGTTGAGCACGTCACTGCGCAGGTTGACGCCAAAGCTCAGCGCGCGATTCAGCACTTCGGCTTTATCGGCGACTTCAACCGTTAAGGTATCGAACCAGCTGTTGTGACGCAGCTTCAGTCCACCGTTTTTCAGGCCAGCGGCCAGAATACTGGTCAGACGATGAATGCGCGAGGCGATGCGCTTCAGGCCCGCCGGACCATGATAAACCGCATACAGGCCGGCGATGTTTGCCAGCAGCACCTGTGACGTACAGATGTTGGAGTTGGCCTTCTCACGACGGATGTGCTGCTCACGGGTCTGCATCGCCATACGCAGTGCAGTGTTGCCTGCAGCATCACGTGAAACACCGATGATACGACCCGGCATTGAACGTTTGTGCTCATCGCGGCTGGCGAAGAACGCAGCGTGTGGACCGCCGTAACCCATCGGCACACCAAAGCGCTGAGCGGAACCAAAAACGATATCTGCGCCCTGCTTGCCCGGTGCTTCTAACTGCACCAGCGCCATGAAATCGGCGGCCACGCTCACCACCACTTTGCGGCTTTTCAGCTCGGCAATCAGTGCACGGTAGTCATGCACTTCACCGCTGGTGCCCACTTGCTGCAGCAGCACGCCAAACAGGTCGTCGTGATCCAGCGCTTTGCTGGCGCTGTCGATGATCAGTTCAAAACCAAAGGTTTCTGCACGCGTGCGCACCACATCCAGCGTTTGCGGATGGATGTCTTCGGCGATAAAGAATTTACCGGCATTTTTCAGTTTGCTGACGCGCTTCGCCATCGCCATCGCTTCGGCGGCGGCAGTGGCTTCATCGAGCAGTGAAGCAGAGGCGATATCCAGACCGGTTAAGTCCAGCGTCAGGGTCTGGAAGTTCAGCAGCGCTTCAAGGCGGCCCTGCGATACTTCTGGCTGATACGGGGTGTACGCGGTGTACCAGCCTGGGTTTTCCAGCATGTTACGCAGGATAACCGGTGGGGTGATCACGGCACTGTAGCCCATGCCGATCCAGGATTTGTAGATTTGGTTCTGACTGGCAATGGCTTTCAGCTCTGCCAGCGCTTGCTGTTCGGTCGCGGCATCACCGACCGCAGGCGGGCCTGGCAATTGGATGTCGGCAGGCACGATGGCGCTGATCAGTGATTCCAGAGAGCTGGCACCAATCGCTTCCAGCATGGTGGCCTGCTGCGCGGGTGTAGGACCGATATGGCGCTCAATGAAGGCACCGTTGTGTTCAAGCTGGCTGAGAGTCTGGGTCATTTGCAGTAAATCCTGAATCGGGCTGGGTTACAAAAATGGCATTAAATCAGGCAGATAAAAAAGAAGGCGCTGCAATGCAGCACCTCCGATGACTACCGGTTACTCGTCGATAGCGCCTTTGTAGGCATCGGCGTCGAGCATCGAATCAAGTTCTGAAACATCGCTGGCTTTGATACGGAATAACCAGCCTGCGGCGTATGGTTCGCTGTTGACCAGCTCCGGTGCGTCGGCCAGCTCTTCGTTCACGGCAACGATTTCACCGCTCAGTGGTGCATAGATGTCTGAGGCAGCTTTCACGGACTCCGCGACGGCACAGTCATCACCGGCAGCGAAAGTGGCGCCCACATCAGGCAGATCCACAAACACCATATCGCCCAGCAGTTCCTGCGCGTGTTCGGTGATACCCACGGTGAAGGTGCCATCGGCTTCTTCACGCACCCACTCGTGACTATCGCGGTATTTCAATTCATTAGGCACATTGCTCATCGCCATTTCTCCTGAAAAATTACTGAGCGACCGGCTTGCCGGCGCGAACAAAAATCGGTTTGGTGACTTTCACCGGCATTTCACGATTGCGGATCTCTACAATCGCTTGCTCACCAATGCCCGCTGGCACACGTGCCAGCGCGATGCTGTAACCCAGCGTCGGGGAGAAGGAACCACTGGTAATAATACCCTGCTGTGGCTGACCTTGTTCATCGGTGAAACGCACCGGCAAGCCGTTTCGTAACACCCCTTTTTCGGTCATGATCAAACCCACCAGCTTTTCAGTGCCATGTTCACGTTGCGCTTCTAGCGCCTCGCGGCCGATGAAATCGCGATCGGCAGGTTCCCAGCTCACCGTCCAACCCATATTGGCCGCCAGCGGTGAAACGCCTTCATCCATTTCCTGACCGTAGAGATTCATCCCCGCTTCCAGACGCAGCGTGTCACGCGCCCCCAGGCCAGCCGGTTTGACGCCTGCCGCCAGCAGCTTCTGCCAGAAATCAGCCGCTTCACTGTTCGGCATCGCAATTTCATAGCCAGCTTCACCGGTGTAACCGGTGGTGGCGATGAACAGGTTTTCGCTTTGCACACCGAAGAACGGTTTCATGCCCGCTACAGCTTCACGCTGCGCCGCAGTAAACAACGTCTGTGCTTTCTGCTGCGCCTGCGGGCCTTGTACGGCAATCAGCGCCAGGTCGTCACGCTCGGTGAGTTCGACACCAAACGGCTGAGCGTGCTGTTTGATCCACGCCAAATCCTTCTCACGCGTCGCGGAGTTCACCACTAAGCGGAAAAAGTCTTCGGTCATAAAGTAAACAATCAAATCATCAATGACGCCAGCCGAGGCATTCAGCATGCCGGTGTAGAGGGCTTTGCCGGGTTGCGTCAGTTTGGCGACATCGTTGGCCAGCAGATAACGCAGGAATTCACGGGTGCGGACACCGTGCAGATCGACGATGGTCATGTGGGAAACATCAAACATACCGGCATCGTTGCGCACCACATGATGCTCATCCATTTGCGAGCCGTAATGCAGTGGCATCATCCAGCCATGGAAGTCCACCATGCGCGCACCGCATGCCTGATGCTGTTCGAATAGAGGCGTTTGCTGAGTCATAACCATCCTGTGAAAACAAGTGAGTGTGACGCGCCTGCGCCGCCTGTACAGGCTGACGCAAACGTTCTCTTTGTGCTGAAGTTACCACCGAACGCGGCGATTAACCATAAGGAAAACGAGGGCGAAACAGTACCACCCTTCAGCACGCACCAAACCCACCACAGCACAATTCACTGCGTTTTTGTGATTAACCGCGCATAAAATACAATTAATAACGATAAACACAGCCTGATAATGGAACACACGCCTCAGTACGGGAAATAGGTCCGGCGAACCCGCGACACCTTCATTAGTTAAAGTAATGCGAATTGGCGAGTAAAATTAGAATAAATCAAACGAGGCGCAATTTGAGTGCAGAGGCGCACCAGAGCAGTGCATAGGGTGAAAGAGCTAATTAAAATGCGCTTGTCCAATCACAGCCTGCAACGTCCCAGTGCAGACGTAACTGTCACTTTAGGAGCGGCTTTTGGTATGACGAGACAGTGAATCAAGCAAAAAAATGGCGCCTGTATCGGCGCCATTTGAAGAGAGTTTAGCGAATCCAGCTGGGCATATCATTCAGCCCCATGGCCTGCTTCAGCATCATCGGTTTTACGCCCGGCAATGTGTCAGCCAGTTTCAATCCCACATCACGCAGTAGCTTTTTCGCCGGATGGGTGCCGGCAAACAGCTCACGGAATCCCTGCATACCCGCCAGCATCATTGCTGCACTGTGCTTGCGACTGCGCTCATAACGACGCAGATACAGGTGCTGTCCGATATCTTTGCCTTCCTGATGCAGGCGACGAATTTCACCGATCAGTTCTGCGGCATCCATGAAGCCAAGGTTAACGCCCTGTCCGGCCAGCGGATGAATGGTGTGCGCGGCATCGCCCACCAGTGCCAGGCGGTGCGCGGCAAAGTTACGGGCATAGCGCGCCATCAGTGGGAAGGTTTTGCGCTCGCTTTCAACATGGCACAAGCCGAGGCGCATATCGAAGGCGACCGACAAATGCTGGTTGAATAATGCTTCTGGCATCGACTGCACGCGGGCCGCTTCCTGCGGTGAGAGCGACCAGACGATAGAGCACAGGTGCGGGTCCTGCATAGGCAGGAACGCCAGAATGCCGTCGCCATGGAACACCTGACGCGCAATCGCATCGTGCGGCATATCGGTGCGGATATTGGCGACCAGCGCGTGATGATCGTAATCCCAGAAGGTAATCGGGATATCGGCTTTGTCGCGCAGCCACGAGTTTGCCCCATCCGCGGCAATCAGCAGGCGCGCACTCATCATGCTGCCGTCCTGCAAAGTGACGAACGCTTCGTTGTCGCCAAAGGCCACCTGCTGCAACTGCGCAGGGGCAAATAAGGTGATGTCGCTACACTGGCTGGCGCGCTGCCACAGTGCGCTGTGAATCACTTCATTTTCAATAATATGGCCGAGATGGGATAAGCCTTGCTGCTCATCATCAAAGCTGATGGAACCAAAGCTGTCTTGATCCCACACTTCCATCCCGTGATAGGCACTGGCGCGCAACGCCAGGATACTGGACCAGACATCCAGCTTTTGCAGCAGACGTTCGCTGGCAGCATTGATCGCCGAGACGCGAATCGATGCGGCGCTCGCTGGATCAAATTGTGGCTCAGGTGCTTTCTCCAGCACGGCAACACGCAGGCCGCTGCCCTGTAATCCGCAGGCGACGGCCAGACCTACCATACCGCCACCGGCAATAGCCACATCAAATGTTTGCATTGCTGCCCCTTAATTCATGCTCAACGCTTCACCCAGCCGAGCGTGCGCGCGGCAAGTGGGTTTCGCAGCCATGGCAGATGGTCCATTGCCACCAGCCCAAGATTTCTTCCCGCCACTAAGGGCGCATAACGATTGGCAAACAGTCGCACCAGACCATCGGTCACGCCGATTGTCGCGGCGCGATCCGGTTGACGGCGTGCAGCGAAGTGCTGCAAAACGCCATAGCCGCCAACATCCTGCTGCTGACGATGCGCGCCTGCCAGCGTTTCCGCCAGCGACATCACATCGCGCAAGCCCAGGTTAAAACCCTGGCCCGCAATAGGATGCAGCGTTTGCGCCGCGTTGCCCACCAACGCCAGGCGATGCGCCACCTGACGCTCTGCGGTTTGCAGCCCCAGCGGATACACTTCGCGCTGGCCGGCATGGGTGAAACGCCCTAAGCGCCAGCCAAACGCCAGCTGAAGCTCGCGCAGGAAAGTTGCATCATCCCACTGTTTCACCGTGGCTTCAGCCTCAACGGGGTGGCACCACACCAGCGACATGCGATTGCCAGACATCGGTAACAGCGCCAGCGGGCCGTACTCGGTAAAGCGTTCAAACGCGCGACCCTGATGCGGCTGCTGCGTGGTGACGTTGGCGATCACCGCCAGCTGCTGGTAATCGTCCCGCTGCCAGCTGATGCCACAGGACGCCGCAAGGGGCGAACGTGAGCCATCGGCTGCCACCAGCAACTCGCCCTGTAGCTGCTCGCCGCTGTTGAGTGTCACCGTGACAGATTCAGCTGATCGCACCACCGTCGTGACGTAATCCGGGCAGCGCAGCGTCACACCAGGCGCACTTTTCAGACGCTGGAACAGGCGCTGGCCCACATCAAACAGCTCAACCACCTGCCCCAGCGCCGGGACCTGGTAATCCTCCGCCTTGAGCTGCACAAAGCCGGTGTGGCCACGGTCAGAGACGTGGATATCCGTGATCGGCGTACCGCAATCTGCGAGCGAGCGCCACACATCGATATCCGCCAGTTGCTGACAGGTGCCCGCCGCTAACGCAATCGCACGGCCATCAAAGCCCGGATGTTTGCGGCTATCCGGCAGACTGCGCTCAATGAGCGTGACGGGCAGTTGGCCTTGCGTCAGATGCGAAATCGCCAGCGCCAGGGTTGCCCCGGTCATGCCGCCGCCTGCAATCAAAATGCTCATGCGTGGCGTGCCGCTGCCATCAAGGCTTCAATTGCGTCGGCATCTTTTACTACGCTGTCGGTCAGGTTTTCGTTGCCGTCAGCGGTGATCACGATGTCATCTTCGATACGGATACCGATACCGCGATACTGCGGTGGGACTTTCGCATCCGGCGCAATGTACAGGCCAGGTTCAATGGTCAGCACCATGCCCGGTTCGAGAATGCGGTCACGGCTTGGTGTACCGTAATGGCCGACGTCATGCACATCCAGCCCCAGCCAGTGACTCAAGCCGTGCATGAAGAACGGGCGGTGCGCCTGCTCTTCGAACAGCGTATCGATATTGCCTTCCAGAATGCCGAGATCGACCAGACCGGTGATCATGATGTGCACCACTTCGTCATTGACGTCGTGGATGCTGATGCCAGGGCGGAACATCGACAGCGCTTTGTACAGCGAGGCCAGCACGATGTCGTAAATCTCGCGCTGAGGTTGCGTGAATTTGCCATTAACCGGGAAGGTGCGGGTGATGTCCCCGGCATAACCGTGGAATTCACAACCCGCATCAATCAGCACCAAATCACCATCGCGCATTTCACTTTCGTTTTCGGTGTAATGCAGGATGCAGCCGTTCTCACCCGATCCCACAATGGTGTTGTAAGAAGGGAAACGTGCGCCGTGGCGATTGAATTCATGGTGAATTTCGCCTTCGAGCTGATACTCAAACATCCCCGGACGGCAGGCTTGCATCGCACGAGTATGCGCCAGCGCACTGATTTTTCCCGCACGGCGCAGGATTTCAATCTCAGCTTCGCTTTTGAACAGGCGCATATCGTGCACCCAGGGACGCCAGTCGGTGACAGTGGCAGGCGCGCTGAGATTCTGACGGAAGCCGCGACGCAGTTTTTCCAACGCGCTGAACACCCGTTGGTCAGCTTCTGCGTACTCACCCTGAGCGTGATACACCACATCAAGCCCGTTGAGCAGCTGATGCAATTGCTCACCGATGTCATCCCACGGTAAAGCGCGGTCAACGCCAAGCTTAGCGGGTGCGGCATCTTGCCCGAGGCGGCGGCCAAACCAGATCTCAGCGGTAAGGTCGCGAACACGATTGAACAGCACGCTGTGGTTATGCTTGTCATCACTTTTGATCAGCACTAGCAGCGCCTGCGGTTCATTGAACCCGGTGAAATACCAGAAGTCGCTGTTTTGGCGGAAGTTGTATTCCGTGTCGTTGCTGCGGGTCACTTCAGGTGCAGCGAAAATCAAAGCGGCGCTGCCAGGTGCCATACGGGCAATCAGCGCCTGACGACGTTGCTGGAAAGTATCCAGTGTAATCATGTTTGCACTCCCTGTTGAAACGGGCACCACGCGCCCGCAATAACGCACTTAGTGTAACGTTGGCTTTTGCACTTCCGGCGCAGTTGGTGTGTGCTGACGAGTGAATGTGTCATGGCAAAGCAAGGCCGCCACGCGCACATACTCAATCACTTCTTCCAGCGACTGCTCCAGCTCTTCCTGATCTTCATCTTCGTCGTAACCGAGCTGCGCGATGGTGCGCAAATCATCAATCGCTTCGCCGGTTTCGCCAGTGACTTTATCCAGCTTCGGCTGCGTAACGCCTAAGCCGAGCAGGAAATGATTGACCCAGCCCGCGAGCGCATCCGCGCGATCGAAGACGGTGATGTCATCATCTTCCGGCAGCATCAGCTGGAACATGAAACCCTCGTCTTCCAGCGTATTGCTCAGATTTTCATGCAGCGCCTGCAGCGGCTGTGACAGGCTTTGTGAAAACGCCATGCCTTCGTTGGTGAGGTCATGGACCATGGTTTTCCAGCGGGTGTCTTTATTGCCACCACACAAAATGCCGGACAGCAATCCGTGCATTTCGGCTGGCGTCATGCCCACGCCCTGCTGAGAAAGGGCTGCGGCTAGCGCGTTGTAACCAGGAGTTTCGTTCTGTAAAGACATAGGCTTTGGTCGTCGTTGGCAGAATAAGTTCGTGTTATGCTACCACCAGGTGCCTCAGGGTTTCCAGAAAAGGGGTTGTAACTTATATCGCGGCTCTATATAGTTGCGCACCTCCCAACCCATTGACAGGTAAGGGAGATGCGAACAGAGTAATCAGTCAGGATGGTGGCATGTCTGCACAACCGGTAGATATTCAGATTTTTGGTCGTTCATTGAGAGTAAATTGTCCTCCCGAACAGCAAGATGCGCTGAATCTGGCTGCTGAGGATCTCAATCAACGGTTGCAAGATTTAAAAGTTCGCACTAGAGTCACCAATACAGAGCAACTGGTGTTCATCGCCGCCTTAAATATCTGCCACGAGCTGGCACAGGAAAAAGGCAAGACGCGCGACTATGCAGCAAACATGGAACAACGTATCCGCATGCTGCAGCAGACCATTGAACAAGCATTAGTTGAGCAAGGTCGCATAACTGATCGCCAGGGCCCTAAATTCGAATAACACTTCATGGTACTCGTGTTAGAGTGACGGTGAAGTCAATTTTCTCTGAGATGTTTGCAAGCGGGCCAGTCCCCTGAGCCGATATTTCATACCAACAGAATGTGACGCTCCGTAACCTGTGAGCATGCTCGGTCCGTCCGAGAAGCCTGATGGTTGCGACGGCATATTCACCTTGAACCAAGGGTTCAAGGGTTACAGCCTGCGGCGGCATCTCGGAGATCTCCTCTTTCGTCCCCTTCGCCAGAGACTCATGTTTCAGCAAGGCGGCAAGCAAATGAATCCCAATCAGCTTAACAAATTGAGTGATTGGGGTGCATGAGCGCAGTTAACCCCCTGTACCTGAAGTATGACGCGAATCTCCCGCTTCGCATGATATAGTTGGCCAAATAGCCGACTCTGCCGGGGGGCATCATGACCGCACCTTCCCTACTTGATCGCCAGGACATTCGTCAGCATGTGCGCCATCTGCGTCGCAACCTTACGCCTGAACAGCAGGAACAAGCTGCCGATCTGCTCGCCGAGCACGCTATCAACTTTGCGCCTATCGCTAATGCTCAACGCATCGCGCTGTTTTTATCTGTCGATGGCGAAATCAACACCCGCCCGCTTATTGCCAAGCTGTGGCAGCAGAAAAAGCAGGTTTATTTGCCGGTACTGCATCCTTTCGCTCCCGGCCATCTGCTGTTCCTGCGTTATACACCTGAGACCTCACTGACCCCGAACAAATTGCGCATCCCGGAACCGCCGCTGGATATCACGCAGATGGCCACACTCGATCAGTTGGATGTGATGCTGGTGCCGTTAGTGGCATTTGACCACCAGGGTCAGCGATTGGGCATGGGGGGAGGTTTTTACGATCGCACCCTGCAGCACTGGCAGCAGCATGGCTTTTTACCGATGGGCATTGCGCACGATTGCCAGCGTGTTGAGGCATTGCCAGTCGCGGCATGGGATGTCCCCTTGCCTGCTATTTTGACGCCGTCAAAGCTGTGGCAATGGGATAGCGCCGAACGATAAAACAAAGGGCGCCAAACGATGTGGCGCCCTGAGCAATCAGCAAGATGAACGGGCACACTCGGTGCCCTGAATCATCAGTACAGCAGACGGGCGCGAATGGTGCCCGGAATCGCTTTCATCAGCTGCAGCGCTTTTTCCGCCACATCTTCTTCTGCATCGATATCGATAACCACATATCCCATCACCGGAGAAGTTTGCAGATACTGAGCGGCGATGTTGATGCCCTGTTCGGCAAAGATCTGGTTAATCGCGGTCAGCACGCCAGGACGGTTCTCATGGATGTGCAGCAAGCGGCTGGCGCTGGCAGCGTGCATCGGCAGAGACACTTCCGGGAAGTTAACCGCAGATAGCGTAGAACCGTTGTCAGAGTATTTCGCCAGCTTGCCCGAGACTTCCAGACCGATGTTCTCCTGCGCTTCCTGAGTCGAGCCCCCGATATGTGGCGTCAGGATCACGTTATCAAACTCGCACAGCGGTGAGTTGAAGGGATCGCTGTTGGTCGCCGGCTCAACCGGGAAGACGTCGATAGCCGCACCGGACAGATGCTTGTTAGCCAGCGCATTGCACAGGGCTGGGATATCAATCACGGTGCCGCGTGCGGCGTTGATCAGCAGTGCACCCGGCTTCATCAGCGCCAGCTCTTCTGCCCCAATCATGTTCTGCGTTGAGGCGTTTTCTGGTACGTGCAGGCTGACCACGTCGCTCATGTTCAGCAGATCGGACAGGTGGCGAACCTGAGTCGCATTACCCAGCGGCAGTTTGGTTTCGATATCGTAGAAGAACACGTGCATGCCCAGGCCTTCTGCCAGTACGCCCAGCTGCATGCCGATATGGCCGTAACCAATGATGCCCAGCTTCTTACCACGCGCTTCGAACGAGCCGTTAGCCACTTTGTTCCAGATACCACGGTGTGCTTTGGCGTTCGCTTCAGGAATCCCGCGCAGCATCAGCAGCATTTCACCAATTACCAGCTCAGCCACCGAACGGGTGTTAGAGAATGGCGCATTGAAGACCGGCACACCGCGTTTTGCGGCCGCATTCAGGTCAACCTGGTTGGTACCGATGCAGAAGCAGCCTACCGCGACCAGCTTCTCAGCCGCCGCAAAGATCTCTTCAGTCAGTTGGGTACGGGAACGGATACCAATGAAGTGCGCATCGCGGATGGAGGACTTCAGCGACTCCGCATCCAGTGCCCCTTTGTGGAATTCGATGTTGGTGTAACCTGCAGCACGCAGATTATCCAGTGCACTCTGGTGAACGCCTTCCACCAGCAGGAACTTAATCTTGTCTTTTTCCAGTGATACCTTTGCCATTTCCCGACCCTATTCAGAATTCAACGAGGACTACCATAAGGTAGCCTTCTGCCAAAATATCAAAAATTTCGAGCGCGGCAATACAAACGATTGCCTGACCGCCAGCACGCGCCCACGTTGAGGCAGCACAAAGCCGTACAAAATCGTGGGATGCGAGTGCGCCGAAGTACGAATCTGCTGTTGATGAATCTTTTGTGACATAAGTCACCAAATTTCACCCCAGCAAGAAAAGATGTTTTGCAGATGGAAATAAGCGGCGCAGCACTCGCGCCGGTGAATACGCTATCAGATCAATAAGTGATGGTTTTCACACCCTCTGCGGTGCCGATCAACGCCACATCAGCACCACGCGCAGCAAACAAGCCCACGGTAACCACGCCCGGCAGTGCATTGATGGTTTTTTCCAATGCAATCGGGTCGAGAATACGCAGATTATGCACGTCGAGAATAATGTTGCCGTTGTCGGTCACCACGTTCTGACGATACTCCGGCTGGCCCCCCAGCTTCACCAGTTCACGCGCGACAAATGCACGCGCCATCGGAATCACTTCCACCGGCAGCGGGAAGTTACCCAGGATATCCACCTCTTTGGAGGCATCCGCAATGCAGATGAACTTCTTCGCCACCGCTGCGACAATTTTCTCACGCGTCAGCGCTGCGCCGCCGCCTTTGATCATCTGCATCTGTGGATTGATTTCGTCGGCGCCATCAACGTACACCGACAGCTCATCCACATTATTCAAATCAAAAACCGGAATCCCCAGGGCTTTGAGTTTTTCCGTCGAGGCTTCCGAACTGGAGACCGCGCCTTCAATCTGATCTTTCATGGTGCCAAGCGCATCAATAAAATGCGCCGCTGTTGAACCGGTGCCAACGCCAACAATGGTGCCGGGTTGCACGTACTGCAGTGCTGCCCAACCAACCGCTTTTTTCAGTTCATCCTGGGTCATGGTATGTTTAAAACCTGTGCGACATCGAAGTGCGCGTAGTATAAAACAAGGCGTCGTGAAAATGCGCGGCTGTTAACGCATCGATTTAAGCCTTTGGAAGCCAGCCCGCAAAAAAGCGCCGCAGCACAATATGACAGTTTTGTGGCATAGTACTTTCCATCCTGAACGAGAGAGAACAACAATGAAACGCCCGGATTATCGAACGCTTCAGGCGCTGGATGCTGTGATTCGCGAGCGCGGTTTTGAGCGTGCGGCCCAAAAACTCTGCATCACGCAGTCTGCGGTGTCACAGCGCATTAAACAGCTGGAAAATTTATTTGGTCAGCCGCTGCTGGTGCGTACCGTGCCGCCGCGTCCGACCGAGCAAGGACAAAAACTGCTGGCACTGTTACATCAAGTCGAGTTGCTGGAAGAAGAGTGGCTGGGTGATGACAACGGCGGCACCACGCCATTGCTGCTGTCACTGGCGGTCAACGCCGACAGTCTGGCGACCTGGCTGCTGCCTGCGCTGAAAGATGTGCTGGCCGATTCACCAGTGCGCCTGAATCTGCAGGTCGAAGATGAAACCCGTACTCAGGAACGCCTGCGTCGTGGTGAAGTGGTTGGTGCTGTCAGTATTCAACCGCAGCCGCTGCCAAGCTGTCTGGTGGATCAATTGGGTGCACTGGATTATCTGTTCTGCGCCTCGCCGGATTTTGCTGCGCGCTACTTCCCGAATGGCGTCACGCGTTCGGCTTTGTTGAAAGCCCCTGCGGTGGCGTTTGACCATCTCGATGATATGCATCAGGCGTTTTTACAGCAGAACTTTGATCTGTCCCCGGGTAGCGTACCGTGCCACATCGTTAACTCGTCGGAAGCCTTCGTGCAACTGGCGCGTCAGGGTTCGGTGTGCTGTATGATTCCGCACTTACAGATTGAGCGTGAACTGGCACAAGGGGATTTGGTGGATTTGACGCCGGGTCTTTATCAGCGTCGCATGCTTTACTGGCACCGCTTCGCGCCAGAGAGCCGCTTAATGCGCAGCGTGACGGATGCATTGATTGCACACGGTCATCGCGTATTGCGTCAGGATACGGCGACAGCCTAAGCCCAATTGCAGACGAGCATAGCGGCGCGATTTATAACGTAAATGAACAGCAGAATTGCTGCCGTTCAGCGTCATAAATCACGCCGCTATGATTCAACACATCAGATTACTGAGCCGTATTCGGCTTGATTTCGAACACCACATCGACCTGATCGTCAAAGTGAATGCTCTGCTGCTCATAGGTCTGCTGCGCGGTGGTATCCGCAGGTGCGGCAGCCGCTTTGTACATGCGCGCCATTGGCATTGGCTGATAGTTCGCCACGTGATAGCGGATGCTGTATACCGGGCCTAATTTCGCGTTAAAGCCTTCTGCCAGCGCACCGGCCTGCTGAGTGGCGTTAGCAATCGCCGCTTTGCGCGCCTGATCTTTATAGGCATCAGCATTCGCCACGCCCAGCTCTACTGAACGGATTTCATTCAGGCCGGATTTCAGCGCGCCGTCCAGCAACTCATTCAGTTTATCCAGCTGACGTAAGGTCACCTGCACCTGACGCACCGCACGATAACCTTTCAGTACGGACTTCCCTTCTTTGGTGTAGTCATACTCGGGTTGCGTGCTCAGGTTTGCCGCATCAATATCTTTCTTTTCGATACCGTTCTTTTGCAGGAAATCGAAATATTGCGCCACGCGGTCATCAGCTTGTTTTTTCGCATCTGCCGCATCTTTCGAAGAAACATTCACCACGATGGAGAGTGTCGCGATATCCGGACGGGCATCAACGCTTGCCTGACCTGAGGTCACAACATGCGGGCCATTCGGGACTTCACCCGCTTGTACCATCGCTGACATTACGCCCGTGCTCATAACGGCGGCCAGCGCCAGTGCTTTCAGTTTCACGAAAGTCCTCCTTGAAGGTTCAATTTACAGGTCGCCACTATGGCTAAACCTAAAACACATTACTATGCGTGATGGTCTGAGTTTGAAATCACCAAAAAGTTCGGATAACGGCGTTTTTAACGTATCCGCGATCGCAAAACTATGCTGACAGATTCGCGGAAAGTTCGCCTTGGTGTTTCTATTAAAGAAACAATTCTAGCCTCCGGGAGAGTTGTATTATGACAGAACAGCCCCTTAGCCACAGCGCCGTTGCCGTTCGCGCCGGACGTACCCGATTCCTGATGTTAGGCCTGGTGTTTATCAACATCATCATCAACTACATGGATCGCACCAATCTCTCCGTGGCCGCCACGCAAATGGCCGGCGAACTGCGCTTTACGCCGATGGAGATGGGGTTGATCTTCTCGGCATTTGGCTGGATCTATGCGGCGCTGCAGATCCCCGGAGGCTTTCTTATCGATCGTCTCGGCGCGCGACTGGTGTATGGCGTAGGACTGTTTGCCTGGTCATTGATCACCGCTCTGCATGCGCTCGCCAACAGCTTCGGTGCGCTCTTCGGACTACGTCTGGGCGTTGGTGCTTTTGAAGCGCCGGTGATGCCTTCGAATAACCGCGTAATATCCAGCTGGTTCCCGGAACAGGAGCGTGCCAGCGCCATCGGTATTTACTCCTCGGCCCAGTTCGTTGGACTCGCCTGCATGACGCCACTTCTGTTTCACGTGCAGGATGCCTTTGGCTGGCGCGGACTGTTTCTGATCACCGGTGTGGCCGGGATGATCTGGGCGCTGGTGTGGTATCTGCTTTACCGTGAGCCACATGAGCATAAAGGCGTGTCAGAAGCCGAATTAAACTACCTGCGCAGCAACGGTGCCTTACTCGAGAGCCGTCAGCACACGCTGCAGCCGAAGGCCCGCTGGGCCGATCTGGCACAAATGTTCCGCAGCCGCAAACTGGTGGGTATCTATATCGGCCAGTTCACCATCTCCGCCACCTTTTGGTTCTTCCTCACCTGGTTCCCGACCTATCTGGTGGAGTATCGCCATATGGGCTTCATTAAAAGCGGCTATGTGGCTTCCGTGCCCTACTTCGCCGCTTTCTGTGGCGTACTGCTGGCAGGTTTCGCTTCGGATCGCATGATACGCCGAGGCGTGTCGCCCAGCGTGGCGCGTAAATTGCCGGTGATCCTTGGCCTGTTCCTGACGCTGTTTATTCTTGGCGCCAATTACACCGACGACGCCACGCTCATCGTGCTGTTTATGTCGCTGGCGTTTTTTGGCAACGGCCTCGCGACCATCACCTGGGTGTTTGTCACTGCACTGGCGCCGCGCCATCTGATTGGCTTAGCGGGCGGCGTATTCAATTTCACCGGCGCGCTTTCTGCTATTGTGGTGCCGATTGCCATTGGCGCGTTGATCGATGGCGACAATTTCGCGCCAGCACTCGGCTTTATTGCCGTGCTGGCCGCGATAGGCATTTGCAGCTATCTGTTCGTGGTCGGGAAAATCGAGCATGTCAGCGCGCACTGATCAGCACTTTCGCCAGCGACTGCAACTGCGTCACCCGCTGCTGCAGATGCGCATCGTCTGCCTGCCAGATTTTGGCAAACGCCAGCGCTGCGCGGTTGTTATTGATTGGCTGCGCCATGCTGATTTCGCCGTCATCACGGTGCCAGATCAAGTGGTTTGCATCACGCTTGCGCGCCAGCAACGGCGCCATCTGCGCCCACTGTTCGTCGGTAAATCGTGGACGCAACTGCTCATCACTCTCTGTCGCCAGCAGCGACACACCAATCACCGACTGCCACGCCGGCAGCATGCGGAAACCGGCCAGCGCCTGGCTGGCACTGGTGCGCTCACCCGGTTCGGAGTGCCAGATGTAAATTACCTGGTCCTCCCACAACACGCCCAGCGCCACCACGATGTCGCGTGGCGCGTGTGCTTCCAGTTGCGGCAGCGCCTGGGCAAACAGCGAGGAGCCGCGAATCGCCTGCGCCGCCAGAGCATGAATCCCCGGGCCGGGCAAATAGCGGCGATGTTCGTCCTGAATCGTTAGGCCAATCGAGGCCATGGTCATCAGCAGGCGGTTAACGCGTGTGCTGTTCATGTCCATCTGTCGCGCCAGTTCACGGCAGCCCACGGCTTTATCGCTGGAAACCAAATACTGCAAGCAGCGAATCCCATCAATCAGGCTTTGGTTGGGTTGAGAAGACATAGTTCACCCTGTGGCGCTCAAAACACCAATCTTAGCTTCAGCATGACAGGAAGCAAATGATGCAGACTTTCTCTTCGCAAAATGCGCGTCACTTCCCAGAGCAAAAATTACAGGCCGATTTGTTGGTGGCGGGCGGTGGGCTCGCGGGCGTGTGTGCCGCACTGGCCGCCGCGCGTGACGGATTACAGGTGGTGTTGGTTCAGGATCGCCCGGTGCTGGGTGGCAACGCATCGAGTGAAGTGCGCTTGTGGGCCAACGGGGCGACATCGCATATGGGCAACAACAACCGCTGGGCGCGCGAAGGCGGCATCATGGGCGAGATCATGGAGGAAAACCTGTGGCGCAACCAAGAGGGCAATCCGGTGCTGTTCGATATGGTGCTGCTGGATTTGGTGCAGTCGCAGCCCGGATTAACCCTGTTGCTCAATACCGTGGTCACCGATATCGAGAAATCAAACCGTCATTTGCAATCGGTGCAGGCCTTCAACGCCATCAATCAGACCCGCTATCACGTTAAGGCCTGCCAGTTTATTGATGCCAGCGGCGATGGCGTGCTGGGATATCTGGCGGGCGCAGCGCATCGCGTGGGTGCGGAAACCGTTGAAGAGTTTGGCGAAAAGATGGCGCCAGGCGAACATTTTGGCCACAAACTCGGCCACTCAATCTACTTCTACACCAAACGTACTTCGCAGCCGGTTCGCTTTGTCCCGCCCTCTTTTGCGCTTAAAGAGATTACCGCCATTCCGCGTTACAAACGCCTGACCTCCGATCTTAACGGCTGTGATTTGTGGTGGCTGGAATGGGGCGGACGGCTCGATACGGTGCACGAAAGCGAAACCATCAAATGGGAGCTGTGGAAAATCGTCTGGGGCGTTTGGGATTACATTAAAAACTCCGGCGAGTTCCCGGATGCCGATAACCTGACCATTGAGTGGGTAGGATTAATTCCCGGCAAACGCGAGAGTCGTCGCTTCCTTGGCGACACCCTGCTCTGCCAGCAGGACATCATCGAACAGCGCGATCACTACGACGCCGTCGCCTACGGCGGCTGGTCGATTGACCTGCATCCGGCCGATGGCGTCTACAGCGAACACGATGGCTGTCGCCAGTTTCACAGCAAAGGCACCTACACCATCCCGTTCCGTGCGCTTTACAGCCAGTCGCTGGATAATCTGCTGCTCACAGGTCGTTTGATTTCAGCCACTCATGTGGCCTTTGGCAGTGCGCGCGTGATGTGCACCTGCGGCGTACTGGGTGAAGTGGTGGGACGTGCGGCGGCGATCTGTCAGCAGCAGCAACTCACGCCAGCACAGTTAGCCCAGCCTGCTCACGTAACGCAGCTGCAGCAACGCCTGCTGCGCGAAGGGGCATACATCCCACGCCAGCAGCTTGCAAACCCGGTCAGCGATGCGCAGATCGAGGTCAGCAGCACCCTGCAACTCAGCGCCCTGCCCGCCGATGGCGGTTGGCAGTCGTTGCAATCGCGCTGTGCGTTGCTGCTGCCACTGAAAGCCGGTGAGCGCTTACCGGCAATATTCGTGCAGCTTCGTGCCAAACAGACGCAAAAACTGCAGGTTTCGCTGCTCAGCAGTGACAATCCGGCCAACACCTGCGGCGATCAGCACATCGCCAACCAGACAATCACGGTTAACGACCAGGGCAGCTACCGCCTGAGTTTTGATTACCGGGCGGATGTCGATCGCTATTTGTTTATCGCCTTCGAAGAGCAGCCAGAGATTGAAGTGGCACTTACCCGCCAGCGCTTGCCAGGCGTGATGATGGTGTTCAACAGCCTCAATCCGCGCGTTGCCAAACGCACAAGGCAGATCAATGACGGCGATTACGGCGTGGACGAGTTTGATTTCTGGCTGCCGCGCCGTGCGCCACATCAGGTGCTGCTGGCGTTCGCACTGGAGACGCCGCTAAAACTCTGGCATCGCGATTATTTACTCAACGGCAAATTGCGTCCGGAACAGCACACCAACTGTTGGGTGCCAGCACTGGATGATGCTCAGCCGACGGTCACCTGGCGATGGGAACTACAGCAACACGCACGCCAAATCACCCTGCTGTTTGATAACGACTTCGACCATGCGATGGAGACGGTGCAGATGGGTCATGCGCAGGCAGTGACGCCGCACTGCACCACACATTACCGGTTATGGCTGGATGAGATGTTACTGGTGGAAGTGAAGGACAATCATCACTCGCTATGCCACCACGTCGTGCCGCAGGATGTCAGTTTCCGGCAGATACGCTTAGAGCTGATCGCCAGTGCGGGCGCGCTACCCGCACTGTACGGTTTACATCTGCATCAGAACGCGGCAATGCCCTGACGCGCTAACTGGATGGCGATAAACCACATCACGCCGCCCACCAGCAGATTGATGATGCGCTGAGCACGCACGGTGCGCAGTCGTGGCGACAGCCACGCTGCCAACAATGCCAAACCAAAAAACCAGATAATCGATGCGCTCACCGTGCCCAACGCGAACCACTGGCGTGCGGCGGTAGAAGGCAGCTGACTGCCCAGGCTACCGAGCACCACGAAAGTATCGAGGTAGACATGCGGATTGAGCCACGTCACCGCCACGATGGTAGCAATAATGCGCCAGCGGCCTTGCTTCATCACTGCATCATCGGCCAGCGTCACATCGCCCTGCCACGCGCTGCGCAGTGCGCCCCAGCCGTACCACAGCAGAAACGCCACGCCGGCCCAGGTAATTAGCATCAGCATAATGGGGGATTGATTTAGCAGCGCACTGCCGCCGAAGATGCCGCCGCAAATCAGTACGATATCGCTCAGGGTGCACAATCCTGCAGTCATCAAATGGTAGTGGCGTTTAATGCCCTGGTTCATCACGAATGCGTTTTGCGGGCCCAATGGCAGAATGAGTGCAGCCCCAAGAGCAAGCCCTTGTAAATAAACAGATAACACGTTGATAGTCCTGAATAACGAGGTAATGCGATGCAGTATAGTGACGCGAGGATATTAGTGGAAATTGAAAGATTTAATCAGGCATTAGAGAAAATAATAAGGTCGCCATAAATGACGACCTTTATACGATGTTGTGCAGTTTACCGTTCAAAACACAAGGCTACTGAGTGATTACTCGGCTTGTGCAGCTTGCTGCTCACTTTTAACCTGGTGCAGATGCACATCCATCTGCGGATACGGAATGCCAATACCCTTCGCGTCCAGTGCACGTTTGAAGTTCTTCAGCAGATCCCAGTACACGTTTTGCAGGTCACCGCTTTTGCTCCAGCAGCGCACCACAAAGTTCAGTGAAGAGGCGGCCAGTTCGTTCAGTCCGATCTGAATCCCCATCTCTTTCAGCACACGCTCATCGGCTTCGACGACTTCACGTAATAGCTCGATCACCTGATCAACGTCCGCATCATAGGCCACGCCGATAATAAACTCGTTACGACGAATCGGCTCACGCGAGAAGTTAACGATGTTGGCGGCGATGATTTTACCGTTCGGGATCACCACGATTTTGCCATCCACGGTTTTCAGCGTGGTAGAGAAAATCTGCACGTTTTGCACTGTACCCATCACGCCCAAATCAACGAACTCACCGGTTTTGAACGGACGGAAGGTCACCAGCAGCACGCCCGCTGCAAGGTTGGACAGAGAACCTTGCAGTGCCAGACCCACGGCCAAGCCAGCGGCGCCCAGTACGGCAATCACCGAGGCGGTTTGCACGCCCACGCGACCCAGCGCCGCAATTAAGGTGAAAGCGATAATGCCGTAGCGCACCAGGGCAGAGAGGAAGTCTGCAACGGTAGCGTCGATATGACGCGCCTGCAGCACGCGATTAATCGTATTTGAAACGATACGCGCAATGAACATACCAATAATGATGGTGATGATCGCCGCAACGATATTCACCGCATAGCTCAGGATCAGTGCCTGATTACGTACCAGCCAGCCGCCGGCACTGTTAATGCCATCGACGACATTTAAGTCTTCCATTTGTTAGCCCTGTTGTTGAGTTTCCCGCAGGAAAATGCAAAAACGGCCAGATCAGCTCCGGCACTCCCGTGTACAAGGGTAAACAAAAATGGCATGAAGCGCCAAAGATGGGCTGAATTTACTCACTATTCCGAATCGAATGCATAAAAAAAGGCCCTTTCGGGCCTTTTTTGTACTGTAAGGAAAAATTACAGCACGTCGACAGCGTTCAGCTCTTTGAAAGCCTGCTCTAAACGCACAACCATTGAAGCCTGTGCAGAGCGCAGCCATACGCGTGGGTCGTAATATTTCTTGTTCGGGCTATCCACGCCATTTGGGTTACCCAGCTGGCCTTGCAGATAGTCTTCGTTCTTTTTGTAGTACTGCAGGATGCCGTCCCAGGTCGCCCATTGGGTATCGGTATCGATGTTCATCTTGATTACGCCGTAACCAATTGACTCTTCGATTTCTGCAGCAGAAGAACCTGAACCTCCGTGGAACACGAAATCCAGCGCGTTGTGCGGCAGATTGTGTTTCTTGGTCACGTATTCCTGAGAATCACGCAGGATGGTTGGAGTCAGTTTCACGTTGCCTGGCTTGTACACGCCGTGCACGTTACCGAATGAAGCGGCGATGGTGAAACGCGGGCTGATTTTGCTCAGCTCGGTGTACGCGTAATCAACGTCTTCTGGCTGGGTGTACAGGGCAGAAGCGTCCATGTGGCTGTTGTCCACGCCGTCTTCTTCACCACCGGTGCAACCCAGTTCGATTTCCAGGGTCATGTCGATTTTCGCCATGCGCGCCAGGTATTTAGAAGAGATCTCGATGTTCTCTTCCAGTGACTCTTCTGACAGATCAATCATGTGAGAGGAGAACAGTGGCTTACCGGTTTTCTTGAAGTGCTCTTCACCGGCATCCAGCAGACCGTCGATCCATGGCAGCAGTTTCTTAGCACAGTGGTCGGTGTGCAGAATGACTGGCACGCCGTACTGTTCAGCCATCAGATGCACATGGTGCGCACCGGCGATAGCGCCGAAGATTGCTGCACCCTGTGGCTTGTCGGTTTTGAAACCTTTACCGGCGATGAAGGCAGCACCACCATTGGAGAACTGAACGATGACCGGCGCTTTAACTTTGGCCGCAGCTTCCAGTACCGCGTTGATGGAGTCCGTGCCGACGCAGTTAACTGCAGGCAGAGCGAATTTGTTTTCTTTCGCTACTTGGAAAACTTTCTGAACGTCATCACCAGTGACAACGCCGGGTTTTACGAAATCAAAAATTTTAGACATGGTTGTGTCCTGTTTCGTTACCGTTCATCCCACAAAGGGACGTCGATTTTTTGCCCAGGATGGGCAAGCCTTCAGACGGCGCCGAAGCGCCGCCCCCAAAAATTACTGCTTAGCGCGCTCTTCCAGCATTGCTACAGCGGGCAGTTTTTTACCTTCCACGAACTCGAGGAATGCGCCACCGCCGGTAGAGATGTAGGAGATCTTGTCTTCGATACCGAACAGATCAATCGCTGCCAGGGTATCGCCGCCGCCCGCTACAGAGAACGCGTCGCTGTCTGCAATCGCGTTCGCCACGATTTCGGTGCCTTTGCGGAAGTTCGGGAATTCGAACACGCCAACCGGACCGTTCCACAGGATGGTTTTTGCCTCTTTCAGCAGTTTTGCCATCGCCTGTGCGGTTTCGTCACCGAAGTCCATAATCTCTTCGTTATCCGCCACTTCGGAAACCTTTTTCACGGTTGCCGGGGCAGTTTCAGAGAATTCCGTTCCGACGCGTGAGTCGGTTGGAACCGGAATACCGTGCTCGTCACGCAGCTTTTTCGCCGCTTCAACGAAGTCTGGTTCGTACAGTGATTTACCGACGTTGTTGTCGATAGCCACGAAGGTGTTAGCGATACCGCCACCAACGATCACGGTGTCAGCGATTTTCACCAGAGACTGCAGCACGTCGAATTTGGTCGACACTTTAGAACCACCAACAACCGCCACCAGCGGACGCTGTGGGTTGCTCATGACTTTACCCAGCGCTTCCAGCTCAGCAGAGAGCAGCGGGCCAGCACAAGCGATAGGGGCGAACTTGCCCACACCGTGGGTTGAAGCCTGCGCACGGTGCGCAGTACCGAAGGCATCCATCACGAACACGTCGCACAGGGCGGCATATTTCTTCGAAAGCGTCTCTTCGTCTTTCTTCTCGCCTTTGTTAAAGCGCACGTTTTCCAGCACCACCAGTTCACCCGCGCCGACTTCAACGCCGTCGAGGTAGTCTTTCGCCAGGGTCACGTTAGTGCCGTTCAGTTTGTCTTTCAGGTAGTTAACAACCGGCAGGAGCGAGAACTCTTCGTTGTATTCACCTTCGGTCGGACGACCCAGGTGAGAGGTAACCATCACTTTCGCGCCCTGTTTCAACGCCGCTTCGATGGTAGGCAGAGAAGCACGGATACGTGCATCTGACGTCACTTTCCCTTCTTTCACTGGCACGTTGAGATCGGCACGGATCAGAACGCGTTTACCAGCAAGATCCAGATCGGTCATCTTAATTACAGACATGGTGAACCCTCTCGTTGATTCTCATAAGTTTTGCCAGACGCAGTCCGCGTCTTACCTGAAACCGCTTGCGGCCATTGCTAACGTGGTGTCGATCATGCGGTTAGCAAAGCCCCATTCGTTGTCACACCAAACCAAGGTCTTGATCAGGTGATGACCACTGACCCGCGTTTGCGTGCCATCGACTATGGCACTGTGCGGATCATGGTTAAAATCTACTGAGACTAACGGTAATTCCGTATAGTCAACTATACCACGAAACGCCCCTTCTGACGCGTTTTGCAGCAACGCATTGACATCACACGCCTTCACGGCTTCACGTACCGAAACGCTCAAATCAATGGCTGTCACGTTGATCGTGGGCACGCGCACAGCGATGGCTTCGAAGCGGTCATTAAATTTCGGAAAAATACGGGTAATGCCAGCAGCAAGACGCGTATCCACCGGAATGATCGATTGGCTGGCGGCACGGGTACGACGCAGATCGCTGTGATAGGCGTCAATCACCTGTTGGTCGTGCATCGCCGAGTGAATCGTGGTCACGGTGCCCGATTCAATACCGAAGGCGTCATCCAGCAACTTGATCACCGGAATAATACAGTTGGTGGTGCAAGATGCGTTGGAGACAATGCGGTCAGTTTGTTTAAGAGCCTGTTCGTTTACGCCGAACACGACGGTGGCATCTAAATCGTTACCGCCCGGATGCGAGAACAACACCTTCTTCGCGCCTGCTTGCAGATGCGCTTCGCCATCTGCGCGGCTGCCGTACACGCCGGTGCAATCCAATACGATATCGACGTTCAGTTCCTGCCATGGCAGTGCATCGATATCGGCCAGGTGCAGAATGCGGATGGTGTCGTCGCCCACGAACAGTTGATCGCGCTCCTGGCGCACATCCCAGGCAAAGCGGCCATGGCTGGTGTCATACTTCAGCAAATGCGCCATGCCGGTGGCTTCAGCCAGTTCGTTGATCGCCACCACGGTAATTTCAGCGCGGCGGCCGGTTTCATACAACGCACGCAGCACATTGCGTCCGATACGACCAAAACCATTAATTGCTATGCGAACGGTCATCTCACTTCCTGCAACAACAGCCAAAAAAACGTGCCAAATACCTTGAGCGTTTCGCTGCGTTTTGTACAGGGAATTATTGCCCGCTTAACGTTGCAAAATGATGCCGCTCAATTGCAACTGAAACGGTTCAGCTAGAATAAAGCATGCGCGGAATAACAGGAATGATTGCGATCAATTGCGCTGCTGATTATTGGATCTACGTCACATATTTCGCATGTAAAAATTATTACTGCAGGAATAATTGAAGCGTTTCAGGTTGAAGGCGGGGTCTGAAATGAAAAAAGGTGCGCATAAAGCGCACCTTCGTTGGCGATCATCTAACCTGTTGGGTCGCCCTTACGGCGACCGCTGATTACAGAATAGATTTCGCGATGTTCACCACGTTCTCAACGGTGAAGCCGAACTCTTTGAACAGCAGCTCTGCCGGAGCAGACTCACCGAAGGTGGTCATACCGACGATAGCGCCATTCAGGCCGGTGTATTTGAACCAGTAATCGGCGATACCCGCTTCGATAGCCACACGTGCAGCAACTGCTTTCGGCAGTACAGATTCACGGTAAGCCGCGTCCTGCTTGTCGAAAGCGTCGGTTGAAGGCATAGAGACAACGCGCACTTTGCGGCCTTCGCTGGTCAGCTTGTCATAAGCGGCAACGGCCAGTTCCACTTCTGAACCGGTAGCGATCAGAATCAGCTCTGGCGTACCTTCGCTGTCTTTCAGCACATAACCACCGCGTGCCACGTTTGCCAGCTGCTCAGCGGTACGATCCTGCTGCGCCAGGTTCTGACGAGAGAAGATCAGAGCTGATGGGCCGTCTACGCGCTCGATAGCGTATTTCCAGGCAACCGCAGACTCAACCTGGTCACATGGACGCCACAGGCTCATGTTTGGTGTTACGCGCAGGCTGGCCATCTGCTCAACCGGCTGGTGCGTTGGACCATCTTCACCCAGACCGATTGAGTCATGGGTATAAACCATGATCTGACGAATCTTCATCAGTGCAGCCATACGTGCCGCGTTACGCGCGTATTCTACGAACATCAGGAAGGTTGCGGTGTACGGCAGGAAACCACCGTGCAGCGCGATACCGTTGGCGATCGCGGTCATACCGAATTCGCGCACACCGTAATGGATGTAGTTACCGGCTGCATCTTCGTTGATTGGCTTAGAACCAGACCACATAGTCAGGTTGCTTGGCGCCAGGTCAGCCGATCCACCCATGTATTCCGGCAGGATCTTACCGAACGCTTCAATCGCGTTCTGGGAAGCTTTACGGCTGGCGATTTTAGCTGGGTTAGCCTGCAGCTGTTCAATGAACTTCTGCGACTCAGTTTCCCAGTTAGCTGGCAGCTCGTTGTTGGTACGACGCGTGAACTCAGCAGCCAGTTCAGGATGAGCAGCAGCATAAGCAGCAAACTTCTGATCCCATGCGGACTCTTTCGCCTGACCAGCTTCTTTCGCATCCCACTGCGCGTAGATGTCTGAAGGAATTTCAAACGGCGCGTGGTTCCAGCCCAGTTGCTTACGGGTCAGTGCGATTTCGTCGTCGCCCAGCGGTGCGCCGTGTGAATCGTGGGTACCGGCTTTGTTCGGAGAACCGAAACCGATGATGGTTTTGCACATCAGCAGTGAAGGTTTGTCTGAAACCGCTTTGGCTTCTTCTACTGCTTTCTTGATGGCGTCAGCATCGTGACCGTCTACGCCACGCACTACGTGCCAGCCGTAAGCTTCGAAGCGAGCGGCGGTATCGTCAGTGAACCAGCCATCAACGTGACCATCGATTGAGATGCCGTTGTCATCATAGAAGGCAACCAGCTTACCCAGTTTCAGGGTACCGGCGATGGAGCATACTTCGTGTGAGATGCCTTCCATCATGCAGCCGTCGCCCATGAACACGTAAGTGTTGTGGTCTACGATGTCATGGCCTGGGCGGTTGAACTGTGCCGCTAAAGTGCGCTCAGCGATGGCGAAGCCGACTGCGTTAGCGATACCCTGGCCCAGTGGACCGGTAGTGGTTTCAACGCCAGCGGTATAACCGTATTCTGGGTGGCCTGGAGTTTTAGAGTGCAGCTGACGGAAGTTCTGCAGCTCGCTCATCGGCAGGTCGTAACCGGTGAGGTGCAGCAGGCTATAAATCAGCATGGAGCCGTGACCGTTAGACAGCACGAAGCGGTCACGATCTGCCCACAGCGGGTTAGTCGGATTGTGGTTCAGGAAGTCACGCCACAGCACTTCGGCGATGTCCGCCATGCCCATCGGGGCACCAGGATGTCCCGATTTGGCTTTTTGTACTGCATCCATACTTAACGCGCGAATGGCGTTGGCAAGCTCTTTACGAGAGGGCATCTTCTACTCCAGGTCGGATTAATGCTCCGCCGCGATTAACGTATTGTAATTAATCAGTTATCAGGCGAAGCGAGAAAAAAGTCGCACATCAATGTACATGAAAATCGGGGCAAAAGTACATGCGTCGACGTGCTAAATAGCGGGTAAACGGTTGCAATTCGGGGCTTGTCTGCTAGCCAGTGAACAGGATGCGAGCTATAAACAAAGCGTTTGAACACCGATCTCAATTTCAGGTGTTTGTTTTCTCTACCTTGTTACGCAAAGGACCTCTAAATGAAAATCCGCGCCACAATTATTGCTGTGGGAATCGCTTCGCTGCTGAGCGGTTGCGAAGGAATGGACAACAACGCGCTGCTGCAATCCGGCGCGCAGGCCTATCAGGCTTATACGTTGAATGATTCACAAGTGAAGCAGCTAAGCGATCAGTCTTGTGCCCAGATGGACAAAGACAACCAGCTCGCGCCTGCCAGCAGTGAATATCAGCTGCGCCTGAACAAAATCGCCGCTGCGCTGGGCGATAACATCAATGGTGTGCCAGCCAACTACAAAGTCTATCTGACCAAAGATGTGAATGCGTGGGCGATGGCCAACGGCTGCATCCGCGTTTATAGCGGCTTGATGGATATGATGACCGATAACGAAGTGGAAGGTGTGCTCGGCCATGAAATGGGCCACGTTGCGCTCGGCCATACGCGTAAAGCGATGCAAGTCGCCTACGCCACCACGGCGGCACGCACTGCTGCGGCCTCGGTTGGCGGCGTGATTGGTCAACTGTCGCAATCCCAGTTGGGCGATCTAAGCGAGAAGCTGGTCAATGCGCAGTTCTCGCAAACACAGGAATCGCAGGCGGATGATTACTCTTATGACCTGCTGAAAAAGCGCGGTGTTAATCCACTTGGCTTAGCCACCAGTTTCGAGAAACTGGCGAAAATGCAGCAAGGCCAAACGAGTTCGATGTTCGATTCGCACCCGGATTCCGCAGCACGTGCACAGCACATCCGCGATCGTATTGCGGCAGATGGCAAATAATCGGCCATAAAAAGGAGCGCCTTGTGCGCTCCTCTCTTCAGCTTCAACAGCTAGCGCTTAAACAGATTATCCACCATCGAACCCAAATCCATCTGGTTGTTGTGCAGACTCTGCTCATCCAGTTGACCTTGCGGCGACATCTTATCGATCAACTGCGGCAACAGCGCCGCCAGCGTGCCGGAAGCGCCATTGACATCGGTGCCCAGCTTATCGGCCAGCGACTGCAACTCCTCCTGCCCGAAAGCACTCTGAATCTCGCCGCCACCGACCTGTTGATTGCCACCGGTGCCGATCCACGAACCCAGCACCTCGCCAAGCCCGCCTTGTTGAAACTTCTGCAGCAGCACTTCGATACCGCCCTGCTCCTGCACCCAATTCCAGATCGCCTGCAACTGACCCAACTGATTGCCCTGCCCGTTGCCGTTCCCCAGCGAACCTACTAATTCATCCAGAAAGCCCATGGTGACCTCCAAAGATTCTCTAACCGTGATTAACGAAGCGATAAATAACGCTACGCCCAAAAGTATAGCTACAGGGTGCCGATAACGAATTGTCACCTTTAAGTTGTTGAGCCGTAGATGCGAGAAGCGTGACAATGGTCTGAACTCGCCACACAAGGCCATGTCATAGTGAGTATGGTCTACACTGACCGTTTGTTTTTAGGCGATATCAGAGAGAGTCACCGGAGCACCACATACTATGTTGACCATTCTGATTATTCTCGCCATCGTTATCGCGATTGTGCTGATTGGCGCGTATCTGGTGATACGTTCCGCAGCCAAAGATGTGAATGACGATTACTAGGAACCGGGGACGTCGAGGGCAATGGATCGCCCCATCAGCTATCACCCTTTCTTAATCACTCTGCGCCGCTCAAAACAAATCCCAACCCACTTCACAGATTGACATCATTGCTATCAATGCGCGTTGAGAAAGGACGATAAACATCAGTAGACGAATTCGCGTGGAGAATGAGAAAGCAGAAACGTGATGATGGCGAGACTTCACCGGTATTGAATATGGCAAATTGAGAAAGTCAGAGAAAGATTACATCTTGCGTGCGTGGCTCTAGGAGCCGAGGAGCGTCGAATGCTGGCAATTCAAATCGTTACCGCTGTCGCGTTAGTTGCAGGTGCTGGGCGTCACTTTTTACGTTCGACCATGAACGATATAAATGATGACTATTAGGAATTGCCAACAGGAGGGCAAGGCATGGGGCCCTGCCCTCCGAGTAATTAGCCTTTATTAGCTGCCTGTACGTGCAGCATATCCAGCGCCAGTGTAGCCGCCGCCAGTGAAGTCAGATCAGCGTGGTCATAACCCGGCGCCACTTCCACCAGATCCATCCCGACGATGTTCATACCCTGCAAGCCACGAATCAGCTTGGTAGCTTTATCGCTGGTCAGTCCGCCGATCACTGGCGTGCCGGTGCCCGGTGCATGTGCCGGATCCAGACAGTCGATATCAAAGGTCAGATACACCGGCAGATCACCCACGGTGCGTTTCACTTCCGCCAGAATGTCATCGACGCTGCGATCGTTAACCTGCGCTGCATCCAGCACGTTAAAGCCAAGGCTCTTGTCGAACTCAGTGCGGATACCAATCTGCACAGAGTGTTTCGGATCGATCAGACCTTCTTTCGGCGCGGTGAAGAACATGGTGCCGTGGTCGAAGGTTGGACCGTTGGAGTAGGTGTCTGTGTGTGCATCAAAGTGCACCAATGCCATCTTACCGAAGTGCTTAGCGTGGGCACGCAGCAGTGGCAGCGTGACATAGTGATCGCCCCCGAAGGTCAGCATACGCTTACCGTTTGCCAACAGCTTCTCAGCGTGCGCCTGCAGTTTGTCAGAGAGATCCTGTGAATCACCGAATGCATAAACCAGATCACCACAATCCACCACGTTCAAGCGCTGACGCAGGTCGAAATCCCACGGCCATCGGCAACCTTCCCAAGCGAGGTTGGTGGAGATTTGACGGATTGCACCCGGCCCTAAACGGCTGCCCGGACGACCTGAAGTTGCGGCATCGAAAGGTACACCAGTGATCACCCACTCAGCATCGCTGTCGTAAGGCTGGAAGTTCACCGGGAAGCGCATGAAACCGAAGGCGTTAGAAACCAGGGAGTTATCGTACTGATTGCCCAGGGTGTTATACATAACTTGTCCTCTTTAGATCCGTGAGTCGGTTAGCCACTAAGGTATAGATGAAAAAAATCCCCTCCGCGTCGTTAGGCCCGACGAGGAAGGGATTTGTTATGCGTGATTATCGCGAAGAATCAGACGACCTGCAATCAGCACCTTTGAAATGTAACAACTACTACTTTTTGTAAAAATCAGTGGATTGTCTCGTGAATGAATTGATTAGCAGTGTTGATTTCACGATACAGAGTGAGGTTAAGAGCAGAAACGAAAAAATAAATTAAATTCAATATATTCAATTGTTTGACATAAATTGGATGTATAGATTAGTTCAATAGGCCTTACAGATAATTTGCAAAATATTAATAGACGAAAACGTTTAGGATTATTTCGACATGATCTGTAACTTAAGCCGTCAAAATTAGGGAAAATTCTTACAGACAAGCAGGGACTAGCTGTTCAAGTGGATGGATTCATATCAACTCTAAACCATCTGATTGTGCTAAATGGCATCACGTCTATCGCGTATTCATCAGCTCTAATCTTTTGAATTTACGTAAAATATGCTGATTATTTTAGCACCCTCGTCTGAAAAACTATAAACCTCCCCCCCTACACCGCCCGTATTGCGTCCAGTGCATTGGTAGCTGTTAAGCCAGGGGCGGTAGCGTGTAAAAAATCCCACCCAATTCTCATGAGTTAAACAAATGGCCCGAAGTGGATTTGAAGTAGAGCAAGCTGCCGTAAAGGCCTTGTTTTTGCGTGAAATACGCACCCGTTTTGGAAAGTTTCGCCTGGGTTATTTTTGGGCGATTTTAGAGCCGTCTGCACATTTGCTGGTGCTGCTGGGCATATTTGGTTTCATTATGCACCGCACTATGCCGGATATCTCGTTCCCGGTATTTCTGCTGAATGGCATTATTCCGTACTTTATTTTCAGTAATATTACAAACCGTTCAGTCGGAGCGATTGAAGCTAACCAAGGGCTGTTTAATTACCGTCCGGTAAAGCCGGTCGACACCATTATGGCCCGCGCACTGCTAGAAACGCTGATCTATGCCGCCGTTTATATTCTGCTGATGGTGGTTGTGTGGATGGCTGGCGAATACTTTGAAATTACCAACCTTCTGCAATTAGTTGCGACATGGGGATTGCTGATTCTATTTTCATGCGGAATTGGGTTAATCTTTATGGTAGTGGGAAGAACCTTTGCCGAAACCCAGAAGTTTTTGCCGATATTGCTAAAACCGCTTTATTTTATTTCCTGCATTATGTTCCCTTTGCACTCCATTCCAACAGATTACTGGCCTTATTTGTTATGGAACCCTTTGGTTCATGCAGTTGAACTCAGCCGTGAAGCGGTAATGCCAGGTTATGTGAGTGAAGGTGTAAGTCTCAGTTATCTAGCGATTTGTACCTTAGTCACGGTATTTGCTGGCCTTGCGTTATATCGCAATCGTGAAGAGGCAATGCTTACCTCATGATTAAAATAGAAAATTTAACGAAATCATACCGCACGCCTCAAGGTCGCCATTATGTTTTTAAAGACCTAAACATCGAAATTCCAAGCGGAAAGAGTGTAGCGCTTATAGGTCGTAATGGTGCGGGTAAATCAACTTTACTTCGGATGATTGGCGGCATCGACCGTCCTGATAGCGGCTCCATCACCACCGATAAAACTATCTCATGGCCGGTAGGCCTTTCTGGTGGCTTTCAGGGTAGTTTGACAGGGCGGGAAAATGTAAAGTTCGTCGCCCGGCTATATGCCAAGCAGGAAGAACTAAAAGAAAAAGTAGCATTTGTTGAAGAGTTTGCCGAACTTGGAAAATATTTTGATATGCCAATAAAAACTTACTCTTCAGGAATGAAATCTAGGTTAGGCTTTGGCTTGAGTATGGCATTTAAGTTCGATTACTACTTGGTTGATGAAGTAACTGCAGTGGGCGATGCGCGATTTAAGAAAAAATGTGAAAATATATTTATTGAAAGAAGTGAAGAATCCAATTTGCTTATGGTTTCACATAGTTTGAACTCCTTAAAATCTTTTTGCAGTTCAGCAATATTTATTGATAGATACAATCGAGTAACACTATATCACAACATTGAAGAGTGCATTGAAGATTACACAAAATCAGAATCTCTAGGATAATTAGTGAAAAAAATAAAGAAGTTTATTAAAAACCCTGGCGTTTTCTTTAGAGACTATCTTAATAAAAAGCACCCCTTAATTTTGAATGAATTAAATTATCCAAAGCAAGATGAAGGTATCATTATTGAAAAAAACATTAATTTAGAATTAAAAGAAGTCGTAAACTTTCCTATTGATGCTGTTTTTACATGGGTTAATGATAATGATCCTGCTTGGAAGGAAAAATTATACAAATATAAGGATATAAATTTATCGGAGCGCGGGGCTTTTTCATCAGACATGGCAAGATTTAATAACCATGATGAACTAAAATATTCAGTCGAAAGTATACTGAAAAACCTTAAATGGATAAGGAAAATATTTATCATCACTGATAACCAAGTGCCTAACTGGTATATCGAGGAGGATGAGAAATTTAAAAAATTGTTATTGTTAATCATAATAAAATTATTAACCAACAATATCTTCCGACATTTAACTCACATGTTATCGAAGCTCATTTACATCATATAGATGATCTTTCCGAACATTTTATATACTTCAATGATGATGTATTTGTAGCCAGGGACCTACCTTCTGGACATTTTTTTAAAGGCAATGGGATAGCATCTCTATTCGCATCAAGTAAAAGTATCAAGAGTATGAGAGAGCGGGGCGTTGATACTCCGACATTATTTGCATGTACTCGCAGCGCTGACTTAATTCGTCGTGATTACAAAATAGATATTGATACACCTTTGATCCACACCTATATTCCATTAAGAAAAAGCATTTATTATAAAGTCTGGTATAAATATAAAAATGAAATAGATTCATTTCTAGACCAAAAGTTTCGAAGTAATAATGACCTAAACTTGGCAACATTTCTTGTGCCTTGGATTGCATATAATGAAGGGTTAAGTACTCACAATATAGATATTTGCTATTATTTTAACATAAGATCTACTGCCGCGAGGCGGCACTATAGTGAACTCTTAGTAGGAAAGAAAAGTGGTTTATTACCACATTCTTTTTGCGCCAACGATTTTAATAGTGAATCTAATATAATGCCTGACTATAAATTGAAACTTCACAGATTTCTATCATCATACTTTCAATAGCTAAAAAAGGATAGAGATATGAAAGTTTTAAAAATACTATTAATCAGTATATTATTCTTAAGTAACTCAGTTTTTTCAAATGAATCTTTAATAAATATACATATCAAAGATCAGGGGAATATTTGTTATCACAACAGTGAAAATAGAATAATGCAGTCTTTTCATATAAATGATCATGAAAAAAACATTTGGTATGCTTTCGACACTAAAAGTAGAGACAGACAAATAATTGAAGTCGTAAAAGACGGGGGGCTTATATCAAGGCATGATTACATTAATAAAAACTCAATAGGCCATTTGGATGGTTTTTTTGTCATGAACGACACAATATTAACCACGAATAAATACAACAACCCAGCAATAATAATAATCAAAAATGGTATTATTCTAAAACGCATACCTTATCCTATTACGATATATGGAAATCAGATTTTAGCAATTAATCGTAATGACATTAGCTCATTTTTATTATGGGCAAGTGATGATAAGTTGATGAAAAATATATTTATTGGCAGGTTTAGCCCTGATCTAAACAGTATTCTAAGCTTAAAGAAGACAACGATTTCGTTTCCTCAAAATGAAGTAATTCAGGGGATAAGTTATAATGGAAAGTTTTTATTTGCGCTCACTGGAGTACCAAATAAAAATGCAAAGTTATATAAATGGAATGTTAAAAATGGAGGTTTAACTTATGTTAAAAATATCATCTTCGATCCTGAGTGGCTTGACCAAGGGTATTTTGAGCCAGAGGGATTGGAATTGACAGGAAACAGTGAAAACGAAACCCTGCGAATTGGTTTTTCAACTAAGCAGTTGTTAGAGAATAAAGCACAATTCATAAATTGTATATCTTCATTGAGTAAAGATCATTTCTGAGCTAATTCATGCCATCACTTAAAGAAAATCCAATCATATCTGTAATAATTCCCGTATACAAAACAGAGAAATATATAGCTGAATGCCTAGACTCAGTTCTAACCCAAAAATTAGGTAGAAAACACGAAAAAAGAACTATAGAGATAATTTGCGTCAACGATGAGTCACCAGATAACTCCAAAAAAATAATTGAAGATTACCTAATTAAAAACAATAACATTGTTCTCATTGAACAAAAAAATCAAGGCCAATCTGTAGCTAGAAATAACGCTTTGAAAATAGCTAAAGGGGATTATGTTTTCTTCCTTGACTCAGATGATCTATTACCAGACGATGCATTTTCAAGCTTAATTAAAGTAGCAGATGAAACTGGCTCAGAAGTTATTGTTTCACATGCTAAAGCATTCAATGGTCGAAGGTCTTGGTACATCCAACCACATGCCGAGGTTGCATCAGCATCATTACGCAAGGTAAAGTTTTTCCACCGTTCAATATTGGTTAATACCCCACCGCCTTGGGGTAAATTGTATAGCCGAAATCTTATAGAAAGAAATAATATTCAGTTCCCTGTCGGCATCAAACTAGCAGAGGATTGGATATTTGTAATGACCGCCATGTATAAAGCCAATCATATATCCTCTACTCCGGAGATAAGTTATCTCTACAGAGGTAGAGATGATGAAGATAATCCTTCCTGCACACAAGTTGTAAATGCAAAGGTTTTTTCTGATCTTGTAAAGGTCTATGGCTTAACAAAAAAATTCAACTTGCCCACTCAGCAAACAAAATATGCTAAACTTTTTATTTTACGAGGCATTCTTTACCGCTTATCGAAGTTTTCAGTTGATAATGATATTAGCACCTGTAAACCAACATTAATAATGATCAGCCAGTTTCTTAAAGAAGAAATTGATCTTAGCATGCTGAAAACATTTACACCAATTAGGAGACTACCGCTCTTACTTATATACCATGGTTTCCTGTCAGAATCTCATAGAATAATGAATTCAGTTTTTCAAAATACTTGTATACGACGTGGGTCAGAAGTAAGTGAAGAATTAATAGTGCAAGACTTCAACTTTCTAAGGGAAAAGTCAACTCAAAAGGGGAACAGAAAATCACTAATAAGACACAATTTAAAGAAATACAATCAGTTAAAGTGGTCATTAAAATATACAGCTGCCAAAATCCTATCAAAAATAATTTACAAAAATAAAAAAATATCTCTTATTGGTGAGAGGTTAGGTAATACAGCTAATGACTCAAGCTTTCATTTATTTAAATATATCTCTGAGAAAAAACAGAGCTCTAAGATTAAAAATGATTATTATTTCGTAATAAAAAAAGATGCCAAGACCAAAGGCAATTTAAATAAATTAAATAATGTTTTAATATATGGATCATTCAAACATTTTTTAATTTTCCATTCTGCGAGTAATTATATTTTCAGTGACAGCATGCGTGATGTATTCCATCGATGGAAAGATGTATCTAAGGAACATAGCGCAAAAAATAAATATTTTCTGCAACATGGTATTTTTGCACTTAACCGAGCTGCGGGTTATTATGATGCGAACTCTATGTTACGTCGAGATGAATTACCAAATAAATTTATTGTTAGTTCTGAGCATGAAAGAAATTTAGTATGTAAAAACTTTGGATTCAAGAAGTCAGAAGTTGCTGTTACTGGGCTATCTCGATTTGATAAATTACCAAAAAACAATCTTACTAAGAATAAAAAAATATTATTGCTTTTTACTTGGCGTGACAGCCTAAATAATGTAAATAGTAATAAATTCTTAACATCTAAGTATTTTAAGCGGTTATCTGAAATACTACAAAGTAATGAGCTTCAGAGAATTTTGCAAAGTAATGGCTATACAATAGAAGCATGTCTCCACCATAAATTACATAAATATATTGGAAGTGCAATAACTGCCAGTAAAGTTAATATTCATAGTATGAATGAATGTGATGTTCAGTCCTTGATTATAAACTCAGATGCTATGATTACTGATTTTTCATCAGCTTCGTTTGATATGCTTTATCAAAACAAGCCTGTACTTTACTATTGGTTTGATGAAGAACAATTTTTTGGAAAAAGAGGCGGTCCTTTAATAGATCCGCTAAATGATATTCCCGGTGAAATATACCGTGATTTTAGTTCACTACAAATTGGTATTGAAAGACTAATTAAGGAAATTCACAACCCCCCATCCAATAAAACAAACAAGTCAAAGATATTTTTTAAATACAAAGATAACGACAACTGCAGAAGAATTTTAGAATTAATTGATAAGTAATATCTTGAAGCCCCTTGAATGGGGCTTTTATCTAAATCCAAGTCATACATTTAATTTATAATGACTATTAAAGTCTATTTTTATAAAAATTTAATTATTAATAATTTATATTTTATGAGCTTGAAAAGTAAACATTTTCAATTCCTTAAGTCACCTCTCTTAATTTAAGCCTTGTACTTAGGGTTATCAATATGATTTGATCTTGACTTTACCTTTTCATATATTGACTTAGCTTCTAAATCCAATCCTGCTAATTGTGCAGCCAAATAAGAAAATGAACCGCACGCAATATTTGTAAGGCCAGATAGTTCGTAGCAATCCAAAAGAGATTGAAATATATCTTTTGCTGTTATCTGAACATCATTTATATACGTGGCTATTAGTCCTTTACTTTGTATATCTCTTATTAAAATAGATCGTGAAAGATAGTAAAGTGCATAATAGTCTGAAGCTCGTATTTCTTTTCTGTTTTCCCATATGTTAATACCAAGCTCAATTACTTTGTCATGATTAAATTGCAATGCATTGGAACGAAACTTGGCGGCAGGAAAATCGATAGGTAATAGTTTAGATATATTACTATCAGTATATCTTGACCAAACTACTTCTTTTTTGGCAACTTTAGCAGGTGATCCAACTAAAAGTGCGTTACTCTCACTCTTACCATTAAATGTACTTCCAGCGCCTAAAATAGAACCGTCACCAATATTAGCACCTTTTAGTACTAACGTATCCCTAGCTAACCATACGCGATTACCTATGACGACGTCTTTGGCAAAGTTGGTTCGACTTCCAGTATTTAAATCAAAGATAGAATGTAGATCAGAATTATAAATTTTCGGGTTGGCAAATAGGCAATCATCTTTAATAGTTATACTCCCACGTTCGGCAGTTTGAATGTAAATTGCATCATTACATACCAGTCCATAACCTATTTCGACTTTACAACCCTCACCAACTATAATTCTCCCTCTAAGTTCACAGAGGTCTTTAATTATTAACCCCCCTCCTTTATGAACTGTTATTTTGCAATTATTGAGGCTTACACCATATCCAATGCTAATGTTAGGGCACTCATCTTCGTACTCAATCCAAGATGATATACAATTAAAAGAGCCACTCAAAGAAATGTTCAATTTTGAAGCATTATCAAATTCTTCTATCTTTTTCAAAATATAATCTCATTACGTTTTCTCAGATATTGTAATGTGATTATCGCTTAAAAAGCTATTTTTTAAAAGGCAATGGCCAAAGATTTATTTTTGAGCTTTTTATTTTAAGGATCGAGATAAAGTGTCTATAAAAACTAAAGTTAAGTCATAAGAATGCGCATAACTATCTGTTTTATATAGATAAAGACTCCAGAGCAATGCTAAGAAATTATATTTTAAATCTTTATATCTTTTACTCTAAATTTTATATATCATCTCATACTTTTCCCTCAAAAAAACCCAGAATGGCTTCCGCTGTTTCCCCAGAATTATGGTTAGTAAAATTAATTTCGTCACCATAATAAACTGCATTCACCTGCGTATTCTCCAGCAGGTAGCCACGAAACTTCTTAAACAGCTTCATATCCGGCTTAAAATCTGCCGTCCAGAACTGATTAAGATGCCCTTGATAGGTCAATCCCTTCATATCGTACAGCGCGTTCCCCATCACCTTTAACGGCTTGTTGTGGATCAGCGCTGAAATCCCTGCCGTGCTATTAATCGTGATCGCTGCTTTTGCATGAGTAAGTAACTCAGGCATTGGCACATCATGAACATAGATCACGCGATTCTTAACTCCGTATTCCTTGCTCAGCTTATTGATCAACGGGCCATATAAACGATGCCCACGATCCATCGGGTGATGTTTGATCACCAGGAACTCATTGCGCGGCGCCTTCTTCGAGAACGAGAAAATCACATCGTTAATGTAGTTGCGCACATCTTCATACGGGCTATGGTTGCGGATCTGGCTATCGTTATATACCTGCAAGATAGCGAGAAAATAACGTTGATCCAGGCTGTTCTGCAAATGCGATAACACATTGCGCTGACGCCAGCCGTACCACTGTTTGCGCCAATATGCCCTGATCCAACACTGCGCCTCATACCATGGTGAGAATGACTTATGGTGGCGATACTCATGAAACTCATGCCGATAGCGCCAGCCCACAAGGTAATACCAAGTCGCATGGCCAATACGCTTCGCCGTTGATGGCTTAAATTTCTCAACCTGCATGGCAGGCATTTCAGGTAAACGACGATAAAACTCCGGATCACGAGGTAAGGATGAGAACGCATTCACCCCGCCCTCTTCTACCGTAATGAAGTGTGGGCGCAAATAGCCCTCTTCAAATGCGATAAAACGAATCCCTTTCGCTTGTGCCCAGCGCTTGGCCGCCTGATGCATTGGGCGACAATCACCAAAACAAAGAATCGTATCGAAGTCATATTCTTTGTGCGTATCACGCAGCCATGAAGGGAATTCTTTTGGTGTTTTGAGATAAGGCAGATATTTACGCTGGCGACAGTAAAAACGATCCCCACCGTTAAATATTACATTAACAGCTTCACGCTCCAGCGATTCAAGCCACTCAGCGACGTCATTGAAGAAAGGTCCCATTGGCCCTTGCAGCAATAGGTATTTCTTCCCAGACAGCAACATCTTCAAAGCATTACTGTGCATCATCAACCTTCTTTTTGTTATTTTATGAGCCGGTTTTCCTAACCGAATTTAACCTTAAAAAACATCAACATCTTGCGGTAATGCCTTACCAGGTAATTTGCTTTTTTCTTATTAACAAACATCTTTCCACGCGGCGCGCTAATCAATAATTCTGCCGCCTCTTCTGCGCTTATCGCCGTGAGCCGTAATGGGTGGATATAGGTGGGATAAGCAATCAACGCCTGGAACACCACATCTGCAAGCCCCAACTTGCGATTGCGACGTGCGCAGACATGCTCATCATTTGTCAGTCCCCAGCCCGCGTAAAAAGGCAGGCCGTAGCAATACACCTGCTTGCCATGCAGTAGCGCTTCGAAACCAGACAGCGAAGTCATGGTGTGGAGTTCATCTGCCATCTGGATGCATTGAATCACATCTGCATCCAGCGCCTGATAATCTGCCAGTTGAGCAACATCTTGCTCAGGGATATTCCCTTTACGGTTTCCTACCAACACATCGGGATGCGGTTTATAGATGATGAAGGCGTCAGGATTACGTTCACGTACCGTGCGCAGTAACGACAGGTTGGTATTGATGGAGAGTGTGCCAGTCTCAATAGAAGCGTCATCTTCCACTTGCCCAGGTACCAGCAAGATACGTTTACCTTCAGAACCCGCAGGCAAAGCAAAGTCGGCACCCAAGTTGTATTTACTGAGCTTACTTTCGACTAAGCGCTTGTGCAGTTTCTCTGCGCGCAGCTGTTGGGCCAAGGTTAACTCGCTGTGATTCATCATCACTTCGAGATCACTGGAGCGCCTGGCGTCGTAATAGATGCCGCGTTTATCGAGCACCAATGAGAGTGGCGGCAGTAAATCCGAACCCAGGCCGGAAGAACGCAAGAAGCCATCTTCCATGCGCCACAGCGGCAGTTGGCGAGTTCTGGCTTTGTCTTGCCAGCGCTGTTCCCCTCTCACGCCCCATACAACACATGCAGTCGCAGCACGGCAATGGCGAGAGAAACTCAATTTGTTCGCCGTCGTATGCAAAAACGGTTTTAGGATCGTGGATTTCCACAGCGATAATCCCGGCGCCCAAAGATGCCCACTACGCTGTTGCTGATGACGACGCTGTAACTGCATCCAGTTCAGTACATCAAATAACGTTGCGGCTTCACCGGTTATTGGATCGATGTAGCGGCTATAGCGCAAGTAAGCGGCAGCGAATAATTCTTCGAGAGTCGAGTTACCACGGCGCTGTCGCAATGACTCAGCCTGCTGATGGCGATCGTCCGTTAACCCCCACCCCGCATACCATGGCTGGCCAAAGCAGGTTACTGGTTTACCCGCCATCAAGGCTTCAAAACCATATTGTGACGTCATGACGTAGACACGTGAGACGTGACGCAGCAATGACTGCGGGCTCACGTTATCTGCCATTAAGTGAATACGATGCGTGGATTGTAACTGGTGGTAGTAGCCCGCTTTCTTCCCCTCTAATACATCCGGGTGAACTTTTACCCAGATGGTTGAAGACGGGTTTTCTTTGATGGCCGCCTCCAGCATGGCGGCAAAATCCTCTTCTGTCGCATTGCCGTATGTCACTGACATATCGCCAAAGGTCTGATCAACCACCAGCACTAAGTTACTGGTCAGGCTCTCCCCGGCGATGAATGCCGGAGCCTGGTTATATTTGGAAAGATCTTCCGTAACGATGGTGTGGATCGCTTCTTTCGCTTCAGCGGCTAATGCCTGATTTTCTTCGCGTTGATGGATCAAACGCTCCAGTGCACTCGGTCGGCTGGCATCGTAATAGATCCCTTCATCATCCAGCACCATGGAAAGTGGTGGCGCACCGCTTACCCCCAAATCTAGCGAGCGGATAAAACCATCTTCGAGACGAAGAACTGATTTACCCGCCGCCCGTGCTAATTCCACCGGCTTGCGTGCGCTAGGGCGATGGCCCCACACTGCGACGGTATTAATCTCAGCGGGTATTGGACGCAGCGGAGAAAGCTTCTGACACGGCTGTGCCAGAAAATTGTCCAGATGCGGAATACGCCAAATACCTGATGAGAAAATACCAATCATGTCTCTTTATCCTTAGATCGACAGAATCACTTTCGCACCCACCGCCAGCTGGTAGAGGATGGTGGAGATACCGCGTGTGACTTCGATGTTCTTCGATTCGTACTTCGGCAGTACCATCAGCTCGTCGCCAGGGTTCAGCGTGTCAACATCTTCACCGTTCTCGGCTGCACCGTTCTGACGAATCACCACAATCTTGGCGTTACCCGATTTCTGCGTCAGACCACCACACTTCTCGATGTAATCTTTCGGGCTCATGCCTTTCTCCCAGCTCACCGCATTCGGGAACAGCACTTCGCCATGCACCATAACCAGCGAGGTTTTCTGCGGGATGTTAATCACGTCGCCATCTTCCAGCAGAATCGAATCGAGGTTCTTCTCGTTGAGGATCACTTCACCCTTCGGCACCACGTTGCGCGCTTTGTTGACGAAGCGGCTGATCAGCTGAGCTTCCTGCATGCGCAGGCTGGCTTCTTCTTTGGTGGAGGATTGGGCAGAGAGCGAGGCCTCTTCCAGTTTCTGCAGGGACAGATCCAGCATCTCTTTCTGACGCTGCGCCACAGAAGGACGGTAAAGCTGGATAGCACTCATTTCAGACATGCTGTTGGTGCGAATCTTCGCTAACACCGCACGCATGCTTGAACCGTATGGCAGCACCATCGCGTGTTCGCCAGAGTGCGCACCTTCGACGCGAACCTGAATGGTGCCGGCATAGCGATCGGTGCTGACAATCAGCGTATCGCCATCCTGCAACATGCGGCCCGGCGCAGAACTGATCGGGTAATACTCACTACGTTTCTGCAAGCCCTGCTGGCGGATAATAGTGATGTTAGTGGCGCCTGGCTTAGCACGCGCCCAGCTCAGCGCTTCCGTAACCGGAATGCTGCTGTCACGGAATTCAAAGTCATAGCTGTTGAACACATCACCCTGTACGCTAAAGGTGTGCTGACGCGGCCCCACCACGATGGTGTCACCGTCGGCAAACTGTGACAGGCCCAACTTGCCGTTGAGCAGGAAGTCATACAGGTTGATGCTGGAACGCACGCGGTTGCCACGCTTCACCACGATATCCACATAACTACCGCGATCGGAATCGACGCCGCCGGCTTTGATCAGGTAGTTAAGCAGCGAGTCAGAAGTCACACCGCCGTACAAGCCAGGGCTGCGCACAAAACCTGTCACGTAGACCTTCACTGGCTGCGCCTGCAGCAGCGAGGCGTACACACTGACGTTAGCCTGATAAACCTGTTTCACCTTGGTGGTGATCAGCGCATTCAGCTGGCTGTTGCTGACACCTGCGACCTGAACCGGGCCCACGTTTGGCAGGAAGATGTTGCCTTTAGGATCGACCTGTAATGCGCCATCAAAAGTGAACGCGCCCCACAAACGCACCTGAATGCTGTCGCCAGGATTGAGCACATAGCCGGGGTTGAAGCCGACGGTCGCGCCGCTGTCAGCGCTGGTGCCGTTAAACAGCTGTGCGCCGAACATGCGGCTCATCATCGCCGGTGCTACCGGACGCGGTGTGTTATCAAACCCATCGCTGCTCTGCACCTGACTCTGCTGTCCAGTCAGGAAAGAAGGCAACGGTGCCGCACCGGTCAGATTCGGATCGGCATTAATATCGACGGCCGCGCTGGCGGAGGTGGCTTGCCAGACAGCAAGCAGTAACAGTGACTTCAATAATTTCATGACGAACTCAATTAATCCCGGTGATCTTCAATAACGGCTAACAGCAGTTTCAGGGTGCCGAACAGTAAGCAGCACACCAGTAACCAGCAGGCGATCAAATAAGGGGTATTGGGGAATGTGGACTCCTGCGGCTGCTGCGGTGAGCTGATCACCGACAATACTTTCAGCTTTCGTGCCGCTTCCACGCGGGTTTTCTCAATCGAAGTCAGCGCCAGCTTGTACAGCTCGGTATCAAACGCCACCTTCGATTTAATCTCTTCGAAATCGACCGCCATGCGGTTCAGCTTGTGCCCCTGCGGCGCGGTGATTTTGCTTTTTTCAGCGTCAATCTGCGCTTGTAAGGAGGAGATCGCGTTCTGGGCACTCACTACCTGTGGCGCGTCATCGCGCAGGTAGGTCAGCAGATTACGCAGATCGGCCTCCATCTGGATTTTTTGACCCATCAGGGTGTTAACGAGGGTGCTAGCGGCCAGCGCTTGTGCTTCCGGGTCCAGCACGTTGTTGCTGTTTTGATATGAGAGCAACTCATTTTTGCTGGCATCCAGTCGAACGCGTGCCTTCTCCATTTCCGCTTCAGCAAACGAGAGCTGATCGCGTGCAATCCGGTGCGACAGTTCGTTGATAAAGCGCTCGGATTCTTTCAACACGGCCTGGTTAAACTTCAGCGCAAATTCTGGGCTGAAGCCTTGCGTCTGGATATCCAGCAGGCCGGTTTTGTCGTCGTAAGCAATGCTGATACGGTCGCGGTAATACTGCAGGAAGCGTTCGGCAGTCTCTTCCTTCGCCAGATGGTTGAGGAAATCCAACCCGCTATGGCTAAAGGCTTCATGGAAGTCGAGTTGCTTATCCAGCACCCGGAGCATGTCCGGTGAATTGATGTACTCCTTGAGGTAGAGCGCATCTTCGGCGGAGCTAGGATTAGAGGCACCCAGCAACAAGCCAAAATTAAGGCTACTGCTGGTGAGATCGTCAGAACGTTTAATCGCGACTTTGGATTCGCTCATATAGCGCGGCTGGCTGAAGATCACGAGATAGATCAGTAGCAGCGCCATCGGCAGCAGAATGATAATTTTCGCCAGGTGCTTCTGGATTTCCGCCAGTGAAATGGCAGGAAAACGCGAACGCATCGTGGATGCGGCGGACTTCACTTTCATCAACATGTAACAGTCATCAATTATTTTTGGGGTGCCCAAACTACAATTCGGGTTTGGTAGTATCTCTCACACCCACTTCTCCATGGTCAGCCGAAAATTTGTACAAGGCTGGTTATTTTTATTCAGTCAACGGGTAATCAAAAGCGCAGGGACTCAAAGGTTCTGCACCCTATTTGCGGATTCTTAAATTCGATTGAGTCATGCTGAGAGTTGAGGCTAAGCGCAGGATGCCACTCAATCAACACGGTAGAAACTGAAGGGATCAATCCCGGCAAAATGCTGCCGCTTTGCTGCTCCTGAAAAACAACCTGCTTCATGTCAGTTCCTTTGCATGATATATCTGGCAAATGCTCTCGCTACGCTTCCATACAACGGAAGCGCAGCTAAATTTCATTAACGATTTTGCTCTATCCCCTAAATAACCTCATCGCGCCATCTCTATGAGTGGCGAGCCAAAGCGTGCGCATAGGCATCCGCTTAACGGGTAATGAGGTAAGCTCTTTTTATTATTTTTCACTGCGACGCTCACAGCAAAATCTGAAGTGAGCAAGGGATAGAAATTCGACACTCTATGTAACATACAGCAACAGGCGGCACAAGAATTTTAAGCATATTCTTATTGAACCCTTATCATTTCAAAGGTCAATTCTTAACCACATAAAAGAAGCCACTGGCATAAAACGCCTTAATTCATCTGCTTAACGAAGATTTAAATCAAATTCTCCACACATTACCCTAGTTCGCACTAAAATTTTCTAAAAATGTCAAAAAGCTTCCAGTAATTACCATTGCAACCCATCAGGTCAAAGAAAATCGAGAAATCTCCCTGAGAATGGCCTTGGTTAGTTACATCTTGTCAGCATTAAATTTGCCGAACAGGTTAGCGCTGATACTGGATAAAAAATGTCACCTCCTCGCAAAACGCCACCTGTCTGCACCCTCACCAAACATCAATTTCCTTTAAGTCACCCAAAGCACAGACACAAAAAAACCGCCGTTGACTTCTCAACGGCGGCTCTTAAACATCGACGTATTGCGATTAACGTTCGCGCATCGCCTCTTTGGCTTTGTTAAACGGTTTCACCAGATAATCCATGATGGTCTTCTCGCCGGTCTTGATATCGACCGTAGAAACCATCCCCGGACTGATCGAGTAGCGCTTACCGGCTTTGTTCTGCACGTAGTCGTTATCAGTGCGGATAAACACGCGATAGTAGTAAATCTCCGGCTTCACCTCATCCTGGATAGTATCCGGTGAAATGCTTTCCACCACGCCGTTCATGCCACCATAAATCGCGTAGTCATAGGCCGAGATCTTCACCACCGCACGCTGGCCGGGATGGATAAAAGCAATATCTCGCGGTGACAGGCGCGCCTCAATCAGCAGACGGTCGTTGAGTGGCACGATGTTCATCAGTTCGCCATTGGGAGGAATTACCCCGCCGACCGTGGAGACTTTGATGTTTTTCACGATGCCATTCATCGGCGCACGGATGGTCAGGCGTGTCACCGTATCTTCACGCCCTTTGATCACCTCAGCCAGGCTGTCCGCTTCGGCACTGGCTTTTGCCAGCTCCTCACGCGCCTGCACATAGTATTGCGAGCGCATGTCGGTGAGTTTCAGCTCCAGATCCGATTTATCGCGCTGCAAACGCAACACTTCAACGCTACTGGCGGCGCCGGTTTTCGCCAGTCGCTGTGTGATCGCTAACTCTTTGTTTGCCAACGCCAGCGACTCTTTGAACTGCTTTGTCGAGTCATTAAGCTGGGCGCGTTTGGTTTTATACAACCGCGTCTCGGAGGCAATCAAATCAGGATAAGCCTTGAGCTCATTGGGGAACGTAAGGGGATCGTCGTTGACCTCGGCTCTCAGGCGCGAGGCCGCTGCCAGTGCCGCACGATAACGCGCCGCACTTTCACCCACGCTGGATTGCGAGCGCGTGGCATCAAGACGCGCCACCACCTGCCCCGCTTTCACCCCATCGCCTTCGTGCACATAAAGCTCGGTAAGGATGCCGCCTTCTAAGGATTGCAGCACCTGGTCACGTGAGCTCGGAATCACTTTGCCCGTGCCGGTTGAGACTTCATCCAGTACGCCAAACCAGGCCCACACCAGCGCAACCAGCATCAGAGCGGTACTGATAGTGATCAAACGCACCGCGCCGGTGTAATGGGTTTCCGACTTTAATTCACCCAACAGATCATCGGATGAATCCACTTCCGCCGCTGTTACCAGCCGCAGTTTGCCGGGAAGTTGCTTCATCATGGACGCACCTCCGCTGGGTTACCGCCGGCACGCGGTGGCGGCAACGCATTCTCTTTCGGGCTGTCCATCACCAGTTGCCCATCTTTCAGCACCAGCACGCGATCCACCAGCGCAAGGATCGCCGCACGGTGCGTCGCCACGATCAGCGTGCGGCCATTCAGCCACGCGCCCAGACGTTCGATGAACTCCTTCTCGGTATGATCATCCAGCGCCGCCGTGGGTTCATCCAGCAGGATAATGTTGGGATCGCGCAACAGCATGCGAGCCAATAGTACTGACTGGCGCTGGCCGCCTGATAAGCCTACCCCGCCTTCCATAACCGGATGATCGAGACCGAGTGGCAAACGACGAATGAAATCCGCCCCGCCGCTGACCGTTAATGCACCGAAGATGGTATCGTCAGTCGCGTGGGCCGCGCCCATTGTCAGGTTTTCACGCAGCGTGCCGTGGAACAGGCGTGCGTTTTGCGTCATTAAACCCACGTTGCGGCGCACATCCGACACATCAATATGCGGCAAGCTGAGGTTATCCAGACGCAGTTCACCGCCCACCAGATCCATGCCGCCGATCATCGCTTGCAACAAGGTTGATTTGCCCGAACCGTTGCGACCCAGCACGGCAATACGTTCACCCGGTTTGATCGTCAGGCTTTTAATACGCAGTGCGACGGTGAGTGAATCACTGTAATAGCGGAACATCGCATCATTGAACTGGTAATGGCCAAACAGCACCGGGCAATGGATACGTGTTTCATCTTTGCTGTTTTCCACCGGCAGATTCATCAACGCATCCAGACCGATTTTGGCGGCTTTCACCTGCTGCCAGCGCGCCAGCACTCCACACAGTGTTGCCATGGGGGCAATCATACGAGAGGAAAGCAGGGATGCCGCCACAATCGCACCGGTAGAGATATCGCCATTGATCACCATTGGCGCACCCACTACGATGACACTGGCATACACCAGACCTTGTACCGTCACACCCCAACTGATCAACGAATGCATGACTTTTCGCATCTCAACGCCGGATTGCGCGGTAATGCGAATGTAGCTGTTCCACTGCTGCAAGAAGCGATCTTCTGCCTGCATCAGCTTGATATCCTCCAGCCCCTGCACGCTCTCCACCAGCACCGCATTACGCAGCGTGGACTCTTTCATCGCCTGCTGTGCCAGCTTCGCCAGTTTTTTCTGGCTGAACAGGCCTGGCAGCACCATCAAAATCACCGCGATGGGCGCTATCCATGCCAGCTGGGGAGCGATAATCGCCATCACCAGCAGGAACAGCAGGAAGAACGGCATATCGACGATGGCGGAGACGGTGGTTGAAGTCACCATCTCACGGATCGATTCCAGCTCGCGCAGCTGCGAAATAAAGGTACCAGTCGAACGCGGCACCGCACTGTTTCGCAGCCGCAGCGCATGGCCAAACACGCGATCCGATACACGCATGTCAGCGCGCTTACCCAGTAAGTCGGTGACGTGATCGCGGCCGACTCGCAATATGTAGGTGAACACCACCGAGATAATGACGCCGATATAGAGCACATACAGCGTGGGATAAGATTGCGCGGGGATCACGCGGTCATACACCTGCATGGAGAAGATAATGCCGACCAGCGCCATCAGATTGATCAGGAAGGAGGCCAGCATGACATGGCCGTAAGGCCGCATATCGTGCAGCACCAGCTTCATCAGCCAGTTGGGTTTTACGGTTGCCAGATAACGATCGACACGGCTGTCTTTGGCGGCCGTTACCGGGCGTAATGCGGCGGCGAAGCGGATTTCAGGCAGCAACGTTGCCAGCGCGACGGGGGCGGGTTGTTCATCTCCGGAGAAATGTACGCGCACTTCATCATCACCGTCAAAACTGGTGATAACACCGACTTGCCCATCGTTCAGTTCTACCGCCAGCGGCAAACGCCAGCTGGTGATTTCCCATTTATTCTCTTCATAAAGCTGTAGCGATAAACCAGCCTGACGCGCCAGATGGCGCAACGCTTTGTCACGCGTCTGTTTACCCTGCCATTCGGCGGCGGCCATAATCATGCCCGGAGAACAGGGCAAACGATAATGGGTGGCGATCTGAATGATCGCCGTCGCCCATCCATTTAACGGAACGTGACCGTCGGCACCACTGCTGGTATCACCATTCGGGGCATCGGGAATTTGTAATTGGGTCATGGCTGGATCTCCACATTCTGGATCCGCTGATTATTCAAAGCGAACGCCGATCGGATATGCCCGGTGCTGTATAAGCAGTCGAGTTGCAACGATCGTAATTGACTGATGGTTTGCTGCAGGGTGAAACGGGTCTGGAATACTTCCTGCTCGGCGTTAAGCACGTCCAGCAGCGGACGGGTGCCGAGTTGCAGATACTGATCCTGATAGAGCTGCTGGGTTTTCTCACCCAGCCTCTGTTGCCGCCCCATAATCGCCAGACTCTGCGACAAGCTAAGGGCTACACTTTGCGATTCACTGAGTTGCTGCCGTGCTTTCAGGCGCGCGGAGTTGACGGCCGCGTTGGCCGCTTGCAAGGCGTTGGCAGCGGCGTCACGCGCGGCAGTGATCCCGCCTCCCTGATAGATCGGCATCTCCACTTTGACGAAGGCCTGATACTGAGTGCGATCGAGCGTTTCACTGCCGGAGTAGTGATTGTTGAGGTAGTGCGTGACCTGGGGTTCCAGCGAAATCGTTGGCAGGTTCTGCGCGTTAGCATTATCCAGTTTTGCCTGTGCCTGATTGGCCTGTGCCCATGCCGACAGCACTGCCGGGTTGAGTTTGTCATCCGCTTTACCCACCGCGCAGGAGCGCGTCAGGTTCACCGGAAAGTCCTCATTCACTTTCTTCACCAGCGGCCAACCGAGATAGGTCGCCAACGTGGCACGCCAGCGATCGAGGTTGGCCTGATACTGAATCAGCGTGGTGCGCGCCCCTTCAATACGCGCATCAGTTTGCGTGGCATCGGAGAGCGAAGCCGCGCCTTCATCATTTCGCTGACGGGCCAGATCGCCAATTTTGCTCAGTGCATCGAGCTGCTGCTGGGCAATTTTCACCAGTTGCTGATAGCCCTGCACTTCCACCAGCGCGGAAGCCGTGTCATGTGCCACCGTATCAATACTCACCAGCACGTTGGCTTGTTCCATCGCCACGCCAGCTTCAGCGGATCGCACCGAACTGCTGACTTTGCCAAAGTCATACAGCATCTGCGAAACCGACAATACGAACGATGGGCTAAAGCCCTTCTCGGTATAAGCATTGCTGTAGCCGTTGTTCATCCCGCCGCTGATCTGCGGATAATATTTGGCTTTCGCCACATCCACCTGATTGGCCTGTTCCAGCATTTTCCCCACCGCCTGCGCGATATCCGGATGCCACTGAATGGCACGCTGTACGGCCTGGTTAATCGTGAGTGAATCCGGGACGTGAGCCAATGCGGGTTCGGCCACTTCACCGGTTAATGACGGCAGATCCTGCTGCTGTTGCGCCAGGCCTGCGGAGGTGATTCGGCTGGCCGAGGTGAGCGCATCACTGGCAGCCATAAGTTGAGAACAATGAAATAAAGCGATGCCCGCACAGAAGACGCTGAGCTTAGAATAACGGCGAGTTGGAGCGCCTGATTGCATCAAATCCATCGATAATCCACCAGTCAGTAACAAAGAAAGGGGCACATCCCTGTGCCCATACTGCTTCCCTGCTTGATTTACACCGTTAAGCCGTGGTGTTTTGGTGCGGTTGTTGCAGCAGTTCCTCCAGAGATACGTTGACGCCTTCCAGCGTGACCAGTTGAGTACTGCTGTACGCCGTACCTGTACCATCACGGTCAATTGAGAGCACGGTATTGCCATCAGAAGTATGATCTACTTTGACGAAATCATTAATATTACTTGTTTAATCATTCCAGCCAATGAGCAAGTTACTGATGTCAACTTTGTCGCCTTGCGCAACATTAAAGTCGGTCCAGGTATCGTGCCCGTTACCACCAGTGGCATCCGCAGTCGCCAGCAGGTGGTATACCAGCGTGTCTGCGCCGGCACCGGTGGTGATGGTGTCGTCGTAGGCACCGCCGGTGATGGTGTCAGCGCCTGTCGTACCCGTGATGGTCGGGTGTAGATCGATGGTGAACGAGTGGGTGGTGATGGTGCCATCGGTTGCTGCCAGCGTGTAAGTGAATACCTCTTTATGCAGAATGTTTTGCCCCTCGACATTCGCATTCAGGTTATAGGTGTAGCTACCATTGGCGGCAATAGTGAGCACACCGTACTCGCCCGCAACCGAGGTGGTACCCGTACTGCTCACGGTAGTAAGATCGCCGTTTTCATTAGTGATACTCAAGGTTCCGGTATGCGTGGCAGAGGAATCACCATAAATACTGCCGCTGGCGTCATGCTCTGCAGAGGTGGTTTCAGCAACCAGAGTGCTCACGGTGATCGACGTTGCCGCACCGTTATGCAGAGTCACGGTCAAGGTGGCAGAGGTGACTGCACCACTCGCATCCCTCACCGAGTAAGTGAAGGTATCGGCTGTTGGCAAGGTATCAATGTTCAGACCCGCCTTCAGGGTATAGGTATAATCACCATGATAATCAATAGTTAAGGTACCGTAGGTGGTATTAATAACAGTGTTTCCACTTGAGGAAACTGCGCTACCTGAGACGGCGGTTACCGTGGTGCCAGTGGGTATCGTTCCTGCAATCGAACTGGTGTCATTCGTTAACAGGTTCCCGGTGACCGTCGCCGCAACCGTCACCGCCAGCGTAGTGATATCCGATACTGTGCTGATAGTGGTGGTCGGCAACACGCCCACACTCACGTTTGAACCGATAACTACTGCATAGTTGCCCGTGCCCAAATTGCTGTAGGTGATGTTGGCACCGGTTTGTGTACCCAGTGAAATCAATCCCGTTGACAGATAACTGCCGTTAGTTTGGATCAACAACCAGGTCCCATCCGTCTGCTGCTCGTACAGATACAGAGAGTAAGTTGAAATCAGACTGATGCCGCCCACAGAACCGTTCAACGTGATGGTGCGGGTATCTTCCGGCCCTACCGTGAACACATAGGCGTTACCGTTCGACAAGACAGTCGCATTCAACACGCTTCCTAAACCGACATTGGCGAGCGCCACATGCGAAACACTGGTCGTGCCATTATTGATGGTGCCTTGTGTGGTACTGTAATCCACCTCATTGGTGTCGTTTGTGGCAACTACACGAATGGCACCGACCAACGGTGTGCTGGTTGAAACGTTACCTGCCCGATCCGTCTGAGTCACTGACAGGGTAGCTCCGGTGATTTGCGCAGTAGTGAGTGAGACTGACCATGTGCCGCCCGTACCTACGGTCGCTGTTCCTATAGCTGCACCGCCTGCATCACGGACGGTGACGGTAGCGCCCACTTCACCGCTACCCGTCACCACCGTACCCGCGGTGTTAATCGCCAGACCCGATACGGCCGCAGGGGCGACGGTATCAACATTGACCGTTGCCGTGGTATTCCCTGTACTGACGTTCCCTGCAGTGTCGGTCACCGTGGTGCTCAGGGTATGAGCACCATTACTTAGTGCCGCGGGGGTGAATGTCCAGGTGCCCCCTGCCCCTACCGTGACCGAACCCAGCGCCGTTGCGCCATCAAAGATAGTCACAACTGCACCGACTTCTGCTGTGCCACTCAGTACTGGCGTGGTATCACGGGTATACGCGCCATTAGCCAGGGTGACCGGCGTTGTACCGGCATCATCAATAATCGTGAGCGTACTGGCTGATGGGGCCACAGTGTCAACAAGCAGCGTGGTTGAGGCTGCCGGACTCACGTTGCCCGCTGCATCGGTCTGAGTCACGCTCAACGTATGCGTACCGTTGCTTAAGGTGCCAGTGACAAAGCTCCAGCTTCCGTTGCTGGCAACCGTCGCAGTACCCAGCAGCGTAGTGCCTTCATAGACGCTGATGCGCGCACCCGCCTCACCGGTTCCGCTCAACAGTGGTGTACTGTCGTTGGTGACACCATTGTTTGGAATCGTGACGGGTGTATTGCCATTGTTGTTACTGGCAATCAGGCTCACAGCAGAGGGTGCCGTGGTGTCCACGATGACTGTGGCACTGGTGGTGCCACTGACATTCCCTGCTGCATCCGTCACGGTTGCGGTCAACGGATGGCTGCCCGTACCGAGCACTGCTGTGGTGAAGGTCCAGGCACCGTTGGTACCCGCCGTCGTGGTACCAAGAAGAACCCCGTTATCATAAATGCTGACACGACTGCCCGCCTCTGCCACACCGCTCAGGGTTGGTGTGGTGTCATTGGTTAAACCGCCTGTCGGTACTACCACACCGGTAATATCATTGGTAATCACCAGCGTGGTGGCGGTTGGTGCGATGGTGTCCACAATCACCGTGTAGATGCCAGAGGCTGGGCTGACGTTGCCCGCGGCATCTTTCACCGTCACGCTTAGAGCATGGCTACCGTTGGTCAGGGCAGTAGCCGGTGTGAAACTCCAGGCACCGGATCCATTGGCAGTAGTCGAACCCAGTACCGTGTTGCCGTCATACACCGTCACAATCGCATCCGCTTCCGAGGTGCCGCTGAGCACTGGCGTACTATCGTTGGTTGACCCGCCACTGGACACGGTAACATTAGGCGTCACGCTGTCGTTGGTCACTGTCAGGTTGGAGGCCGCGACCGGCACGCCTGTATCAATGGTCAATGTGATAGGGGTTGGCGTACTGACATTGCCCGCCGCATCCGTTGCCGTGACGCTCAGGTTATGCGTGCCGTCAGTCAGTGTGGCGCTGGTGAGGCTCCATGCTCCACTGCTGCTCGCCGTCGTTGATCCTAGCACCGTGTTGCCTTCACGTACGATAACGATACTACCCGCCTCTGCAGTGCCGCTCAGCGCTGGCGTGTTGTCATTGGTGCTGCCGCCGTTGGCGATGGCAATCGGTGTTGAGCCATTGTTGTTGCTGGCTGCAACCGTGACGGCGCCCGGTGCGGTGGTATCAATGGTGACCGTCGCCGCCGTTGAGCCGCTGACGTTACCTGCCGCATCGGTCACGGTCGCTGTGAGCGGATGGCTGCCTGCGCCGAGTGCCGCAGTCGTGAAACTCCATGCACCGTTGGTGCCCGCAGTGGCGGTTCCCAGCAAGACCCCGTTGTCATAAATGCTGATACGGCTGCCCGCTTCCGCCACCCCGCTTAAGGTTGGCGTGGTGTCATTGGTTGCCCCGCCCGCTGGCACAACCATCCCCGTGGTGTCATTGGTGACCACCAGCGTTGTAGCGGTCGGTGCGACGGTATCGACGATAAGAGGGAAGTTGGTTGCGCTGCTGGTATTCCCTGCGGCATCCGTCACGGTGACACTCAATGAATGCGCGCCGTTAGTGAGGGTTGCGGTGGTAAATGTCCAGGCGCCATCGGCCCCGGCAATCACGGTACCCAACACTGTGGTGCTATCGTAAACAGTGACGACATTACCGGCTACACCGGCAGTACCTGACAAGGTTGGCGTGCTGTCATTGGTGGTCGCACCACTGGTCAACTGCCCCGTCACCGGCGCCACGTCATCTGTCACAATCAGGTCCGTCACTGGCGCAGGTCCCGTCAGGGAGACGTTGACTGTCACGGTCGCCGCTGTACTCACGTTTCCTGCCAGATCCGTTGCGGTCACACTAAAGGTATGTTGCCCTTCAGCGAGAGCAGCACTGATATAACTCCATGACCCGGTGCTACTGGCGCTAACTGAACCCACCACGACGTTATTCTCACGAATAATCACCAGGCTACCAGGATCGGTGGTGCCGCTCAGTGCTGGGGTGGCATCATTCGTGATGCCATTGTTGGCGATCGGGATGGCGGTAGGACCATTATTATTGCTTAGAGCAAGGGTCAGAGCCGGAGGAAGGGTATCAACAATCACGGTAGCGGTAGCAGATGCACCACTGACGTTACCTGCGGCATCCGTGACACGGACACTAAGCACATGTGTCCCCTCCCCAAGCTCTGGGCTGTAAGACCAATTACCGCTGCCATTAGCAATGACCGTGCCTAACACGGTGGTACCATCATAAATCGTAACGGTGCTGTTGGCTTCCGCAAGACCGCTGAGTAACGGGGTGCTGTCATTGGTTGAGCCACCGTTTGGTATGACCGTATTCGGCGTGGCGTCATTGTTGGTGACCACGAGATTGGTCGCCGCCGCTGGTGCGAGGGTATCCACGATGAAATTCACTGAGGTTGACGCCGGACTGATGTTGCCAGCCAGGTCAGTCACCGTAACACTCAGGGCATGCGCTCCGTTGGTCAACGTTGACGTGGTGAAACTCCACAAGCCTTCCGTATCTACGGTAGTAGTGCCAATGATGTTCGCACCATCGTAAACGGTGATAATTGCGCCTGCTTCCGCTGTGCCTGTCAGTTGCGGCGTGCTGTCATTCGTTGACGTTCCTTCACCAATGACGACTGGCGTTGAACCATTGTTGTTATTGACAACAAGATTAACCACCGCATCGGGTGCAATACTGTCCACGTTGATCGTAACAGGACCTGCTCCTGTCCCATCATTGCCTTGCGCATCCACAACGGTCACTGAAAGAACATGCTCACCCTGGTCTAACGCAGGGGTGAAGGTCCACTGACCGTCAGCGGATGCAGTGACTGAACCCAATACGTCTGAACCATCCAGGATAGTGACCACGGCATTGGCTGTTGTTAACCCTGTCAGTACCGGGCTGGTGTCCCTGGTGTAATCGCCGTCAGTCAGCGCCACCAATGTTGAACCACTGTCATCGGTGATTTGCAGCGTGCTGGTCGCCGGAGGCAAATCTGCCTGAATGTTTAACTCAAAAGCAGGCTGTGGAGCCGCAGGGCTGACGTTGCCCGCCGCATCGGTTGCCGTGGCGGTGAAGTTGTGCAGGCCGTTACTTAATGCATCGGGCGAGAACGTCCATGCCCCTGTTGTTGCGTCAGCAATGACGGTGCCTAATAAGGCGGTGCCGTCATAAACCGAAACAATGCTGCCCGGTTCCGCGGTTCCGCCGAACGCAGGCGAATTGTCATCGGTGGTCGCGCCGCTCAGAAGATCGCCGGTTGTATCGCCGACATTATCTGTCACGGTAAGACCCGCAGGCGCCTCTGGGGCGAGGGTGTCCACGCTCAGTGTATAGGTGGATGCTGCAGAGTTGTTCCCGGCGGCATCAGTGGCCGTTACGGAAAGCGTTTGTGGACCTTCACTCAGTACACTGGTCACTACACTCCACGTACCGTCTTCAGCGACCACCGCTGATCCTACCAAGATATCACCGGAATAAACGGCGATGATGGCACCGGCTTCACTTCCGGTTCCGCGCAGTTCGGGCGTGCTGTCATTTGTGGTCGTGTTCACGGGGATGCCGACAGGATTGGCACCGTTGTTGTTGCTGACGGTGAACGTCCCGACATCCGGTGCGGTATTATCAATGGTGAGCGTAAAGTTGGTGGAAGCACTTGCATTGCCCGCATTATCGGTGGCCACAATCCCCAGATTGTAAGTTCCCTCAGCCCAGGCGGTGGTGGTGGTGTAAACCCAGGCCCCTGTCACCGCATCAGCCACTGCCGTGCCCAATATTTCACCCGTTGCGGTGTTAATAATGGATACAGTGCTACCCGGTTCTGCATTGCCACTGATCGCAGGGGTCGTATCGTTTGTCGCACCACCGTTAGTCAGGGTTACAGGGGCATCAGGATCGGCATCATTTTGTACCAGCAGAGCGCTAACAGGCTCTGGCGCCGTGATATCCACACTGATTGTAAAGCTGGTTGAAGGGCTGCTGACATTACCAATTTCATCGGTCACCGTTGCCGTCAGGGTATGCGCTCCCTCTGACAAAATTGGCGACTGGAAGCTCCATGTGCCGTCATCCAGAGCAATCGTTGAACCCAGGGCCAACTGATTGGCATCATAAATGATGACAAGGCTGCCTGCTTCTGCCGTACCGCTCAGCAGTGGGGTATTGTCATTGGTGGAGCCGCCTGCCTGCACTTCAACATTGGTCGTACCGTCATTATTGAAAACCTGCAAAGTGGCGACTGGGGGAACGTCGGTATCCACGGTGAAAGTGATCTCAGTTGCAGGGCTGAGGTTACCCGCAGCGTCCACAACGCGCACGGAAAGCGTATAAGTATCATCCGTCAAATTCGGCAGAGTGAAGGTCCATGCCCCATCACTGCCTACCGTCGTGGTGCCCAGTAACGTGTCACCGTTATAAACGTTGATAATACTACCTGCTGTCGCAGAGCCTGATAGCAGCGGTGTGCTATCGCTGGTGAATGTGCCCTCAGCATTGGTGACAGGCGCTGTGCCGTTATCGGTGCTCAGGATGATGCCTGTAGCCGCAGGCAAAGGTGTGGTATCTACTTCGACACTGAGCGTATAAGGGTCGCTGGTATTACCGGCAGGATCCCGTGCCGTGATATTTATCGTGTGCGGACCCTCTGATAGTGCGCTGGTGACAGCAATACTCCAGTTGCCCGTCGCGTCCACCGTGATCTGGCCCAATACCGTCGTGCCTTCGGTGAGGGTAATGACCGTGCCTTCCTCAGCGGACCCGCTGACCACGGGCGTGCTGTCATTGGTCAGTCCGCCGCTGGGGATAGCCACAGGCGTATCGCCCTGATCATTGCTTAACGCCAGGTTAGTGATGGACGGCGCCACGGTGTCAATAGTGACCGTGACCGGTGCACTTGCCACGCTGGTATTGCCCGCCGCATCCGTCACTGTGACAGACAAGCTGTGAGCCCCATCAGTGAGTGCAGGCGTGAAGCTCCAGTCACCATTTGCATCAGCGGTCGTCGTGCCGAGAAGGGTATCGCCGTCTGAGACCGTGATCGTGCTGTTCGCCTCAGCGGTTCCGGTCAGCAGCGGGGTATTGTCGTTCGTTACGCCACCCGCAGCAACTGGGATGGCAGTGCCGCTGGAATCGTTTGCCAGAGCGAGATTAAGAGCCGCATCCGGCACCTCTGTATCGACACTAAACGTTATCGGTGCAGAGGGCTCACTGCGGTTACCTGAGGGATCGGTGACCACGGTCGTCAGGCTATGATCGGTGCCAGAATCCAGCGCTGGCAGGGTATAACTCCAGTTGCCATTCGCGCCCACCGCCACTGAACCCAACACGTTGCTCCCATCCGATATGGTCACCACACTGCCTGCCAATGCACTCCCACTCAATACAGGCGTAGTGTCATTGGTCGCGCCGCCGTTAGTGATCGTTACCGGCGTGGTGCCCTGATCATTCGTAAGCTGAAGATTGATGGCCGTGTCTGGCGCCGTGGTATCTATGATAAGGGTAACAGGAGCGGATTCCGGACCAATATTTCCGGCAAGATCGGTGACGGTCGTGGTGAAACGATGTTCTCCCGTTTCCAGTGGCGTATCTGAAGTAAAGGTCCAGGTACCGTTATCACCCACAATGGTACTGCCCTGTTCTACGCCATCAGCGTAAACGGTCACCGTCGCACCTGCCTCAGCGGTGCCGCTTAATACTGGCGTAGTGTCGTTAGTGGTGCCATTCGTTATCGCCACCGGCGCACCGCTCTGATCGCTGCTCAATACCAAATCCGACGCGGCGTCAGGTAAAACTGTATCCACGATAAAGCCAATTGCTACAGAGGGTTCACTGACGTTGCCAGCAGGGTCTGTGACGGTAGTGGTCAGGCTATGGGCACCGTCGCTTAACGTTGGAAGCGTAAAACTCCAGCTACCATCGGCACCCACAACTGCGGTACCTAACACGTTCAGACCGTCCGATACCGTGATGACACTGTTTGCTTCCGCGCTACCCGCAGCACCGTTCAATACCGGTGAGCTGTCGTTCGTTGCGCCCCCTGCAGGAATCGCCGTGCCCCCATCGTTCGCCAGGGTAATCGCTGTCGCCGCGTCTGGCGCAGTCAGGTCGACAGAGAAAGCAAAGGATTCAGACGGATCACTAACGTTACCTGCCGGATCGGTTAAGGTGACGGTTAGACTGTGCTCACCCGCATCCAGCGCTGGCAAAGTGAAGCTCCAGCTTCCATCTGCTGCGACTGTCGTGGTGCCCAGAGGCGTCACAGCATCATTATCATAAACCGTGACAATGCTGCCCGGTTCGGCGCTGCCCGCTGCACCGCTCAACACTGGCGTGGTGTCATTGGTCGCACCACCATTGACAATAGCAACTGATGCACCGCCCTCATTGTTGCTGAGTTGAAGATTGATCGCCGCATCCGGAGCCGTAATATCAATGGTGAAGTTGATTGCCGAGGAGGCTGGACCGGTGTTGCCTGCGGGATCGGTCACGGTGACGCTCAGACTGTGTTCGCCTGCCGCCAATGCTGGCTCAAAGCTGAAGGTCCAGTTGCCATCTTCTCCAACCGTCGCTGTGCCGATTATCGTGGTGCCATCCAATACATTCACCGTACTGCCTGGCTCAGCGCTACCACTCAACACCGGCGTGGTGTCGTTGGTCGCACCGCCGACGACAATGGCATCGCCATCGTCATTTGCCAATGAGACATCCGTTGCGGCCAGAGGCGCTGTCACGTCAATGATAATGGCGACAGGCGCGGAGGCCGGACTGGTATTACCGGCCAGGTCTGTCACCGTTGTGGTCAGGGAGTGGGTCCCTTCCGCCAGCGCAGAGGTGGTGTAACTCCAGCTCCCATCGGGACGGACACTGACTGAACCCAATACGGTGTTGCCATCCGATATCGTCACGGTGCTGCCCGGTTCAGCCCGACCACTTATTACCGGGGTACTGTCGTTGGTAGTCTCACCCGTAATCAGTACGGCAGTTCCTGACTGATCATTACTCAGTTGGATATCAAAGGCCGCCTCAGGTGCAGTGGTATCAACATTGACGTTGATCGGCGCTGAAGCAGAACTGGTATTCCCCGCGGGATCGGTCACGACCGTGGTCAGGCTATGATCGCCCGGTGTCAGCGTTGGGGTATAGCTCCAGTTCCCATTCGTATCGACCGTGACGGTACCCAGCAGCGTGCCGTTGTCAGAAATGGTCACCGTACTACCCGCTTCAGCAGTACCGCTCAACACCGGTGTGGTGTCGTTAGTTGCCCCTGTCGTGACAGGAACAAGCGTACCGCTTAGATCGCTACTCAGTTGGACATTCTCCGCGGCCGCAGGGGGCAGCGTATCAATAACAACGGCAATAGGATCGGATGCCGGGCTGGTATTACCTGCCGGATCAGTCACGGTGGTGGTAATGTTATGTGGACCATCGGTCAAAGGAGGCAGGGTGTAAGTCCATGTGCCATCCTCACCGACCGTTGTGGTGCCTAATACCGTTGTGCCGTCTGAGACAGTAACGGTACTGCCCGGTTCGGCATTGCCATTAAGTTGTGGTGTGGTGTCGTTGGTTGAGCCACCGTCTGCGATCGGAACGTCGGCATCATTGCGAAGCTCGATGCCCGATGCGGGTAAAGGCGCAACGGTATCAATGGTGACAGTAATGACATCAGATTCAATGGTGTTACCCGTGGCATTGACATAGCTGGACTGGAAGGCATGCGGACCATCAGGCAAAGCATCCGGCGTAAAGGTCCATTGCCCATCACTATCGGCTATCACGGAACCCAGTACGGTGCTCCCGTCGATTAAGGTCACTACCGCCCCGGCAACGGCCAAACCACTCAATACCGGAGTGGTATCTTGCGTACTGGCGCCATCAGCCAAAGCCACCAGGGTGTTTCCACTATCATCGGTCACCTCCAGCGTAAGGGTTGCTGGAGGTAAATCCGCTTCAACATTGACTTCAAATGGCGGGGTAGCTTGGCTGACATTACCTGCTGCGTCGGTAACGGTGACGGTCAGGCTATGACTACCATTGGTCAACGGCGCAGTAGTGAAATTCCATGAACCTCCTACGCCTGTGGTAACAGAACCTAGCAGAGTTAAGCCATCGTAAATGCGAACGACAGAACCCTCCTCTGCCTGGCCTGAGAGATCCAGTGTATTGTCATCGGTGGTCTCTCCGGAAGCCAGGGGGCCCGTCGCCTCACCGACATTATCTGTGACCACTAACTCACTGGCTGCCGCGGGTGCCACCGTATCCACGGTGAAGGTCAGTGGCTCTGAAGCAGGGCTGACGTTACCCGCACGGTCAGTCACGGTGGCAGTCAGACTGTGCGCGCCATCCGTCAGCGTTGGGCTGGTGAAAGTCCAACTGCCATTGCCGCCGACGGTGACTGAACCGAGTACGGTATCGCCATCACGCACGGTGACCACGCTACCGGGCTCTGCGGTCCCGCTAAGGGATGGGGTGCTATCGTTGGTCGCGTCGCCGGGAACAATCGGCACAAGGGTGCTTCCGTCATTATTATCCAATGCCAAATTTGTTGCGGTATCAGGGACAACGGTATCAATGTTGATGGTGATAGTGACAGAAGAAGTACTATTCCCTGTGGCATCGGTAATAGTGACATGAATGGCGTGTGAACCGTCAGCCAGTGCGGCGGGCGTGAAGACCCATTGCCCATCCGTACCCGCTACCACGCTGCCCAGCACGACTGCACCGTCATACAGGGTAACCACGGCTCCCGCGGTGGTAAGCCCACTTAGCACCGGAGTGTTGTCATTGCTGTAAGCACCATTGGTCAGCGGAACCAGCGCAGGACCGTTATCATCGTTGATTTCCAACGTGGAGGTTGCTGGAGGCAGATCCGCCGTCACGCTGAAGTTAAACGGATCTGTGGCTGCACTCACATTGCCCGCCGTATCGGTAACCGTCACAGTCAGGCTGTGCGCGCCATTACTCAAGGCTGGCGTGGTGAAACTCCAGGTGCCGTCCGCCCCAACGGTTGCAGTGCCGAGCAGTGTAGTGCCGTCATACACGCTAACGTAGGTGCCCGGTTCAGCAGTACCGCTGATAGTCGGGGTATTGTCATCGGTAGTCGAGCCAGCGGTTAATGGGCCTTGCGTACCGCCAACATCATCACTGACCACCAGACCAGCAGCCGCAACTGGTGCAACGGTATCCACGATAAACGTGATCGGATCGCTGGAGCCGCTGGTATTGCCGGCCGCATCCGTCACCGTGGTGGTAAAGCTATGCTGGCCTTCAGCCAACGCAGGCGAAGTGAAGCTCCAGTTGCCATCAGCTCCCACCACGACGGTTCCAAGCAGTGTGCTGCCATCGTAAATACTGACTGTAGCACCCGCTTCTGCGGTGCCGGTCAGCGTCGGAGTATTGTCGTCAGTGGTGACGCCGTTAACAATCGCGCCCTGAATCGCGCCAACATTGTCGGTAAGCGTTAAGTTGGTCGCAGCAGTCGGTGCAGTAGTGTCACCACCACCATTGTTGCCACCGCCGTTATTACCCCCACCGTTGTTGCCGCCGCCGTTATTCCCGCCGCCATTGTCGCCGCCGCCGGTATTTCCATCATCGACCGCTGCATTACCACCGCCGCCGCCCGATGAACCAGCAAACATCGCACCCAAGCCCGCCAGCGCCGCACCACCGATACCGAAGGCGGCAATCGTGCCGTCATTGGTGGTGTTCTCAGCTAACAGCCCTTCGGTACTGTCGATGTTGACGTACTGGAAGCCATCAGTGCCCGGATCTTCGACCCACCACAGCGCGCCTTTGTCGTCCTGCAGCACCAAATCGCTATCGCCAGCTGCGGTGTAAAAGTTATGAATAACAACGACTTCACCAGACTTTGTGGTGACGACCAAATCATTACCATTGCGTGTGAAAGACTTAATATCTGATTGATTAAGGTGAAGTTTAACTACGCTTGGCGCAGTTAAATTGACTTGAGAGCCGCTAACTTCAGAGGCTACTGTCCCACCTTTAGGAGTGATAGAGATATTATTCATTTTATCGAAATCCCGCGCAGTTATTAAATTCCATAAAAACGCCCGGTATCCGCAGATACCGGCTTCAATGGCGAATAATCCAGATGACTATTCACTTCTTCTCTTGGTCGATTTCATACAAACTCATGATGAAATCGCGCTGAGCCGAGTTAAGCCTCCATCCTGGGAATGGGCTGGGTTTATTTTTCAGCGGAACAAAGGGGGAAATGCCTTTATTTTCCATTGGGCGAGCACAAATCAAATTGAATGCAATGAACCCATTTTTAGACTTTTTTTCTACCCCGATTGTAGTGGCCGAACCCGCACAAACTCAGGATTGCTTAAGAAAATCATTTAGATAGACACTCTGCCAGTGATAGCCCTGCATACCGTAGATCGCTTTATGCGCCAGCAAATCGAGGTGTGATGGGTTTTCAACGCCTTCAACAATCACGCCTTTGCATAATTGGTTGAGGTGGCTAAGCAGCGTGTCAAAAATGTGACCGTCGCCAAATTGCCAAAAAAAATCTTTGTCAATCTTGACGATTTCAAATATTCCGCTATTAAGCATGGTCAGGTTGGAATAACCCGGACCAAAGTCATCAAGCCATAAAGGGGCGTGTGTCACTTTCGCGACACCTTTTAATATCAGCAGGTCTGCGCTGTTAAAACGCGCGGTAAAGAAGGCGGATATCTCTAAACGCAACAACGTTAAACTCGCCAGTTTTTGTTGTATTTCAGCATCTTCAAAAATACCGGCGACGATATCTCTATCCACATTTACACTGACTACCTGATCAGACCCTTTCTGGTATAGCTGAATAAGTTTTCCGATCTGGTGGAGGAATAACTGCCATTTCTCGTCAGCAGGAAGCCGACTGAAGAACCCCTCATCCCTGCAAGGGTTACGTTTATTATTAATATCTGCATCATCTGAGAATCGGGTTAACAATTCCCATGCAATCAACTCGCCGGCTTTACCATGAACGGATTCCAGCAAGAAAATGTATTCAGGTTGATTGCTCATTTCACAGTCCCTTCCGCAACTTACTGATACTCCTGAACTATCAGGATTACTCATGTGAGATGTAAGGGAAACATCGATAACTCTTAACACGTTAACTGAAGCCTAACGTACAGCTTACAGTTTGCAAAATAGATTTCAGTAAAGACTCAACCACACTTCAATCGTTTAAATCTATCAATTTGCGTAGTAAACTTAATTTACTTTCACAAAATTATCGGATAATTCCTGGAAAAATTTAAGTTAATACCATCCTTGACAGATACCAAAACAACTAACACATTGAATTTATTGTATAAATTATTCTTAATTTGTCTGATAAAGATAATTACATCGCAAAATTCATTTTTTTCGTTCTGGAATACATGGTTCCAAAAGACGTCAAAAAATGTAGTTTCTTGATGGAACTATTCAATCCTTAATGTTTAAATTTTTATTATACATCGATAAGAAAACATAACAGATTACCTATCCAATCCTTACAAGATCAGTAACTAATGCAGGGATATTCGGGATTGAAGCGAAGCGGTTCTTTAGCTTTGTGAATAAAAATGAAGGGGATAGAAAACACGTATTTTAGGCGCGAGTTATAAATGGATGATTAACATTTATTGAGAGTGATCTTCATCACACTTCTAATAAAAGAATAGAGGAATAAGAAAATAGAATGGCAGGTAAATAAAAACGGGCCCTGTACAGGGCCCGCTATGCGTATTAACCGTTACTCATCTTCAAGATAGGTGTAACCATATAAGCCACTTTCAAACTCTTCAAGGAACTGTGCACGCAGCTCTTCGTCGATGTCTTTCTGCTGTGTCACCTGATCGCGGAACAGCGTCATCAAATCGTTAGGGTTCAGCTGCACATACTCCAGCATGTCTGCCACGGTATCGCCTTCATCTGACAATTGCACTTCAACGCTGCCATCCGGGAAAGCGAATACGTCAACCGCTTCGGTATCGCCAAACAGGTTGTGCATGTTGCCGAGGATTTCCTGATACGCGCCAACCATAAAGAAGCCCAGCATTGGCGGATTATCAATGTCGTACTCTGGCATCGGCATGGTGGTGGCAATACCGTCGCCATCTACGTAATGATCGATGGTGCCATCGGAGTCACAGGTAATGTCGAGTAACACCGCACGACGCTGAGGGATCTTGTTCAATCCTTCCAGCGGCAGCACCGGGAACAGCTGATCGATACCCCACGCATCCGGCATTGACTGGAACAGCGAGAAGTTGACGTAAATCTTATCCGCCATGCGCTCCTGCAGCTCATCAATGATAGGACGGTGCGCACGGTTGCTTGGATCCAGATGCTGCTGGATATAGTGACAGATGCTTAAATAAAGCTGCTCTGCCCAGGCGCGCTGGCCGAGATCGTAGGTGCCGGAAGAGTAACCGGTATGGATATCGAACAGATCCATCTGGCTATCGTGCAGCCATTCACGCAGCGAACGACGGACATTCGGCTCATGCATCTCCTGCCAGGTATCCCACAGGCTCTGAATCGGACGTGGTGAATCGACATCTGGCGCCACTGGCGTACTGAATTCGTTGCGCTCTACACCGATGATGTTGGAGACCAGCACGGTGTGGTGTGCGGTAACCGCACGACCGGATTCGGTGATGACGGTTGGATGCTCCAGGCCGTGCTCTTCACAAGCATCACCAATCGCCCAAATCACGTTGTTGGCATATTCGTTCAGGCCGTAGTTCACCGAGCAGTCAGACTGCGAACGCGTACCTTCATAATCCACGCCCAAACCGCCGCCGACATCGAAGCATTTGATGTTCACGCCGAGCTTCGCCAGCTCAACATAGAAGCGCGCCGACTCACGTACACCGGTGGCGATGTCGCGAATGTTGGACATCTGCGAACCAAGATGGAAATGCAGCAGTTGCAGGCTGTCGAGACGACCGGCTTTGCGCATGATATCCACCAGCTGCAACACCTGTGATGCCGCCAGACCGAACTTAGATTTCTCGCCACCGCTCGACTGCCATTTACCCGAGCCCTGTGAAGCCAGACGTGCGCGGATACCCAGACGCGGGATCACGTTCAGGCGCTCCGCCTCTTCCAGCACCAGGCGCACTTCGGTCATTTTCTCGATCACCAGGTAAACCTTGTGACCGAGTTTCTCGCCAATCAGCGCCAGACGAATGTACTCGCGGTCTTTATAGCCATTGCAGACAATCACTGAACGGGTTTTACCCGCGTGCGCGATCACCGCCATCAGCTCGGCTTTCGAACCGGCTTCCAGGCCCAGCGGTTCACCGGAGTTGACCAGTGATTCAATCACGCGCTTATGCTGGTTAACCTTAATTGGGTAAACCAGAAAGTAGTCACCCTTGTAGCCGTAGGATTCGCGCGCACGTTTAAAGGCGGCGTTAATTGAACGCAGGCGATGCTGTAAAATCTGCGGGAAGCAGAACAGCGCAGGCAGACGCTGGCCATCGGCTTCACGCTCTTTGACCAGTTTCGCCAGGTCAACGCGCACTTCCGGCTGATCCGGATCCGGACACACGCTGATGTGCCCCAGCTCGTTGACGTCATAATAGTTATTACCCCACCAGGCAATATTGTAGGTACGCAGCATTCTGCTCGCTTCCTGGTCGTTCATCGCCACCTCCTGCATGGAGCGGAGTACACCCTGTTCGCCAGCTGACGAACCCTTGATATTCTTCATGTCGTCAGACATCGCGAACCTCAATTTTCCGTTGAAATATGAAACAGTTGCCGGGTCTTGCTGTTGTGAGTCCGGGTAAACATTTCCCCATCCTGCTGAGCTCCGATTATCGGGTTGCCGTGCACGTTGCTGACTCTAAGTGTAAAACACCACGCTGTAGTCAGTAAAAAACGGGCCAAAAGCCAACGCTTTTCACCGCCTAAGACGAGTGAAACACAGCGACAGAAATGAGGGAATAGCTTAGCCGGCGCTCGTGTCGGGATAATTACCGCAACGTGCAAAACTTCGACGAGAGAAAAGAATAAGACTGGATTGGGAAAGGATTGCCAGTGCGCCCGTTGAGCGCAGTGAACCGAAAAGAAGAGAAGTGTGGTTCATTACTTTTATCACCTCCAACGCCTGCAAACAGCAAACGAGAAACGGCCTGGGTGAAAATCAGAGAATAGCTCTGACGGCGCGACGCGCGGTGGCGTCATCCTTTTGTACTGTGGTCGACAGCAGCGGCGTTTTATACAGTTTGCAGGGTGAAAAAGCAAAATCTTTGTCTGGGATCTGTGGAAGGTGTCAGGAATTTCTTCCATCTGCTCACTTGCGTAAACGTGCGGAATCAGAAAAAGCACTGGAAAAGTGCTCACTGTGTAACCTAGAATAGCCGTCCAGATGGTTTTCCATCTAAACTGGTTAACATCCAGGCGGTGTCGGCGATTACGCCAATACTCCCTACTGCTCGCGGCTTTGCCTGAAGGGGCGTCGAGTCGGCCTGGTCCACTTACGCTATGCAGTCGAATTCAAACCATTTGTAAGGTAAAGAACAGAATGGCTAAACACCTATTTACATCTGAGTCCGTATCAGAAGGACATCCTGATAAAATCGCTGACCAAATTTCCGATGCCGTGTTAGATGCGATCCTTGAACAGGATCCAAAAGCACGCGTGGCCTGCGAAACTTACGTTAAGACCGGTATGGTGCTGGTTGGCGGTGAAATCACCACCAGCGCATGGGTGGATATCGAAGAGATCACCCGTAATACCGTACGTGAAATCGGCTATGTCCATTCCGATATGGGCTTTGATGCGAACTCTTGCGCCGTACTGAGCGCGATTGGTAAGCAGTCTCCTGACATCAACCAGGGTGTTGACCGTACCGATCCGCTGGAACAGGGCGCGGGCGACCAGGGCCTGATGTTCGGCTACGCCACCAACGAAACCGACGTGCTGATGCCTGCTCCGGTAACCTACGCCCACCGTCTGGTGCAGCGTCAGGCTGAAGTGCGTAAAAGCGGCTCACTGCCGTGGTTGCGTCCGGATGCGAAAAGCCAGATCACTTTCCAGTACGATGGCGGCAAAATTGTCGGTATCGATGCGGTTGTCCTGTCGACTCAGCACGCTGAAGAAATTTCGACAGCCGATCTGCGTGAAGCGGTGATGGAAGAGATCATCAAGCCGGTACTGCCTGCAGAGTGGGTGAATGCCAGCACCAAATACCATATCAACCCAACCGGTCGCTTCGTGATCGGCGGCCCAATGGGCGACTGCGGTCTGACTGGTCGTAAAATCATCGTTGATACTTACGGCGGTATGGCGCGTCACGGTGGCGGTGCGTTCTCTGGTAAAGACCCGTCTAAAGTTGACCGTTCTGCTGCTTACGCTGCACGCTATGTCGCGAAAAATATCGTCGCGGCTGGTCTGGCTGACCGTTGCGAAATCCAGGTTTCTTACGCGATTGGCGTGGCTGAGCCAACCTCCATCATGGTGGAAACTTTCGGTACTGAGAAAGTCCCTACCGAGCAGTTGACCCTGCTGGTGCGCGAGTTCTTCGACCTGCGTCCTTACGGCCTGATTCAGATGATGGATCTGCTGAAACCTATCTACAAAGAGACCGCTGCTTACGGTCACTTTGGTCGCGAACACTTCCCGTGGGAGCAGACTGATAAAGCTGCTCAACTGCGCGAGGCTGCGGGCCTGTAATCTTACCGTCCTGCAAAAACGAGCCCGCTTATTGCGGGCTTTTTTATGCCCGCTAACCAGCCTGCACATTTTTTCCCGCCGTCTACACTTCATTTTCGATGTTTACAACAAAGTGTTAACGATTACATTTTGAAAACCTTTTGTAATCTGTCATTTAGAGAATTTTCAGCGTAGTTATTCGTATGAAAATGCGTTATTTTCAGCGTCGTCTGATAGCCGATATTTAGAGAGATGTCAGAAACTTAAAGGGTGCTATACCTTACTGGTTACGTAACTATTTCAGGCGGAAAATGCTGGATTGCAGGGTTTCAGCGTGTGTAACCGATTACACTGATGTGATCGTCCTCACTTTTTTCCGTCGGCAGGTTTCATAACATTGATAAAAACAATGATAGATAAACTTCGGAGGCATTATGCCTGGTAATACTCATAAGAGCAGAACGTCGAACAAGATGATGACCTTGTTTGTCTGCTTCTTAGCGGCTCTGGCCGGCCTGCTGTTTGGTCTGGATATCGGCGTTATCGCTGGTGCCCTGCCCTTCATCGCCAAAGATTTCAACGTGACTGCACATGAGCAAGAGTGGATTGTCAGCTCAATGATGTTCGGTGCGGCTGTGGGTGCGATTGGTAGCGGCTGGATGTCTTCACATCTCGGCCGTAAAAAGAGCCTGATGGCGGGTGCCATTCTGTTCGTGATCGGTTCACTGTGGTCAGCCATGGCGGTTAGCCCGGATATGCTGATTGCTGCACGTGTAGTACTCGGCCTGGCAGTAGGTGTCGCGTCTTACACTGCTCCTCTGTATCTTTCTGAAATCGCACCGGAAAAGATTCGTGGCAGCATGATTTCTCTGTATCAGCTGATGATCACCATCGGTATCCTGGGCGCGTATCTGTCTGACACTGCATTTAGTGACGCAGGCGCATGGCGCTGGATGCTGGGTATCATCACCATTCCGGCCGTGCTGCTGCTGGTAGGCGTATTCTTCCTGCCAAACAGTCCACGCTGGCTGGCGGCGAAAGGCGATTTCCGCAGTGCAGAACGCGTGCTGGCTCGTCTGCGTGATACCAGCGAACAAGCTAAACGTGAACTGGATGAGATTCGTGAAAGCCTGAAGATCAAACAGTCTGGCTGGCAGTTGTTCCAGAGCAACAGCAACTTCCGTCGCGCGGTGTTCCTGGGCGTGCTGTTGCAGGTAATGCAGCAGTTCACCGGTATGAACGTCATCATGTATTACGCGCCAAAAATCTTTGAGATTGCGGGCTTCGCCAATACTACTCAGCAGATGTGGGGCACAGTAATTGTTGGTCTGGTCAACGTACTGGCGACCTTTATTGCTATCGGTCTGGTGGATCGCTGGGGCCGTAAACCTACACTGGTGCTGGGCTTCATCGTGATGGCTGCCGGTATGGGCATCCTCGGCACCATGCTGCACATTGGCATCAACTCTGCTTCCGCACAGTACTTCGCTGTCGCCATGCTGCTGATGTTCATTGTTGGTTTTGCGATGTCTGCCGGCCCGTTGATCTGGGTACTGTGTTCAGAAATTCAGCCGCTGAAAGGCCGCGACTTCGGTATCACCGTGTCGACCGCAACCAACTGGATTGCCAACATGATTGTCGGTGCTACCTTCCTGACCATGTTGAATACGCTGGGTAACGCGCCGACCTTCTGGGTGTACGCAGGTCTGAACGTGTTCTTTATCCTGCTGACCGTGGCGCTGATTCCTGAGACCAAAAACGTCTCGCTGGAACACATCGAGCGCAACCTGATGAAAGGTAAAAAACTGCGCGATATCGGCCAGCAATAAGGTCGATAAGCGATACGAAGGGCTGCCGATTGGCGGCCCTTTTTTTGTGTGTTTCGTCAGGTGCGCATTTGTGCGTACCAGGTTATCCTGCCCGGCATGAAAACACCTCGCCTTCCCATCGCCCTACAACAAGCCGTGATGCGCTCGTTGCGTCACCATTTGCAGCTCGCCAATCAAAAGCTGGAGCGTCACTATGACGAGCCGAAGCTGGTGTATCAGCAGCGCGGCACCGCTGCCGGTACGGCCTGGCTGGAGAAATGGGAGATTCGCATCAACCCGGTGCTATTGCTGGAGAATCAGCAGGCATTTGTGGATGAGGTGGTGCCGCACGAACTGGCGCACCTGCTGGTATGGAAAACCTTTGGCCGCGTGCCGCCGCACGGCAAAGAGTGGAAGTGGATGATGGAGAGCGTGCTCGGCGTTCCCGCGCGTCGTACCCATCAGTTCGAAATCGCTTCGGTGCGCAGTAATACCTTCCCCTATCGCTGCCGCTGTCAGCAACATCAGCTCACCGTACGCCGCCACAATCGCGTGTTACGGGGGGAAAGTGAATACCGCTGCGTGCAATGCGGTACTTTGCTGCAACCTGGTGAATTTTCAGCAGGTTAATCCGTTTATCTGATTTCCCACCCTGCGCCATTCTGTTACCCTGCCGCCTTTTTACGCATCAGGTAATTTTTGGAATATGTCTCGCAAAACGCTGTTGTTACTCTCCTTATTAGTTGCCCCCATTAGCGCCTTCAGCCTCAGCATCACCCACTACAATCAAAACAACTTCCAGCAGGCCAAAGTGGTCGCCGCGCAGATCAATGCCGATGCCCCGGCAGAATTTTACTGCGGCTGTAAAATCAGCTGGCACGGCAAGAAAGGCGTGCCCGATCTCAGTAGCTGCGGCTACAGCGTGCGTAAAAATGCCAACCGCGCTGAACGTATTGAGTGGGAACATGTGATGCCCGCATGGGAGTTCGGCCATCAGCGCCAGTGCTGGCAAAATGGCGGCCGTAAAAACTGCAGTAAAGATGCCGATTACCGCCGCATTGAAAGCGACCTGCACAATCTGCAGCCGGCGATTGGTGAAGTGAATGGCGATCGCAATAACTTCCAGTACAGTCAGTGGAACGGCGGCGACGCGCAATATGGTCAATGCGCAATGAAAGTCGATTTCAAGCAGAAGCTGGCGCAGCCACCCGAGCGTGCGCGCGGTGCCATCGCCCGCACTTACTTCTACATGCGTGACCAGTATCAGTTGCGTCTGTCACGCCAGCAGACCCAGCTGTTCACCGCCTGGAACAAGCAATATCCGGTAAGCCAATGGGAGTGTGAACGCGACAACCGTATCGCGCAGGTGCAGGGAAATCACAATCCCTATGTACAACAGGCTTGCCAGCGCTAAAAGCGCTACCCTACACTAGCTTTTTTCCGATTGGGCCGTGTCCGAAGACACGGCATAACGCTGGCAGGAACCGCATGCGCATACCTCGCATTTATCATCCCGAACCTCTTGAAGTTAACAGTGAAGTCTTCCTCGACGAAGATGCCGCTAACCACGTCGGGCGCGTGCTGCGCATGACCGCCGGTCAACAAATTGAGCTGTTTGATGGCAGTAATCTGACTTTTAACGCCGAAATCACCCAGGCTGATAAAAAGCGTGTAAAAGTAAGGGTCCTTGCCAGTCAGCCTGATGACCGTGAATCTCCGCTCCATCTCCATCTTGGGCAGGTGATGTCGCGCGGCGAAAAGATGGAATTCACCATCCAGAAATCGATCGAACTCGGCGTGAACGTAATTACACCCTTGTTTTCGGAGCGCTGCGGCGTAAAGCTGGATGCTGAACGACTGGCGAAGAAGATTCAGCAATGGCAAAAAATTGCGATTGCCGCCTGTGAACAGTGCGGCCGTAATCGTGTGCCGGAAATCCGTGAAGCGATGACGCTGGAAGCCTGGTGTGCCGAGCAGGAAAGCGGTTTAAAGCTCAATTTGCACCCGCGCGCCAGCCACAGTATTAACACTCTGCCGCAGCCGGTTGAGCGTGTACGCCTGCTGATTGGTCCGGAAGGCGGCTTATCCGCAGACGAAATTGCCATGACCGCGCAGCAAGGTTTCACCGATATTTTGTTGGGCCCACGCGTGTTGCGTACAGAAACTACCGCACTGACGGCCATTACGGCACTTCAGGTGAGGTTTGGTGACCTGGGTTAAGGGATACTTTTAGGGTTTTAAAACTACGCACGTGAAAAGCCACAGCGCTGTCACGGAATGGGGCAATAAATTCCCCCTTTGAGGAGAGAATAATGATTAAGCTTGGCATCGTTATGGACCCAATTTCGTCCATCAACATTAAAAAAGACACCAGCTTCGCCATGTTGCTGGAAGCACAGCGCCGTGGTTACGAAATTCATTACATGGAGATGGGCGATCTCTCCCTGCGCGGCGGCGTCACTTACGCCCGCACGCGTCTGTTAAGCGTGGAGCAGAACTACGACAAATGGTACGAGTTCGGTAGCGAGCAGGTGATTCCACTGGCCGATCTCAACGTCGTGCTGATGCGTAAAGATCCGCCGTTTGATACTGAATTCATTTACGCGACCTACCTGCTGGAACGCGCGGAAGAGCAAGGCACGCTGATCGTCAACAAACCGCAGAGCCTGCGTGACTGCAACGAGAAGCTGTACACCGCCTGGTTCGCCGACCTGACGCCAGATACGCTGGTGACCCGCAACAAAGAGCAGTTGCGAGCCTTCTGGCAGGAGCACGGTGATGTGATCCTCAAGCCGCTGGACGGCATGGGCGGTGCCTCGATCTTCCGCGTGAAGCAGGACGACCCGAACTTTGGCGTCATCACCGAAACCCTGACCAACCACGGCCAGAACTTCTGCATGGCGCAAAACTATCTGCCAGCGATCAAAGAGGGCGATAAACGCGTGCTGGTGGTGGATGGCGAGCCGGTGCCTTACTGCCTGGCGCGTATCCCACAGGGTGGCGAAACCCGTGGAAACCTGGCAGCTGGTGGCCGCGGTGAAGCACGCCCGTTGAGTGACAGCGATTGGGAAATCGCCCGTCGCGTGGGTCCAACGCTGAAAGCTAAAGGGCTGATTTTTGTCGGTCTGGACATCATTGGTGATAAACTCACCGAAGTTAACGTAACCAGCCCAACCTGCGTGCGTGAAATCGAGGCTGCATTCCCGATCTCGATCACCGGCATGCTGATGGATGCCATTGAGAAACGCCTGGGCTGATGTCAACGGCGTGTAAGCGCCGTGAGAACCCAAAACCGACGTGGCTGCGGCCGCGCCGGTTATTTTTGGTATACGAGTGAGAATGAATTTACAGCACCATTTTTTGATTGCGATGCCGTCGCTGCAGGACCCGCTGTTCAAACGCTCGGTGGTGTATATCTGCGAGCACAATGAAGATGGCGCCATGGGCTTGATCGTGAATAAGCCGATGGATAACCTCACGGTCGAAGGCATTCTGAAGAAACTTAAAATCAGCCCATCAGAACGTGATCCTGCCATTAAGTTGGATAAGCCGGTATTCGCTGGCGGCCCGCTGGCGGAAGATCGCGGCTTTATCCTGCACTCTGCCCAGAAAATTTACTCTTCCAGCATTCGAATTTCTGACAATACCGTGATCACCACTTCGCGGGATGTGCTGGAAGCGATCGGCACCTCAGAACAGCCTGATAACGTGCTGGTGGCGTTAGGTTATTGCGCCTGGGAGAAAGATCAGCTGGAGAATGAGCTGCTGGAAAATGCCTGGCTGACCACGCCCGCCAATAGCAATATTCTGTTCCAGACGCCGATAGCCGAGCGCTGGCGCGAAGCTGCACGCAGCATGGGCATCGATATTCATAATATGACCAGCGATGCAGGGCACGCCTGATGGCCAGTGAAACTTTGCTGGGCTTCGATTTCGGCACCAAAAGCATCGGTGTGGCGGTCGGTCAACAGTTGACCGGCACCGCACGCGCTCTGACCGCGCTCAAAGCACAGGACGGCACGCCAGACTGGAAGCTGATCGAGAAGCTACTGAAAGAGTGGCAGCCTGATTACGTGGTGGTGGGCTTGCCGTTGAACATGGACGGCACCGAGCAGCCGTTAACCGATCGCGCCCGTAAGTTCGCCAATCGTATTCATGGCCGTTTCGGTGTGCGTGTTGAGCTGCAAGACGAGCGGTTAAGTACCGTGAAAGCGCGCGCCGACCTGTTCGAACGCGGTGGCTTCCGTGCATTGCAGAAAGGTCAGGTCGATTCGCAATCGGCGGTGATCATTCTGGAAGATTGGTTCGATACGCACTGATTGAAATCCAGGTGCGCGTGAATGCGCACCTGACAAATTGCGGCAACAGCTTGCGTGTTATTCGCTAGGCTATTGTGCTCTCGCCATTTACGGCAACCTGCAAACACGCCAATCAATTCTGCCACTTGTATTAACTCACAGGCGTGCAAATCATGCCCCGCCCTTTTGTAACGACTCGCAGGCATTAAAATCATCCCCACCTCTTTGTAACGACTCGCAGGCACTCAAATCATGCCCACTCCCTTGTATCGACTTGCAAGCATTCAAATCATGCCCCGCCCTTTAGTAGCAACTCGCAGGCACGCAAATCATGCCCGCCCTTTTGAATCGACTCGCAAATTCTCAAATCAATCCCGCCTGTTGTCGCGCCTGTTCGCTCTGCGCGAACGTCTGCATCCCTGACTGCGCGCCGGTTTGCAGCACGCCAGGCAGTTGATGCATCTTGCCCTCGCGGATTAAATTGGTCACCGCAGGCGTGGCCACCAACACCTCGAACAAGCCAATCCGTCCGCCGTTTTTCGCCGGCACTAAACGCTGCGCCAGCACCGCTTTCAAACTGCCCGCCAACTGGGTGCGCACCAGATTTTTCTCCTCGGCGGGAAACACATCCACCAGACGATCCACCGCTTGCGTGGCACCTCGCGTGTGCAACGTTGCCAGTACAAGATGCCCGGTCTCTGCCGCCGTCAGCGCCAGTCGAATGGTTTCGCTGTCACGTAGCTCGCCCAAAAGAATCACATCCGGGTCTTCGCGCAGAGCCGCTTTCAATCCATGCTGGAATGATGCCGCGTGCGTTCCCACTTCCCGCTGCTGAATCAACGAGCGCTGGCTGTGATGCACAAACTCAATCGGATCTTCCAGCGTAATAATATGGCGCGCCTGTTCGCGATTGAGGCTGTCCACCAGCGCGGCCAGCGTGGTGGATTTACCGCTGCCGGTGGCACCCGTGATTAAGATCAGCCCCTCCTCCAGCTGCAACAACTGCTGTACTGCGTCGGGCAGCTGCAATTGGTTGATATCGGGTGCCTGGCTGGCAATCAAGCGCAGCGCCAGCGATAAACCGTGGCGCTGCATAAACAGGTTGGCACGCAAACGCACGCCGCTTTCCAGGGTGATGGCAAAATCAACGTGCCCGCTCGCTTCCAGCTCATCCTGCTGCACGCCGCTGAGCCACTGTTGCAAAAAGGTTTCCAGCCAGTCGCCATCCAGTGCGGTTTGCTGTGGGATCGGCTCCAGCACGCCCTGTCGGCGCCAGTGCGGTAAATGTCCGCTGCAAAGGTGCAGATCGGCGGCGTTATGCTTTACACTAAGGGCCACAACTTCATCCAAATCCATTTAACTTCTCCTGACTATGACTTCCATTGAGCACAACCTACAGCAAGTGCGTGAGCGTATCGCCGCTGCCGCTGCACGCTGCGGCCGCGCGCCAGAAGAAATTACCCTGCTTGCAGTGAGCAAAACTAAACCTGCGAGCGCAGTCGCAGAAGCGATTGCTGCGGGTCAGCAGGCATTCGGTGAAAATTACGTACAGGAAGGGGTTGAAAAGGTGGCTGAGCTGGCCGCACATCCTGATCTGCAGTGGCACTTTATCGGGCCGCTGCAATCCAATAAAAGCCGCCTGGTGGCGGAGAATTTTGCCTGGTGTCACACCGTGGATCGTGAACGCATTGCACAACGCCTCAACGATCAGCGTCCGGAAGCGTTACCGCCGCTTAACGTGTTAATTCAGGTAAATATCAGTGACGAGAACAGCAAATCTGGCATCATGCTGGAGGCGATTCCGGCGCTGGCGGCGCAGATAGCCGCATTGCCACGTCTGCGTTTGCGCGGATTAATGGCAATCCCGGCGCCGGAGCCAGATTACGATCGGCAGTTCGCGGTATGTCAGCAGATGGCTGACGCGTTTAACGCTCTAAAACAGGATTACCCTGACGTCGATACGCTTTCTCTGGGAATGAGCGACGACATGGATGCGGCAATCGCCGCAGGCAGCACCATGGTGCGCATTGGCACCGCCGTATTTGGCGCGCGGGATTATGCGCGACCTTCACAACAATAATTGAGGAACCTCATGTTAACAATGACGTTTTTAGTCAAAACGCTGATCGACCTATACGTGATGGTATTGCTGCTGCGCATCTGGATGCAGTGGTCACGCTGTGATTTCTACAACCCGCTGTCACAGTTTGTGGTGAAGATTACACAGCCGATTATCAAGCCGCTGCGCCGCGTGCTGCCAGCGATAGGCCCGATTGACACAGCCTCGCTGGTGCTGGCCTTTGTGCTGACCACCCTGAAATATCCGGTGCTACTGTTAATTCAGGTTGGCGTGTTCTCCGTGGATCCCACCAATCTGTTAGTCGGCCTGTTGTCACTGGTGAAATCCGCCGGTTATCTGGTGTTCTGGGTGATCATCATTCGTTCGCTGATGAGCTGGATCAGCCAGGGACGTGGCCCGATTGATTACGTGTTGATTCAGCTGACTGAACCGCTGATGGCACCGATTCGCCGTATTCTGCCTGCGATGGGCGGCATCGATTTCTCTGCCATGATTGTGATTCTGGTGCTGTACGCGCTGAATTTCCTCGGCATGGACCTGTTCCCGGGTCTCTGGTATTTGCTGTAATTCGTTAATCTGGAACTGTTATGCAAAAAGTCGTACTCGCCACCGGTAATCCGGGCAAAGTTCGTGAACTGGCCGATCTGTTAGCGGCCTTCGGCCTCGATATCGTGGCACAAACCGAGCTGGGCGTTGAGTCAGCGGAAGAAACCGGTCTGACCTTTATTGAAAATGCCATTCTTAAGGCGCGTCATGCTGCGCAGATCACCGGTCTGCCAGCGATTGCCGATGACTCTGGTCTGGCGGTGGATGCGCTCGGCGGCGCGCCAGGCATCTACTCTGCGCGCTATGCCGGTGAAGACGCCAGCGATCAGCAAAATCTCGATAAGCTGCTGGTGGCGCTGGAAAACGTGCCGGAGGGCGAGCGTCAGGCGCAGTTCCACTGTGTGCTGGTTTATGTGCGTCATGCTGAAGATCCGACACCGCTGGTGTTCCACGGCAGCTGGGCGGGTGAAATCACCCGTGCAGCCGCAGGTGAAGGCGGCTTTGGTTACGACCCGATTTTCTATGTTCCTGAACTGGGCAAAACCGCAGCAGAGCTGAGTAAAGATGAAAAGCGTGCTGTTTCTCACCGTGGCAAAGCATTGACGCTGTTACTGGATGCGATGCGCAATGCCTGAGTTACCTCCGTTAAGCCTGTACATCCACATTCCGTGGTGTGTGCAGAAGTGTCCGTACTGTGATTTCAACTCCCACGCGTTAAAAGGCGAGGTGCCGCACATCGAGTATGTGCAGCACCTGCTCAGCGATCTTGAACAGGACCTGCCGCTAACCGCTGGCCGTGAAGTACGAACCATCTTCATTGGCGGCGGCACACCGAGCCTGCTCAGCAGCAACGCCATGCAAATGTTGATGGATGGCGTGCGTGCGCGCCTGCCGCTGGCGGCCGATGCAGAGGTCACCATGGAAGCCAATCCGGGCACCGTGGAAGCGGATCGCTTCAGCGGCTACCAGAAAGCCGGTATTAACCGTATTTCGATTGGCGTGCAGAGTTTTAGCCCGCAGAAGCTGGAGCGCTTAGGGCGCATTCACGGCCCTGATGAAGCGGTACGTGCCGCCCATCTCGCCGCCGGTCTTGGTCTGCGCAGCTTTAACCTCGATCTGATGCACGGCTTGCCCGATCAGTCACTGGAAGAGGCACTGGACGATTTGCGTCAGGCGATTGCGCTGAATCCGCCGCACCTGTCGTGGTATCAGCTGACCATCGAGCCGAACACGATGTTCAGCTCGCGTCCGCCGGTATTGCCGGATGACGATGCGCTGTGGGACATCTACGAGCAAGGTCATGAGTTGCTGAGTGCCGCCGGTTATCAGCAGTATGAAACCTCGGCCTATGCTAAGCCGGGTTATCGCTGTGAGCACAACCTCAACTACTGGCGCTTCGGTGATTACCTCGGTATCGGCTGTGGTGCCCACGGCAAGCTGACGCAGCCGGATGGCAGAATTGTGCGTACGGTGAAAACCCGTCATCCGCGCGGCTTTATGCAAGGTAATTACCTCGACAAGCAGCACGATGTGGAGAACGAAGACAAGCCGTTTGAGTTCTTTATGAACCGCTTCCGTCTGCTGGAAGCCGCACCGCGTGCAGATTTCAGCCGCTATACCGGGCTGGATGAACAAGTAATTCGTGCACAGATGGATGCAGCGATCGAGGCAGGTTACGTGGTGGAAACCGCAGAGCAGTGGCAGATAACCGAAAAAGGGAAGTTGTTCCTGAATTCGCTGCTTGAACTGTTTATGTAGTCCAAACAGTCATATAACCCAGCGGCACGCTATTTCGTCCCGCTGGTTTTTTTAACCTTTAACGCCCTGCACTAACGCTTTGCGCTGCCCTTCCAGATCCGTCACGCGATTACACACCTCATGACCGAAGTTCTGAAAGTCCTTTTCCTGCTTATTCCATTCCGCCTGAACCGCCTGCTGCAGACCGCCGAGGTTGCCCATGATCGCCTGCAGTGGATTACTGCCGCTGGCGGCCTGGCTGCTGCCCATCTCGTTCAGACTATCCTGCATAATACCGCCCAGCGTGCTCTGCACCAGCTTTTCGCCTTCAGCGCGCACCTGGTCAATCGCCTGATGGTGGAAGGTCAAACCATCCGGACGATGCTCAATGATACGGTTCATCTGCTGCTTCAGCTGACCATCCAGCCTGGTCAGGCGATTGCGCACGTTGCTGTTGGCACCGAGCTTTTCCACAATCACTTTATCCAGCGCCACACGGCTGCGTTCCAGACGCGTCGAGGCCCCGTTATCCACCCACGGCAAGTCCCGACGTAACGCATTCTGATAGTCGATGGCTTTCTGTCGCGTGGCGTTATCCACGTTGGCTTTCTGCCCGTTAAAGGTCACATCGCCCTGCGGTGAGATTTCAAGATTACCGTTGGTGCCGACCACCTGCACGCTCTGCGGTTTGATGATCACATCATCCTGAGGATTAACGCTGCACTGATAATCAGCCTGCGCCTGTGTCGCTGCGGCCAGCAGCAGTGCGGTAAGAAGCGCCTTACGAACCATGAAATCTCCCTAAAATGAAAAGCCGCCCACGCCTTTGCAGTTAGTACAAGTCAGGCGTAAGCGGCGCAGCGAATTTGGTGGCGGTCAGCGCACAATAATCGGAGCGCGCCTGAGTACATAAGATGACTCACGTTGCTCGCCCCTTTCGGAGCCGCCCTTTGGGCGTACAAGTCGCTTTCGCAACTTGTGAGCGCACTGCCCGGCGCCAAAAGCGCAAGTGAGCTAGCCTGAAGCGATATCTCAGGCCAGTAGAGTACTTAGTCCCACCAGACGTCAAAGAGTTCAGTCACCTGAACATCTGACAGCTCGCGTTTCTCCAGCCATTTACGCACCAGCTCACGGTGCTCATCGGTGCACTTACCGGTTTCCTGCAGGCAAACCAGACCTTCCCACACCAGATAACCGCTGCCGTCATACGCCAGGCCATTGGGATCAATCACTTCAGTAATAAACTGATCCAGCGTGGCATCAATCTGCTCCTCGGTGGTGCCTTCGGCAAAACGCCAGGCAACAGAGAAACCTAACTCCTGAAACTCATCGATATGCAGTTTTTTACGTAAACGACGGCTACGCTGTACGGCCATTATTTAATCCTCTCAAACATCAGATCCCAAACGCCATGGCCCAGTCGCTGCCCGCGCTGCTCAAATTTCGTTAACGGACGCGTTTCCGGACGCGGCACGTAATCATTAGCTTCTGACAGGTTCTTATACCCATCCACGCTGTTCATGATTTCCAGCATGTGTGTCGCGTAATCTTCCCAGTCGGTGGCCATATGGAACACACCGCCCAGCTTCAGCTTACGCATCACCAGCTCGGCAAAAGGTACCTGCACAATGCGACGTTTATTGTGGCGCGCTTTATGCCATGGGTCCGGGAAGAACAGCTGAACCATGCGCAGTGAGTTATCCGGAATCATCTGCTGCAACACTTCTACTGCGTCGTGACACATCACACGCAGGTTTTCCACGCCTGCCTCTTTGGCAGAAGCCAGACAGGCTCCCACGCCCGGCGCATGCACTTCAAGACCGAGGAAGTTCTGGTGAGGATTATTTTGCGCCATGGTCACCAGTGAGGCGCCCATGCCAAAACCGATTTCCAGCACCACTGGCGCTTCACGGCCAAACAGTGCTGCCAAATCCAGCGGTTCCTGCTGGAACTCGACGCCCATCTCCGGCCAGTAATTATCGAGCGCGAGCTGCTGTCCTTTCGTTAAGCGCCCCTGGCGGCGCACAAAACTGCGGATACGGCGTAATGGCCGCCCGTTCTCATCAAATTCCGGGGTGATGACGTCATTAATCATGTTGAAGCCTGCTGGTTAGCCTTTCTGGGAAACGGGCATTATGCAAAGTTAGATAGCAGAAGCAAGCCTTTGCAATCTTCCGGTTTACACCCCGATGTCTCTGTGCTGGAATTCCTGCCTGATTGTAGAGCAAACACGGAATATTTCCTCAAATGATGCAAGCGCCGCAGTTCGCGCAACAGGTGCTGGAGTGGTATCAGCGCTTCGGCCGCAAAACCCTGCCGTGGCAGCAGGAGAAGACACCTTATAAAGTGTGGCTCTCCGAAGTGATGCTGCAGCAGACGCAAGTTGCCACCGTTATCCCTTACTTTGAACGCTTTATGGCGCGCTTCCCGACGATTGCCGATCTGGCCGCTGCACCGCTGGACGAAGTACTGCATCTGTGGACCGGACTCGGCTACTACGCCCGTGCGCGCAACCTGCATAAAGCGGCGAAGCAGGTGGTGGATAAGCACGGTGGCGAGTTCCCGCGCAATTTCGATGATGTGGCCGCGCTGCCCGGCGTTGGGCGTTCGACGGCGGGTGCTGTGCTATCCCTGTCACTGGGCCTGCATTTCCCGATTCTGGATGGCAACGTCAAGCGCGTGCTGGCCCGGTGTTATGCTGTCGGTGGTTGGCCGGGCAAAAAAGACGTTGAGAAACGTTTATGGCAGATTAGCGAAGAAGTGACACCTGCCGAAGGCGTAAGCCAGTTTAATCAGGCAATGATGGATCTCGGCGCATTAGTGTGTACTCGCTCACGTCCTAAGTGTGAGATTTGCCCGGTCAGCAACGGTTGTATCGCGTATGCCAACAATAGTTGGGCCGAATATCCGGGTAAGAAACCCAAAGTGACGATTCCAGAGCGCACCGGCTGGTTCCTGATGATTCAGCACGGCGACGACGTATTCCTGGAGCAACGTCCGCCGGTGGGATTATGGGGCGGTTTGTTCTGCTTCCCACAGTTCACCAGTGAGCAAGCGCTAACTGACTGGCTGGCCGAACGCGGCATTCACGCCAAACCACAGCAGCTGACGGCTTTTCGTCATACCTTTAGTCATTTCCACTTAGACATTGTGCCTATGTGGCTGGCGTGGCCTTCTGCCGGGTCGCTGATGGATGAAGCGAGCGGTCTCTGGTATAACTTAGCGCAACCACCGTCAGTGGGTTTGGCAGCGCCCGTAGAGCGTTTACTGCACGAATTGCGCCATCCCCAGCAACTGGCACTGCACACGCGCGTGATCCAAGAGGAAGAGTAATGAGCCGCACCATTTTTTGTACGTTTCTGCAACGCGACGCTGAAGGGCAGGATTTCCAGCTCTATCCAGGCGAGATCGGTAAGCGCATCTACAATGAGATTTCCAAAGAAGCCTGGCAGCAGTGGATGTCCAAGCAGACCATGTTGATCAACGAGAAAAAGCTCAACATGATGAACCCGGAAGATCGCAAAGTGCTGGAAAAGGAGATGATCAATTTCCTGTTCGAAGGCAAAGATGTGCACATCGAAGGTTTCACCCCGCCAGAAAAATAATCGTTCAGGGCCTCCCTTTGAGGCCCTCTTTTTGAATCAGGCACGCATTTACAATGAATAAAAAACTGATAGCGCTGTTAGTGATTGCTCCACTTTTGGTTTCCTGCTCCGGACAAAAAAAATCGCAGTATCACGAAGAGTGGGTTAAGGACACCAACGGTTTCGACATCCTGATGGGGCAGTTTGCCGCCAACATTGAAAATATTTGGGGTATCAATGAGGTTCTGATCGCCGGACCGAAGGATTACGTCAAATATAGCGACAGCTATTACACCCGCAGTCACATCAACTTCGACAGCGGTAGCATCACCATTGAGACCATTGCCGGTACCGATCCGATGGCCAGCCTGCGCCAGGCGATCATCACCACGCTGTTGATTGGTGACGATCCGGGTAATGTCGATCTCTACTCCGATGCCAACGATATTCAGATCAGTAAAGAGCCGCTGCTTTACGGCCAGGTGCTGGATAACACCGGTCAGCCGATTCGCTGGCAGGGCCGCGCCGCCAGCTTTGCCGATTATCTGATTCAGAACAAACTGCAAAAACGTACCTCTGGCCTGCACGTCATCTGGTCAGTCACCATTCCGATGGTGCCAAACCACCTCGACAAACGTGCGCACAAATATCTGCCGCTGGTGCGTAAAGCCGCTGAAGAGTACGGCGTGGATGCATCACTGATTCTGGCGATTATGCAGACCGAATCGAGCTTCAACCCCTATGCGGTCAGCAACTCCGATGCGCTGGGCTTGATGCAGGTGGTTCAGCACACCGCTGGCGTGGACGTGTTCCGCATGAAGGGCAAATGGGGTAAACCGAGCCGCAGCTATCTGCTCGATCCGGCCAATAACATTGATGCGGGAACGGCCTATCTGTCGCTGTTGCAGAAGAGTTATTTAGGCGGGATTCAGGATCCAGTGTCACGCCGTTATGCGGTAATTACCGCCTACAACGGCGGCGCGGGTAGCGTACTGCGCGTGTTCTCCAGCGATAAAGACCGTGCCTTCGCCAAGATTAACGACATGTCGCCAAATGATGTGTATCAAACGCTGACCACCAGCCACCCATCGGGCGAATCACGTCGCTATCTGTACAAGGTGAATCAGGCACAGCGTAGTTATCATCGGTATTAATCATCAACTGATGAGTTAATGCATTAGTTATTTTAGGGGCAGACAGAGAGAAAAACATTGACTCTGACTGCCTCTTTTTTAATTACCCTTGCCGATATAAACCTCGTCGATAAATTTCGCCTGACCTCACAAAAATAAGAAATCAATATGGTGAAACTTCGCCCATCGCAACGTGTTGTTTTTACAACCACACGCACGACCTGCCTAACATTTATATTCTATATTCTTTCGTTTTCTTCCCATCTCACATTCCCGCCCTGATTGACCCTTTTTTCAATAAGGTGCAATGATTATTTCACGTCTCCACAGATAAATTAACAACGGCCTATATCGCTCTATAAATAATTCCTGGCATTGATTTAAATAATTAAAAAATCGATGAAGATCACACTTCATCGCGGAAAATAACATCGTATCGGGCATATCAACATTATTTCATCAACACGGATGCTTGCATCCCGTGGGATATCCAATGTCATGCCTGAATTGCTAAGAGGAAATGTATGAGCCATTCACCCGCAAAACAGGACTCGTTAGGCGACGGCCTTTCAGATCGACAGGTTGGTATGATCTCCATTGCTGGCATTATTGGTGCCGGGTTATTTGTCGGCTCCGCGAATGCCATCGCCACGGCGGGCCCGGCCGTGTTGCTCTCCTACGCGATGACCGGTGTGCTGGTACTGCTGGTGATGCGCATGCTGGGGGAAATGGCCGTGCTGCAACCTGATTCGGGATCCTTTTCCACCTACGCGGCGAAAGCCATTGGTCCATGGGCCGGTTTCACTATCGGCTGGCTATATTGGTGGTTTTGGGTGTTACTGATTCCGGTTGAAGCGATTGCCGGAGCCGATATTCTGCATGCTTATTTCCCTTCCATTGCCTCGTGGCAATTTACCACTGCGATTATCCTGTTGCTCACTGTCACTAATCTTTTTAGCGTTAAAAACTTTGGCGCCTTTGAGTTCTGGTTCGCCATCATCAAAGTGGTAGCGATTATTGGATTTATTGGCATCGGGATTGTGGCGATTTCCGGATACTGGCCGCTGGCAAATGTCAGTGGTGTGGCACATTTATATAACAGTATTGGCTTTATGCCGCACGGTTTTGGCGCAGTATTAACCGGTATTTTACTGACCATTTTTTCATTCTTTGGCGCGGAGGTGGTCACCATTGCCGCCGTGGAATCTAAAGACCCTGGTAAAAAAATCAGCCGTGCGATTAATCTGGTGGTTTACCGCATCGCATTATTTTATTTGCTGTCTATTTTCCTCGTGGTGTCGCTGGTGGCATGGAATGATCCGCAGCTGTTAGCCCAGGGAACATTCCAGTATGTGTTGTCCACCCTGAACTTCCCCGGTGCCAAACTGGTGGTGGATTTGGTGGTGCTGATTGCTGTGTGCAGCTGCATGAACTCCGGGTTATATACCGCTTCACGCATGCTCTATTCTCTGGGTAAACGCGGTAATGCCCCGGCCTCTTGTGCCACGGTATCCAACGGCGGCGTGCCACGTGTGGCGGTATTGGGTTCCACGCTGGCGGGCTTTGTCGCCTGTATTGCCAACTACGCTTTTCCGGGCGAGGTGTTTGCCTTTCTGATCTCCACCACTGGTGCGATCGCGTTAATTGTCTATCTGGTGATTGCCGTTTCACAGCTAAGAATGCGTACGGCGATGGAAAAACAGGGCATCACGCCTGATTTTAAAATGTGGTTGTTCCCGTGGCTGACCTGGCTGAGCATTTTGATGATTGTCAGTGTGCTGGGCTATATGTTCTATCTGCCACAGTATCGCTACGAGAGTCTGATGACGCTGATGGTGACGTTTATGGTGCTGTGCGTCGGTGTTTACATTACCGGTAAACGCCGCAAGCAGGCGACATACCGCACAGGAAGGCTGGCTAAAGAGAAAATTCAGGTGGTTCGTCACTGATAAGGTGCTGACGGCGTGCGGTGATTGCACCGCACGCCGTCGGGCAGGTTAGCGCACCATCATATTCGCCACTAAGTGTTTACGTCCGCTGTCATCTTCCTCGGTGTAAACCCCTTGCAGCTCCGGTGAGAAGCCCGGCAACAAGTTGATGCCCTCTTCCAGCGCGAGGAAGTAACGCTGCACCGCGCCACCCCACACTTCGCCTGGCACCACGCACAGCACGCCTGGTGGATAAGGCAATGCGCCTTCGGCAGCAATGCGCCCTTCAGCTTGTGCAATTGCCACCAGCTCTACTTCACCACGGATGTAAGCCTGATGCGCATCCTGTGGATTCACTTCGACTTTCGGGAAGCAGGCCTCGCGGAACATCGCTTTCTGCAGATCTTTCACATCGTAGCTGACGTAGAGATCGTGCATCTCCTGACACAGGCGGCGCAGCGTGTAGCCTTTATAGCGCTCGATGTTTTTGCGATAGACGCTCGGCAGCACTTCAGCCAGCAGCGCATCCTCTTTCACATGGTGTTCAAACTGCTCCAGCATCGCCACCAGATGCGCCATCTTCTCCGGGTTCTCCGCTGGCGTCAGCAGGAACAGGATGGAGTTGAGATCGCACTTCTCCGGCACAATGCCGTTCTCGCGCAGGTAGTTCGCCAGAATAGTCGCCGGAATACCGAAGCTGGTGTATTCACCGCTGGCGGCATCAATGCCTGGCGTGGTCAGCAGCAGCTTGCAGGGATCGACCAGATACTGCTCGCTGGCGTAACCCTCAAAGCCGTGCCATTTCTCGCCTGGCGCCAGGCTGAAGTAAGCTGGATCGGCGGCGATAACCTCGGTTTCCGCCGACTGCCACAGCTTGCCGTGCACCTTCTCCGGCAGGAACGGCTGAATCATCTCGCAGCGTTCCAGAATCGCTTTACGTGCATCAATGCCGATGGTGACGCATTCGTGCCACATGCTGCGCCCGGCTTCGCCTTTGTGCATGCGCGCATTGATATCCAGCGCGGCAAACAGCGGATAGAACGGGCTGGTTGAGGCGTGCAGCATAAAAGCGTTGTTGAGACGCTTATGTGGACAGAAGCGCTTCTGACCACGGATGTGGTTGTCTTTCTTGTGAATCTGCGAGGTTTGCGAGAAGCCCGCCAGCTGCTTATGCACCGACTGAGTAACGAAAATGCCGGGATCGTTCTCGTTCAGCTCCAGCGTCAGCGGCGAGCAGCCTTCCATCAGCGGGATAAATTGCTCGTAGCCCAGCCACGCAGAATCAAACAGGATGTAGTCGCACAGATGGCCGATGCGATCCACCACCTGACGCGCGTTGTAGACGGTGCCGTCATAGGTGCCAAGTTGGATGATCGCCAGACGGAACGGACGCTGATCTTTGGCGCGATGTGGCGCGACTTTCTGCACCTGTTCGCGCAGGTAGGCTTCATCAAAGCAGTGCGCATCAATGCCGCCGATAAAGCCGAACGGATTACGTGCCGCTTCCAGATACACCGGCGTAGCGCCCGCCTGAATCAGCGCACCGTGATGGTTGGATTTATGGTTGTTGCGGTCAAACAGCACCAGATCGCCGCGCGTCAGCATGGCGTTGGTCACCACTTTGTTGGCGCTGGAGGTGCCGTTCAGCACGAAATAGGTTTTATCGGCGTTAAACACTTTCGCTGCGTACTTCTGTGCATGCTTGGCCGAACCTTCATGGATCAGCAGGTCGCCCAACTTGACGTCGGCGTTGCACATGTCGGAACGAAACACGTTCTCCCCATAGAATTCATAGAACTGACGCCCGGCCGGATGCTTACGGAAAAACGCCCCGCCCTGATGGCCCGGACAGGCAAAGGTGCTGTTCTGCATATCAACATAGCGCGTCAGGGTATCGAAGAACGGCGGCAGCAGGTCAGACTCATACGCCTGCGCGGCTTCTTCCAGCGCTTCCCACTCTTCCGGTGCACCGTTGATTTCCCCGGTCACGCCCGGCAGCTTCAGCACTTCTTCATCGAACGCGTTGGCGACAAACACCGGCAGATTAAAGCCGGTCTGGCGCAACAGCGTTAACACGCCACTGCGTGTATCCGCCAGTGAGACGACCACCGCCGCCACATCGGTAAAATCAGTATTGTCGAGCGTCACCACATCACGCGCGGTGTTCAGGCTCAGGCTTGGCGCTACCGCAACGCTGGCAGCGATTTTCAATGGATTCATAACACAAATCCCCGTAATGAAGGATGAGTGGGTGCCAGTGGCACAGCAATGAGGAAAATTCCCCGGCGAATAACGTCTTCGGGCGGATCAACCGCCGCAACCGATAGACATCAGTAAAGTCAGATCGCGTCTGTCTTTAGTCATGTCCAACAGCATAGCGCGTTAAGCTGGCCTCACCGCATGGTGAGCGAGAATTGCGAACAACAGATGACGGAGGGCCGCTTATCGTAAAGCGAACGGAGACAAGTGCAAAAGCGCATTGTACCGAGCATGGCGGCGTCCTCAGGGTGGATGGAATCAGTGGAAAACTGCGGCGCAATGATGGCATCTTTTTTTTACTGGAACAACCCGTTGCAACGAGATTGATACGCATAAGCAACATTCAGCAACCATCTGATTAATAAGTGAATATCAAATCAACCCATGATAAAAACGCTTAAATATCTTTATGTTATGCGAATTTATGCAAGGTGTGTCCGCCTTCGTGTTGCTCCCTGTTTCCAGAGGAGTAATATGGCCCGCACTTTCCTCAATCAGCCGGAGGCTGCATGTTTAAGGCATTAGTCATTGAAAATGATGAGCAGGGATACCGCACTTCCCTGCAGGATCTGTCAGAACAACAGTTGCCCGATCAGGATGTCACCCTCGAAGTCAGCTACTCCACCCTCAACTACAAAGACGCGCTCGCCATCTGCAATAAAGGGCCGATTGTGCGTCAGTTCCCGATGGTGCCGGGTATCGATTTTGTCGGTCGGGTGATCAGCAGCCGCCATCCAGAGTGGCAGCAGGACGATGTGGCACTGCTCACCGGTTGGGGTGTGGGTGAAAAGCATTGGGGCGGACTGGCGCAGAAGGCCAGCGTTTCTGGTGACTGGCTGGTGAAAGTGCCTGCGGCTTTAAGCCCGTTGCAGACCATGGCGATTGGTACCGCCGGTTTCACTGCGATGCTGTGCGTGCTGGCACTGGAAAAACAGGGCATCACGCCGCAGCAGGGTCCGGTGCTGGTGACGGGTGCCAGCGGCGGCGTCGGCAGTTTCAGCGTCAGTTTGCTGGCCCGTTTAGGGTATGACGTGGTGGCCTCCAGCGGACGCGCCAGTGACAGCGATTACCTGATCAACACCCTCGGCGCCTCCTCGATTATCGATCGCGCTGAACTGAGTGCGCCCGGCAAACCCCTGGCGAAAGATCGCTGGGCTGCGGCGATTGATAGCGTCGGCAGCCATACGCTGGCCAACGTGCTGGCGGGCATCAAGCGCGATGGCGTGGTGGCTGCGTGCGGCATGGCGCAAGGCCTGGATCTGCCTACCAGCGTGGCACCGTTTATCCTGCGCGGCGTAGTGTTAGCCGGAGTGGATAGCGTGATGTGCGCTAAGCCGTTGCGTGAGCAAGCGTGGCAGCGTCTGGCTGAACTGGTGGATGGCGCACTGCTGGAGCAGTTGACCAAAGTCATTCCGCTGAGTGAAGCGCGTGAAGGTGCCGAGGCATTGCTGGCGGGTGAGGTCCGTGGGCGTTTGATCGTGGATTGCCGCTAACGTTCTGGGCGCCATCAATGGCGCTCCACTTCTACGCCCGCAGCTGAATTTGCGGCCTGCCCTGCTCTGGCGGCATCACCACGTGCAGCTCCGCCTGATACCAGCGCGTCAGCGTGGTTTCCGTCATCACCTCTGCGGGCGAGCCCTGCGCCACCAATTTTCCCTGATGCAACAGCAGAATACGATCGGACCACAGCGATGCCAGATTGAGATCGTGCAGCACGGTGCAAACGCTAAAGCGACCGTTGCGCGTCAGCTTATGCAGCAATCGCAAACTGTACTGCTGCCAATACAGGTCGAGTGCGGAAGTCGGTTCATCAAGAAACAGCCAGCCACGCGGGCCATCGTCGTGCCATAACTGTGCCAGCACTCGCGCCAGCTGCACACGCTGCTGTTCCCCACCGGAGAGCGAACGATAATCACGCTTCGCCAGTTCCAGACTGCCAGTGATGTGCATCACCTCTTCAATCACCGCTTTGGATTTGCTGGCAGGCCAGGGCGCACGGCCCATCGCCACCACCTCTTCAGCAGGCAGCGGAAAAGTCACGCTGTTTTGCTGGCGCATCACCGCACGACGTTGCGCCAGCGGTTCACGCGGCCAATCGTTTAACGGGCGATCGCCGAGCCAGCACTCCCCCGCTTCAGGCGCCAGAAACCCGGTCAACAGGCGCAACAGCGTGGACTTGCCTGCGCCGTTGGGGCCGATTAAGGAAATCATCTCACCAGGCTGCAAGGTGATAGAGACATCATCAATCAGCGCACGCGTGCCATGACTAAAGCGCAGGCCGCGAGCCTGCATTGAATCACTCATTCATCCCCCTTTTCTGGCGCAGAATCAGCCAGAGAAACCATGGTCCACCGATCAGGCTGGTGATCAATCCCACCGGCATTTCCGCTGGGATCACCACCGTGCGCGCCAGTGTATCCGCCAGCAATAACAGGATGGCTCCCGCCAGTGCTGAACCCGGCAGCATCCAGCGATGATCGCTACCAACACAGAAACGCATCACGTGCGGCACCACCAATCCGACAAAGCCGATAATCCCGCTCACCGACACCGCCGTGCCCACCAGCAGCGCACTCAGCACCAACAGTTCACGCTGGGTGCGCTTCACATCAATCCCCATGTAATGCGCGTCTTCTTCACCGAGTTGCAGCAGGTTAAGACGGCGCGCACGGGTCTGGATGGCAATCAACGCAGGAAGAATCAGTACAGCACACACCACCAGACTCGGCCATTGTGCCGCGCTCAAACTGCCCATCCCCCACAGCGCCAGCTGGCGTAACTGCTGATCATTACTGAGCCAGGAGAGCACACCCACCGCCGCACCGCACAAGGCGTTGATGGCAATACCGATCAGCAGCAAACGTGACAGATTCCCCAGCGCCAGCCGACTAAAACTAAAAATAAGCAGTGTGACGATCAGGCTGCCGATAAACGCAGCAATCGACGGCAGCCAAAGCGCCAGCAAAGGCGGCAAGCTGAGCGGAACGATAATTGAAAACGCTACGGCCAGCCCGGCCCCGCTGCTGATGCCGAGCAACCCCGGATCGGCCAGCGGATTGCGAAACAGGCCCTGCATCACCGCGCCCGACACCGCCAATGCCATACCGAGCAGCACCGCCAGCAATACGCGCGGCAGGCGGATGTTCAGCCAGATTTGCCACGCCATATCGCTGAGCGGCGCATGGAACAGCGTGCGCATCGACAGCGGCATGGCACCAAAATTGGCAGCCATCAGCATGCAAATCACCATGCTGATGCCCATCAATAGCAGCCAGCGCATCACGGCGGTGTTAGTCATGTTTTACCGCTTCGGCGGCTTTACGCAGCTTAACGATGGTCTCCGGCGTATCAAGACCAAAGCCCAACATGGCCATCTCATCGACCACCAGCAAGGCGTGATGCTGGCCCGCTGGCGTCAACGCCAGCCCGGGCAGCGACCAGATTTTCTCATCGCCGCCCAGCGTGCGCAGGCCATCTTCACCCACCACCACCAGATCCGGCGCGGCAGCAACCACACCTTCCTGTGACAGCTGTTGGTAATGCGGGATAGCCGCCATGGCGTTGACCAGACCGGCACTGCGGATTGCAGCATCAGCGCCGGTTTGGTTACCTGCCGCCTGAGTGCGCATGCCACCGTGCGACATCACAAACAGCACTTTGACTGGCAGCGGCTGCTGGGGAATCTGCGCGCGCTGCTTGTTCACTTTCTCAATCAGCGCCTTCGCTTCTGCATCACGGTGCAATGCTTTACCGATGGTGGCGATCTTTTCCGGGATGGCGTCGAGGCTGGTTTTGCCGGTGACATCCACCACTTTCACGCCAGCGCTCTCCACCTGCTGCAACACCAGCGACGGTTTCGCCAACTCGCTGGTCAGCACCAGCGTGGGCTTCATCGCCAGAATGCCTTCAGCATTGAGCTGGCGCATATAACCGATATCCGGCAGCTTGTTAGCCTGCGCCGGGTGCTGGCTGGTGCTGTCGCGCGCCACCAGATTGGCCTGTGCATCTAAGGCATAGATGATTTGCGTCACGTCACCGCCGATCGAGATCACCCGTTCAGCGGCAAATGCCGGCAGTGCCAGCGCGCCCAGCAATAACAGCGTCAGACGTTTCATGCTGTCGCTCCCAATGCAGTGACCTGCTCACGCCAGCGCGCCTGCTCTGGTGTACCTTCACTACGCTGACCATACAGCTGCGCGATCTGCGTGCCATCGGCAGCAAAGAGTTCGAGGCTGGTGACAAAGCCATCGCCACTCGGTTTGCGCGTCACCCAGCTCTCGGCAATGTGGTCCGCCATCAGGTGCAGCGTGAAGGTTGGGTTGAAGATGTTGACCCAGTTGTCCATCGGCATCAGCTTCTCCACCGCACCGGTGAAGATTTGCGTGCAGCCACGGTTGCCAATAAAGATCATGATTTCGTTGCCATCCTGCTGCGCCTGCGCCAGCAGTTGAGCCAGTGAATCGTTGCTGACCTGGCGTGCCAGATCGTCCGGCACTGCGTGAAACGCCTGCTGGCGTGAAATATTGTGGCGCTTCAGTAAGCCAAAGAACTGATGCACATCAGTGATGGCGCGCCATTCAGCTTCCACTTTATCGGCATCAATGGCGCGGCTGTGTTCTGGCGCGGTGGCAGGTTGTGGATCGAGTGCCGCAGCGGCTTCGATCGTGAACTCAGCGATCAGCGCATCCCATGCCGCCATCTCGGTATTGTCGGTGGTGTAGATTTTCAGTACCGCATCCGCGTGGCGATCAAAAATCTGAATACTTTGACGTTCGCCGCGCGCTGTCTGCTCACGCAGGAAGAAGGCGCTGTGCCACTGTGCCGGGAACAGACGCTGATCGAGCGCACGTGGGTTAAGGATCAGCCCGGCATGTTCGCCGAGGTGCAGGTTTTCATATTTGCCGACCTGCTCATGCACCGCATATTCGTTGCGGGTGATGCTTTTGGTTTCGCCAACGGCTTCCAGTGCCTTTAGCAACGCCGGGAAATCTGCTTTTAACGCTTGCACATCCTGGCCGACGCGCGCTTCACACAGCTGTGCTTCGCCAATGCCCATCAGAGCGGCCAGATCGCGGGCATACTTCTTAGGATGTTCGCCCTTCAGCGCCAGATAGTGATCGTAACGTGGGTTCATTGCTCTTGCTCCATGAAAAGGCCCTGCGCGAACGCAGGGCGAAAAAATGATTAGAAGTCGACGTTCACACCGAGTTGGAAGGTGCGGCCTGGCATCACAGCCAGGTTTATGTCATTGCGATCTTGAGCGGTATCGCTGCTCAGTTCGCGGCTACTCAGGTAATCCCAATACTTACGGTCAGTGATGTTATAGATGCCGCCGCTCAGCTTGACGTTTTTAGTGACCTGCCAGTAAGCCGTAGCATCCACCATGCCGTAACCCGGTACGCGCATGTAATCATCGGTTGAATCCGTAATCGCGGTGCCGGTGTTGGTATAGGATTCACGGTTAGTGGCGGTCGCCTTCTTGCCTTTGACGAAGGTGGCCGTCAGCGCTGCTCCATAACCACGGGCTTTGTCATCCCATGCCACGCCCACAATCGCCTTCATTGGCGCTACGCTCTCCAGATCGATGTAACGGTCTCCGAGATAACTCGATTTGGATTTGCCTTGGTTGTAACCCAGGGCAAAGGTACTGCTCAGACCGTCCACTTCCGGGAACCAAGTGCCGTAGTTAACTTTTGTCGAAATCTCAGCACCATAAATGTAGGCCTTATCACGGTTCTCAGCCTGATAAGTCGTCGCGATGTTGCTTGGCACATTGACGAATTTCTCTGGATTCGCTGCACGGCGATAACGCGTATATGCAATGAAGTTTTTATAGGTGTTATAGAACGCTGAGGTATTGATAGTAATGCCTTCAGTAGGTTGTCCTTTCAGACCCCACTCGAAGTTGTTACTGGTTTCGGTTTTCAGGTCCTGATTACCAATCAAGGCATACTGTGCGCCAGGAATATAGTTGGCGCCCAAGTTCCACGAGCCATACAACTGGCTGGTGGTTGGGAACTCAACACCACGCTTGTACTGCAGATAGGTCGTCAGCGCTGGCGTCAGATCATACTGGAAGGTCAGCGATGGCAGCACTTGGGTATCGGAATTGGTTTTACCATACAGCGCCTGAACCTGATCTTCGGTCAGTACGGCACTGTTAGCCGTCAAACTGTCGAGATTTTTTGGCTTCGTGCTCTGATACATAACGCGCACGCCGGGAATAACGGCAAAGTTGTGGCTATCAAGATCGAAATTGATCTTATCTTGTAGGTAACCGGCGACAGCATAAGTGCGGCTATCAGATTGCGGCTTAGTGATCGCAGTATATGTGCCAGGCGTTGGGTATTGGCGGAATGGACGTTCACTATCATCCAAACGCGCATTGAAGCCCGCACTCAACTCATGTCGGCCAACGTTTTTGGTGGCACGAGTATCGAACCCATAGGTATCGACGTTGTAATCCGAGTAAACCGTGCCATATGCAGTAGCACTGGTTGGATAGTAAGTGTTGTCATGTGCCTGGGTCTGCTGCCAGTAAACACGGGTGGTCAGCGTATCAATGAAATCATTGTACGGCGTCCACTCATCGGCCAGGTTGATGCCCCAACGGCGAGTATCACTCTGCTGCTGCGCAGTACCCCAAACGGTGTTACCGCTGGTGTCCCAGGTGTCGTAATGGCTGTGATTGGTTTTGTGGTAGTAGTCAAAGGTCGCAGTAAATTTATGCTGATCGTTTGGCTGCCAGATGCCTGAAGTCATGAAAGCATCGGAGTGCCAGTTGGACGGATAGGCATCAATCACGCCGCTGTTGTTTTCGGTTTCCTGACCATCGCGTCGGCTGTAAACAAACAGGCCACGCAGTTCGTCATCACCGGCTGCAGCAGTGATGCCGTTGTGCCAACTGCGGTCTGAAGAGTTGTAGCCGCTCTCATAACCAAAGTAAGTATTCTTTTCGCTGCTGAGATAGTCGTCTGCGGTCTTGTTGTGGAATGAAACGTTACCGCCAATCGAGGTGTTGGGTTGATCGACCGCTGTCGCTCCCTTCTCGATATCGACACTACCGAACATGTACGGATCAATGTAGTCACGGCCAATACCAAACGTATTGTTACCGGTACGGCTGACGTACGGACGGCCTGTGGCATCAGGAATGGGAATACCATCGATATCCATCCCCACGCGGTTGCTTTCCAGACCACGAATGTTATAGCCGGTATAGCCCGCACGGTCGAAACCGCTTTTGCCGGAGGATGAGCCGCCGCTGGAACCTGTCGCACTGATCAACGGCTCATAACGCATGATCGAACCAAAATCGTTCGCGCCGCGTTTTTGCAGTTCACTGGCGGTAATGGTGGTTTTATTGCCCGCCTGCTGCTTAGGTGCAGTGACGGTCAGCGTGGCTTCATTGCGTGTCGCTTTATCTGAAGAAACAGCAAGTGTCGTGTTGTCGCTTGCCGCGTAGCTGCAAGCGGCGTGAATAGCGGAAGACAAAATCGCAACTTTAAACAGACGTTGCTGGGTCATTCCCTGAAAGAGTGAAGACATGCGCGAAATACCTGGTTAATTGTTAGTATTCGCTCACTGGATTGCCGCCAAAAAAACGCGATATGCGTTAATAAACCGTAAAATGTGTGGACTTATTTTATGTAATAAATAATTTCGTCAGGAATGTAATGCAATTGGTAATCATTATCAATAAACTTTACACTAAGATGTATCTTAGACCGCACATTTTGTTAACTTGTTTATAATCAATAATTAAGAAGAGGCGCCTGATGTCGCAAAAACCGGCTGTGACGATTTACTACTGCACTCAATGCAACTGGCTGCTGCGTTCGGCGTGGATGGCGCAGGAACTGCTGCACACTTTTGCCGAAGATTTGAGCGCGGTGACGCTGAAGCCTGGCACGGGTGGCGTGTTTGAAATCTCGATTGATGGCACGGTGATTTGGGAGCGTAAACAGGAAGGCGGATTCCCGGATGCGGCCGCGCTGAAACAGCGCGTGCGTGATTTCTGCTGGCCGGATCGCGAGTTAGGGCACGTGGATAAGAAGAAGCCGGGTTAATCTTCGAGCGGAGCGATGCGCATGCCCTTAAGTCGCATCGAACATGACAGAATCGCCAGACATAGTGCCCGACTGCTCAACCCTCAGCCTCTTGATCTAACGGCCACAGCAGGCGATCCTGCGCGGTGCTTAGCGTGACGATGGCAGGATGATAAATGGCAAATGGTTCGGCCAGCGGGCACGCCAGATATTTGCCGTGCTGACTCGGCACGAACTCAGAGCGCGGTAGAAAAGCCGCGCCCTCAAAGCCCTGCTCCATCATCTCCAGCACCAGACGCGGTTCTGACACTTTGATGCTGATATTAATATGGCTCAGGTTGCTAAACAGGGTGTTGCGCAGCATCTCATAAGTGCCTTCACCGCCAATGCGGTGCAGCAAAATTAGCGGAATACCGTTGAGATCGGCAAAGTTGAGGGTTTTTCCCGCCAGAATTGCGCTGTAATGCATGGAAACCACGGCAATAGTATCAATCGGTTCCAGTTCACGCACAAACCACGCCTGGCGATCGTGCGGCACTTGCATTAGCGCGATATCGACACGCTGATCGACCAGCATCGCTTCCAGATGGCTGGAATCGGACACCACCACGTTGATATCCCAGTCGGGCCGGTTCTGATAATAATCCATCAGGATCGGGGTGAAATAACGCAGATACAGGTAGGAAATACCGATGGTGACGCGGCGCTGTTTGTGGGTAGCAATGGTGACCGTCTGCCGCTTTAAACTGTTCACCTGGCTGAGAATATCGCAGGCACGACGATAGAGAAAACTGCCCGCTTCGGTTAACACCATGGCACGTGGCGTGCGCGTAAAAAGCGGTGAGCCAATCTCCTGTTCTAACTCTTGCAGACGTTTTCCCAACGGCGGTTGTGCGATGTTCAATAGCTTCGCGGCTTTACTGATCGAGCCCTGTTCCGCTATCGTGCAAAAATAATGCAATCGTTTCAGATCCATAATCCCTCCGCGCCCTGTTCGCGCTATTTTACCATGGCCGAAATCGATCCAACCGCGCTGAGCGCAAGCTTAGTGGATATAGCTACTCCATAGGTGGCTGATCGGCATCACCAGCACCAGCGCCGGTAACATATTCGCCACCGGGAAGGATTTGATCCCGGCGATACGAAAGCCCGCCGCCAGCATCACAAACCCACCGGCTGCAGTGAAATCACTCATCATCGGTGCCGTGGTGTGCGGCATAATCAGTACCGCCGCCGAGGCCAGCACCAATTGCACGATCAACTGTGGAATGGCAATTACCGCCACCGCATAACCGAGCAGCGTGGCAAATATCGCCGCCGTGAAGATATCCATGATGGATTTCACCAGCAGGATATTGGCATCGTGGGTCATGCCTTCGGTCATGGCACCAATAATGCCGGTGCCGCTGGCGCAGAACAGCACCATGATCGCCACATACTTTTCAGTGAACGCTTCACCACTCAATCCACCTTCTGCGGGCTGGCTTTGAAAACGGCTCACCAGCCCTTTCGCCAGATTTCCCAGTCGACCTATCTTCTGCTCCAGATAGGCATATTCACCCAGCGCCGCACCGAGGATCAGCGCCAGAATCACCGCCGGCAAACTGTGGATCTTGCCGATCAAAACAATGCCGAGGCCCATCGACGACAGGCCGAACGTCATGGGCAACGCGATGCGCAGCCTCTCTGGCACTCTGGTGCCAAGAAAGGCGCCCACCAGCCCGCCAATCAGCACCGCGCTGCCGTTGACAAAGGGTCCCACTACCATAATTTACTCCTTACTTATCGTTATGTTTTCACCCCAGCGTTTGAGGTTGCCCACATCGAGATCGAACAGATCGAGGGCGCGCGCCACGCTGTGATGGACCATCTCATCCACGGACTGCGGCTGCTGATAAAAAGCCGGAACCGGAGGATAAATAATCCCTCCCATTTCCGTGACTGATTGCATATTGCGGATGTGCGCCAGATTGAGCGGCGTTTCTCGTACCATCAGCACCAGCCGACGCCGCTCTTTCAGGATCACATCCGCTGCTCGCGTCAGCAGATTGCTGGTCAGCCCATGGGCAATCGATGCCAGTGAGTTCATTGAGCAGGGCGCCACCAGCATGCCGAGGGTTTTAAACGATCCGCTGGAAATCGACGCGCCGAGATTGCTGATGCTGTGCACCTCATCGGCCAGATCCACCACATCCTGTCGTTGCCATTGGGTTTCCATCGAACGCGTCACTTCTGCGCCTTTGGTCACCACCAGATGCACTTCCACATCCTGATCGCGCAGCAACTGCAGCGCCTTCATGCCGTACTGAAAACCCGACGCGCCGCTAATGCCGACGATAATGCGCCTTCTGCTCACTGCTACCTCACTTACTCAAAATCAGGAAGAAAACGTTTCACATCCACCTCTTTGAACTTCGAGCGTTCAAAGTGCGCCTTCATGTGCCACGGCACGGTGCAATCAAAGATGGTTTTGCAGGTCACGCCCTGTTGGCTAATGCTGGCGCTGTATTCCGGCACCTGTGAAGGATCGAGCGGATGGCAGCGCACACCGGGAATGGTGAGATGATCGACATCGCCCTGATAGCGGGTTTGCATCGCCCACAAAATGTCGTCGGTATCGAACACATCGACATCGTCATCCACCAGGATCACGTGTTTAAGTTCAGAGAAGGCGGCGAAGGCGATCAGTGCCGCCTGGCGCTGGCGTCCTTCATCCACTGCGGAGGCTTTTTTGAACTGGATGACGGCCAGTAATTTTCCGCCGCCAGAGGTGTGCGCATTGACGTTCAACACGCGACCCGGCATCGCACGATCCAGCATATCCAGAATGCTGGCTTCAGTGGGAATACCCGCCATGCTGACGTGCTCGCCACTCGGGCCTAAAGTGGTTTGCAGAATCGGGTGTTTACGATGGGTGACGGCTTTCACCTTGATCACCGGCAGCGCATCCTTGGCTTCGCCGGTGTATCCCGGAAACTCTGGCATCGCTTTACCCGTATTGGTGTTCTGATCTTCACGCACGCGCACGTTAGGCAGCAGTTCGCCTTCAATCACGATTTCAGCATGGGCGATGGCTTTTTCATTGATGCTCACGCACGGCGTTAACTGCACCGGATAGCCGCGCAGCGCACCGGCAATGCTGAGTTCGTTGTAGCCCAGCGGCGTGGTCGGTGGTTCAAAGCAGGCGGCGATCTCAATCGCCGGATCGACACCAATACTGATCGAGATCGGCAGCGGCTGTCCGGCCTTTTCGGCTTTTTCACGGAAGGCGTCGATGTGACGACCCGGCGTCAGCCACATCGAAAGCTCATCACGGCTCTGAATGCACAGGCGATGGATAGTGATATCCGACTCGTGGGTTTCCGGATCCGAGGCGTAGCACATGCCCATGGTGAAATAGGGACCAGCATCTTCTTCAGTGTTGGTAGGTGCAGGCAACAGCGTGCGTAGATCGAAAGCCGGATCTTCCGCATAGTGCACCACTTCCTGGCACAGCGGTTTGGTGCTGGTCACCACCGGAGCAATCGCGTGGTGGACGGAATCTTTCAGCAGGAAGCCTAGCTTTTCAGGCGGGCAGTTGAGCAGATGGCCGACGCGCTCACGAGTCGACATCAAACCGGTGACCACGCGCACATCAGGGAAGCCTTTAACCTTATTGAACATCATCGCCGGACCTTTGCGGGTTGGACGTTCACAGGTGCCACCTGCGCCGACATAGCGATAAACACCAGACAGTTCAGCGTGTGGATCGACTTCAGTATCGGTGCTGACAAACTCGCCTTTCAGGCTGGTGAGTAGCGCGATGGCCGAGCGCAGATCGTGCACGGCTGGGGTTTTATTTTCAGACATACTTCTCTCCATAAACGCGTTAACTGCGATGGAGAAAAAGTAGCGCCAAATAAAAAAGTTAAAAACTACCGTTTATATTCACAGGCTAAACCTTTTTGGTATGCCAGTAATAAAATATGTAGTGATGTTTTAATTTAATTAATTTCGTAGCAGAAAGGTTAATACCACAGACAATAAAAAAGGCGCGATTGTACGCGCCTTTAACCTGTTAACTGTTCGAAATTTTTTCCGTCGCTTCGTTCAGTGCATTAATCACAATTTCGAGCGATTCAGGCGAAATATCTTCCTGGGATAAACGATGATTCAGCGTGTGGCGAATGTGATGAATAGCCTGCTCGACTTCCGGAATACTGCGGTTATTCACCAGAATCGCCAGCGAAGTCAGTCGCTCAATAATATTGGCAATATTCTCGCCGTTCTCGGCTAATAAAGCGCGACCGCCATCATTGAGTGCGTAGGCTTTACGCGATGCATGTGCATCCACCACGCGGATCGCATCCATCTCTTCGAGCAAAGTGAGGTTAGGATAGATGATGCCAGGGCTGGGGGAGTATTCCCCTTTGGACAGCTCTTCCACTGACTTGATGAGCTCATAGCCATGCGCAGAACCGTTGGCGAGGAAATGCATCATCAACAGGCGGATATCACTGGCATCCAGCATCCTTTCCCGGCGCTTTTTACGCGCACCTGCACAGATTGCACGTTGTGCATTATCGGACTGCCATGGAAAATCCCGCTGCTGTTTCATTGCCTTCCCTGAGGTCAATTAAGGGAGGTTGATAGTAGTCTGCCGCCTGGCAAAATTCAACACAGGCGGCAGCGGGCGCGGCGAAGTCAGTTATTTCTGATGCCAGTAAGCCACCGCGCGTACGAAATCAGTGTGCGCACCACGGCGTTGCGTGAAGTAGTCGCTCAGCAGTTTTACCGCTTCACCTTCACCGGTCAGCCAGATGAAATACTCTTCTGTGGGCAGTGAGATCTGATCCAGCTGCGCAATCAGCGGGCCGAGGTTATCTACCTGCATGCTGCCACTGCCGAGCCAGGTCACCTGCACATTTGGCAGATCGCCGAGATAATCGCGTCCGGTGGTTTCATCGGCGTAGGCCAGCAGATGGATCTGCTGCGCCTGCATCTCAGCGTAGCGACGCTTGAAGGCTGGCAGACCGGTCTCATCGCACACGTAAATCTGGCAGGCATAATCCACGGGCACCACACAGGAGCCACGCGGGCCGCCCATGGCGATTTGATCACCTGGCTTTGCCTCATTCGCCCAGCTGCTGGCCACGCCGCCATCGTGAATATAGAAATCGAGCGTCAGGGAAGCCGTACCGTTAAACGCCAGCGGCGTGTAGTCACGCGCAGCCGGACGTACGCCACCAGGCCAGACGATCCCTTCTTCGGTCATTTGCGGCAAGGCCAAAGCACTGCCAGCGTTGTCCGGGAAGAACACTTTGATGTGATCGTCGAACGATGGCGAATTGAAGCCCGCCAGATCGCTGCCGGTAAACTCGATGCGCCAGAATTCACCGGCGATTAAGGTTTTGCTCGCCACGGTAATATGACGGAAACGTAATTCGTTGCGTACGCGCTTCGGTGCGCGATCGTTAGTGTTTTTTTGCAAGTGTTCTCTCCAGGCAGATGCATCATGCTGACGTCCCTGCCAATCGGTGTATTTAAAGGATTGCCAGTGCTTCGGCGGCCATTTCCGCGACCTGTGAGTCGTTAGCGCCGTGCGCCCCGCTCACGCCAACCGCGCCAATCACTTCGCCGTTGAGCCATAAAGGAATACCGCCTTCCAGCGGGGTGACGCCGGGCGTGGCCAGAAAACTCGGGCTGCCAGCGTTGATGAAGGTCTCAAATTCTTTTGACGGTGCACGCAGCAGTGCTGCCGTGCGCGCTTTGCCCAGCGCCACCGTCGGGCTGATGCCAATCGCCTTGTCGCTGCGATCCAGGCTCACTAACTCGCCCGCACGATCCACCACGGCCACACTGATATGCCAGCCGAATTCTGCTGCGGCCTCAAATGCGGCGTTAATCACCACGCGCGCAGCTGCCAAAGAGATGGTGTGACAAGGGTTTGCCAGCGCACTGCCGGCCGATGCTGATTGTTTATCCATAATTTTGCCCCGTACCGGACGTCAGAAGTCCGCGCATGAATCAAACGTTATCGAAAATCATTCTCATCTGACGTCAGGCAGAATAGCTATGATATATCTTCGATGCAATGCCGAAAAATGCTATTGGGAAAAGTTGCAGAATTTTCGATGTGGCTTAGGTAGGTATTAACGCCGAAGGGGTTTCAGGAGAGCACCGCAGCGAGTTCTCCCGCACAGGGAATTAAGTTCGACTAGCGAACAACAGCAAGCAACGATCGCGCCGCAACAAACGTGCGGCGTGTCATCGATATTAACGGAGTAAAGCGCGGTAAAACGGAGGTGAAATCAAGCCTGATGGTTACTGCAGTTGACGAAGCTATTGTCATCCTGGCTATGCTGCGGCAGCGGGTTATCACCCACAATTTCATGCTGCTGGCAGTGAGTCTGATGAGGATGCAGGCCGCCCGGCGGAGAGAAAGGCTCAGCCATCTGTGCACTTGCCAGCGAGGAAAACGCCACAAGCGCTGTCATGAGGAACAACGGTAAAAGTCGCATATTTTTTTCTTTTTCACTTTGACGGTCCAGAGCGGACCAGGAATGCAGGTGATTATCCAGCCTGATGTGTGGCGGCTGGTGTTTTACGCGGCCAATCAGGTTTCAATGAAGGATTTTACGCCAGTTACGGCGAATATTTTATAAAATCGTGCGGTTAGTCACAGATAACCGCACGATTTATGCATTAGCAGGTGGAGACCGGAATGTAGAAAGTGCCCTGCAGCAAATCGGGCGTGCTGTATTTCAGATCCAGCTTGAGCAGGTCTTTACCGGCCCGGCGCGCCACACCCAGTGCAGGCAAATGGTTATAGTAAATTTCGGCGGTAAACGCGTTGATCTCTTCCGGCGTACCGTGCCAGTCAATTTCCGCATATAAACCACTCTCGCCGGTCCAGTTCTGCACGTTGCGCGGCAGCACATCGGCATACTGACTTTCCAGCGCCTGGAACAGACTAATGTGCTGCTGATCGGCTGAATTCACTCCCGGACTGAACTGGAATCCCAGCCAGCCACGACTGACATGCTTACCGGCAAAACGGACAAAATCGCGGGTATACTGCGCGACCACCTGATTATGATGATCGATGTATTCGCCAAAGCGGCACTCCCACTCAATCACTTCGCCACACAGCTGCAACTCCGGCTTCTCGGCCAGACGCGCGTTGACCCACGAACGCTGCGTGGAAATACGACTGTGGAAATCCTTCATCAGCATGTCCGGGATACGACGATAGGCGCCGGGCGTCATGGAGAAGTGGCTTTTGAATACCCTCGTGAAATTCTGCTGATTATCAAAGCCAAAGCGCACGGCAATATCGATTAGCGGCATGCTGGTCAAACGCAGCGCCATCGCTGACATGGTCAGGCGACGCTTGCGCGTATACGAGGCCAGCGTTTGGCCGGTCATCTCTTTGAACATGCGCTGCATGTGCCACTTGGAGTAACCAGATTTCAGGGTAATCAGATCGATATTGAGCTCATCGGTCAGATTCGCCTCTATCCAGTCCACCAGATCGTTGATGTACTGTTTTTTAAGATTCAGGCTGAGCATGATTTTTTCAATCGAGTGATAAGTGTGAAGGTAATGAATTTGCGCGATTAGTCACATAAATATAACAAAAACGTATTACTTACGTAAGGAAGAGTAAAGGCAGCGAGGCGGGAAAAGCATTAATTGCTTAGGTTACTAACGTTTTAGGATCAATTTTTGTACTGCGATAATGTGAATAAGGTCGCTATTACCAGCGACCTTCACGCAATATTTGTAACGGGGTGCACACTGTTGCGAAACCGGTCTCTGTGAAGACTCAGTGCGTATGCATACCTGCCGCGTTCATCATCATACGAAACAGTGATGCCACCACACCCAGTGCCAGCACGCTTGCGCCATAAATAATGACCAGCCACATCACCCGCTTCCACCATGGCGACGGCGTTACCCTGTCTTTCATCTTGCTGACCTGGATTGGCATATCAATGGTACCCCTCATCGGCTTTGATTTTTCCGCGGAACACGTAGTAACTCCAGAAGGTGTAACCCAGAATCACCGGAATAATCAGTAAAGCGCCCACCAACATAAACGCCTGGCTACTGGCCGGAGATGCGGCCTGCCAGATAGTGATCGACGGCGGTACGATGTTTGGCCAGATACTGATACCCAGACCGGAAAAACCGAGGAAAATCAGCGCCAGCGTCAAAAGAAACGGTGAGTAATGCGCCTCACGCTTGATGGCGCGCACAATCCCCCACGAGCACAGCACCACCAGTAGCGGAACCGGCAGGAACCAGAACAGGTTGGGACGTGAGAACCAGCGTTGCGCGATATCCGCGTGGGTGAGCGGCGTCCAGACACTGATAATGCCAACCACCAACAGCAGCGTCAGGGTGAGCGGTGTGGCCAGCGCTGACATTTTGCGGTGCAGGTCGTGCTCAGTTTTCATAATCAGCCAGGTGCAGCCCAACAGTGCATAAGCAATCACTAAGCCAACACCGCAGAACAGCGGGAACGGCGCCAGCCAACTCATTGCTGAACCGACATATTCACGGCCAGACACCGGGAACCCATTAAGAATGGCGCCCACGGCCACGCCCTGACTGAAAGTCGCCAGCAGCGATCCGGCGATGAACGATTTATCCCAAAACGGACGATGCTCTTCGGTAGCTTTAAAGCGGAACTCAAACGCCACGCCGCGAAAAATCAAACCGATGAGCATCGCGGTTAACGGGATCGATAGCGCATCCAGCAGCACCGAATAGGCAAGCGGGAATGCGCCATACAGCGCTGCGCCCCCTAGCACTAGCCAGGTTTCATTACCATCCCACACTGGCGCCACAGTGTTGACCATCATGTCGCGCTCGATCGGATCTTTGTTGAACGGCAGCAACAGCCCAATACCCAAATCGAAGCCATCCATCACGATATACATCAGGGTGCCAAACACGATGATGGCGAACCAGATGATAGAAAAGTCGATCATAATTATTGCTCCCCACGTTTATGGGTATTGGCCGCTGACAGCGGACGGGCCGGAGTGTGTTGCTCGCCCGGGCCACCGTGCGCCACTTCTCTACCTTCACCGGTCACTGGACCTTGTTTAATCAGGCGCATCATGTAGTGATAGCCGACACCAAACACCGAGCAGTAAACCACGATGAACGCCATCAGGCTGATGCTCATATGCAGATTGCCATGGGCGGAGACCGCATCAATGGTGCGCTGCACGCCATACACCACCCACGGCTGGCGACCCATTTCGGTGGTGATCCATCCCGCCAGAATGGCGATCAGTCCCGATGGCCCCATCAGCAAGCAGAACCACAAAAACGGCCGCGACTGATACAGGCGCTTCTTCACCCGCAGCCACAGGCTGATCACTCCCATACCGATCATCAACAAACCGAGCGCTACCATCACGCGGAACGACCAGAAAATCACGGTGGAGTTTGGGCGATCCTCTTTCGGGAAGGTTTTCAGTGCCGGGATCTGCTTCTGAAGGCTGTGCGTCAGAATCAGGCTACCGAGATAGGGAATCTCCAGCGCATATTTGGTGCGCTCCTGCTCCATATCCGGCACACCGAACAGAATCAGTGGCGTGGCTTCACCTGGCTTGTTTTCCCAGTGCCCTTCTATCGCCGCGATTTTGGCTGGCTGATATTCCAGCGTGTTCAGGCCATGCGCATCGCCGAGAAACGCCTGAATCGGTGAGACGATCAGTGCCATCCACAGCGCCATCGAAAACATCTTGCGTACGGCTGGGTTGTCATTGCCGCGCAGCAGATGCCAGGCCGCTGAAGCGCCGACAAAGAAGGCACTGGCGAGGAAAGCCGCGGTGGACATATGTAGCAATCGGAACGGGAATGAGGGGTTAAAAATGATCTTGAGCCAGTCCTGCGGCACCACAACGCCGTTTTCGATGATGTAACCCTGTGGGGTATGCATCCAGCTGTTACTGGCCAGAATCCAGAAGGTCGAGAAAATGGTGCCTAACGCCACCATGCAGGTGGCGAAGAAGTGCAGACCAGGACCGACGCGGTTCCAGCCAAACAGCATCACACCGAGGAAACCCGCTTCCAGGAAGAAGGCGGTTAACACTTCATAGGTGAGCAGTGGACCGGTGATACTGCCGGCAAACTGCGAGAAACCACTCCAGTTAGTGCCGAACTGATAGGCCATTACCAGCCCGGAGACTACGCCCATACCGAAGTTAACGGCAAAGGCTTTGGACCAAAAATGATAGAGATCGCGATAGGTCTCGTTGCGGGTTTTCAGCCACATCCCTTCGAGCACCGCCAGGAAACTGGCGAGGCCGATGGTGATGGCTGGAAAAATAATATGGAAGGAGACAGTAAAAGCGAACTGTATCCTTGCCAGGTGAAAGGCATCTAATCCAAACATTGCTTACCTCATTGCCACAAAGTGCACTGGAATTTTTACTTATAATGAATAACAGCGTGCGGGGAGTTATTTCGTCTTATCGAATGAAAGGTCGCACTAATGTAAAGGGAAGACGCCAGAACGAAAATAAACAGAGGAAGTCTGTAAAACTATAACAGTGTTTTTTGATGGCGATCATTGTCTCGATCAGAGATTAATTGATTGATATGATAGCCACAAGGTTAACAATCATCATTTATTTTGACGATATTGTTATTAATCCATGAGTCAGAACTTCAGCGTTAGCAAGTAAGCACTTCATTTGATTATTATTAAATGCAGACAACATAAAGATTAATTAACTTTCTCGCTAAATGGCGTGTCAATAATTCCAGACAATATGGTGTTATCCCGATTGTTAATTAAAATGGCCTGTTTTTAATATCAAACGATATATTTTTCCAGACCTGCACTCAGCGCATCGCGCTCTCTTCACTCTTAACGCTTTGCGGCATAGCGTTTGCAAGCATTAACCCGCTGTGCTTTTTTAGAGCAGCAAAGCCATCGGTTAATCAGCGAAGGAGAGGTTATGACCCGTCTTACCGCACAGGATTTTCCCCAGGAACTGCTTGAGTTATATGACTATTACGCGCACGGCAGGATCAGTAAACGTGAGTTCATCACCCTGGCCGCCAAATTCACCATCGCCGGTATGACCGGTGCCACCCTGCTTACCGCCATGAGCCCCAACTATGCACTGGCGCAGCAAGTTGAATTCACCGACCCCGAGATCAAACCCGAATACATCCACTATCCCTCTCCGCAAGGCCATGGCGAGGTGCGCGGCTATCTGGTGCGTCCAGCCAAGGCAAACGGCAAAGTGGGCGCGGTGGTGGTGGTGCATGAGAATCGCGGACTGAATCCATACATTGAAGATGTCGCACGTCGCGTGGCCAAAGCCGGATATATCGCGCTGGCACCGGATGGCCTGAGCTCACTGGGCGGTTATCCGGGTAATGATGAAGAGGGTCGTGCAATGCAGGCCAAAGTCGATCCCACTAAGTTGATGAACGACTTTTTTGCTGCCGTCGATTTCCTGATGCACCACGAGGAAGGCACTGGCAAAGTGGGGATCACTGGCTTCTGTTATGGCGGCGGTGTGGCGAATGCTGCTGCAGTGGCCTTCCCCGAACTGGCTTGTGCAGTGCCGTTTTATGGTCGCCAGCCCAAAGCGGAAGACGTGCCGCGCATCAACGCCCCGCTGCTGCTGCACTATGCCGCGCTAGACAAAGGCATCAACGAAGGCTGGCCAGCGTATGAAGAGGCGCTGAAAGCTAACCATAAAACCTATGAAGCCTATATCTATCCCGGCGTAAATCATGGCTTCCACAACGACTCGACCCCGCGTTATGACAAAGCGGCAGCAGAGTTAGCGTGGAGCCGGACATTGGGGTGGTTTGAGAAATATTTGCACGGATAATGCCAGCACCCGGCGGCGGGACGCGCAACGAGGACGGCCCTGGGGCCGTCCTCTTCTCACGGCTACAGTGCGAAATGTCGCAATGCATCACGATTGATTTCAATGCCTAATCCCGGCCCGTTCGGGATTTGCACCCACCCTTTTTGCTGCACAATGGGCTCAGCAATGATGGCCTGTCGAATCGGATGCTCGGTTTGATCGAATTCAAGCAGCGGCTGAACCGGTTGTAACGACGTGGGCGTATGCGTGGGCACTGTCGCCATCCATTGTAACGAAGCTGCAATACCAATGCCGCTGCCCCAGACATGCGGATTGACGCGCACACCAAACGCCTGCGCCATATCAGCAATCTTCTTGCACTCTGATAAACCACCGGCCGCACAAATATCGGGTTGGATAATATCCATCGCCTGCTGTGTCAGCACTTCGCGGAAACCATAGCGGGTGAATTCGCACTCGCCACCGGCTACCGGGATATCAATCGCGGCTTTCACTGCACGGTAGCCGGCTAAATCTTCCGGCGGCACTGGCTCTTCAAACCAGCCAATATCCAGCTCTTCCACTTCCCGGCCAAGCCGAATGGCGGCTATCGCATCATAGGCATGATTGGCATCGATCATTAGCGCCGCGTCTTCGCCAATGGTGTCGCGAATGGCCCGCGTCACGGCCGCATCCTCACTCACGCCAAATCCCACTTTGAGCTTCATTGCCTGGAATCCCTGCTCTATGTAACCCGCCGCTTCTTCGCACAAATAGTGCAGCGGATCCCCACTGTCACGCCGATACAATCCGGTGGCGTAAGCCTGCACTTCGGTTCGCGTGGCGCCACCCAGCAGTTGATAAGTCGGGACGCCAAAATATTTGCCGCGCAGATCCCACAGCGCGATATCAATGCCGCTCAATCCCTGAATCACCACGCCTTTTTGGCCGTGGTCGCGCAGTCTGGCGTAAAGTTCCTGCCAGAGAAACTCGCTGCGCAATGCATCTTCGCCAATCAACATCTGCCCGAGTTCCTCCACCACCGCTTTGGTGATGCGCGCCGGACCGTAGCACTCTCCCCAGCCAACCAGCCCCTGATCGGTCACGATCTCCACCAGCATCGCGGTGCGGGTATCATAACGGGCACGTGAATAGGCGAACGGTTGGCTAAGTTTGGCACTCAGCAGATGCGTATTAACCGCGGTGATTTTCATGATTGTGGCTCCTGCGGGGTGTCAAAAATTTCACTCATGATGCGTCCATCGAGATCGCGTGTGTCAAGGCCAAGCCAGTGCGCCAGCGTTGCCGCCGGATCGGTCATGCGGTAAGGCCCACGCTGCTGGCGCGGATGATAGTAGCCTTGTCGAATACCTTTGCCCCACGCCAGCATCACGCCATAGTTGGAGCCAAGCGCGGTTTCTGCGGTGGGTTTCTGCGGGCCATGATTTGCGCCAGGCTCCTCCACAGCACAAATATCTTCACCCGTCTGGCTAACGCCCCAGACGAAACCGGTGTTGTAGGCAAAGACAATGTCGCCTGCGCAGTCGCCCCAGAATCCCAGAGCCACTGCATCGTCACGTCGCAGCGCGATACTCACCGCGTTACGCACGCCATCGCCCTCCTGCACCTGCCAGCCGCTCAATGCCTGCAGGGTGCGCGCGCAGAGATCGTCAACCTGCTGTGGCGCGACGACGTCATGATTCACAAAGATTTCCAGGCCGCCACGCTCTGCTTTGAGATAGAGCGGCGAACGGGCCATATCCGGCAAGCCTTGCGCGTCCAGTACGGCCAGCGCCTGCTTTTGCAGATAACGATAGATGTCACACATATAGCTGTTGGGCACAGCGCCGTGATCGGAGGCGAGCATTACCAGCGTTTCCTCGTCCGTTTCATCCAGTAAGCGGCCAATGCTGTGATCAAGGATTTGGTAACTGCGCCGCATCACCGCGTCGTGTTGCTCTGCCTGTTGTGCATCAAAGAACGGGGAGTCCGGATCGGTCTGCCCAAGGCAGTTGTGGTGCGATTCATCCACCAGTCGGTGCACCGTGGCCCACAATGCAAACCCCTGGCGTTGCGTTAATTCCAGCGCGCTATCCACCAGCCACTGTGACTGCTCATCACCCTCTTGCCAGGTTGCCGCCAGATAAGGGGTATGCGGTGCCGCTTTTGCCACCCATTTGCTGAAGAAAGGCGTTTGTTGCTGTAAATAACGCGTATCACTGCTTAGGGCATCGGCACGCGTTACCTGGCTTTGCAAAATTTCGATATTGCCCTGCGTATCGCATTCACCGCAGTAAAAACGCACGCAGCCAGGAATGTCATAAGCGGCAAGCGACAGCCAGGCAGACCACTCTCCGATCGGCAGGACAACTCGCTGTTCACCGAGCAGCAGGGAGGGCTGTCCCTGCTCAACCTGCAGCGTTAACGCCAGCTCATCACCCTGCCCGCCGCGTAACCACAGGACATAACCCTCTTCGCTCACCTCAAGCGCCTGCCACGCGCCTTTATTGTGATACGCCAGCGCACTTTTCGGTGGCCAGCCCAGCGTTTGTTGCTTTGCACCGCCCTGGCCTAAACGCTCGCTGAGGCGCGTGGTGTGTCCCATTGGCCGGAATATCTCGCCCGGCCACGGCTGAGCACGTCCCCAATAGGGCGCAAAGCTGAAGTGGTCGCCATCGGCTTTAACGCTTTCCGGAAAATGCACCAGTGCCGCACGCTGTCCAGCCTCTTGCAGGGTTGCCAGCAAGTTGTGGCTTTGCTGATTGTCGGGCGGCAATCCCTGGCCAATCCAGCTGGTGCCGGGACTCTGCCCGGTCAGAAAGGTCACCCAGTTCACATCGCCCCATGCCGAGATAAAGGGCAGCAACTCCGCTGCAGAACCCTGCTGTAACATGCGGGCAATGTGGGGCAGCGCGCCCTGTGCCACATAGCGTTGCAGCAGCGGCATGGTCAGGCCGTCAACGCCAAAAATAATCGCCTTGCGCATCGTAACTCCTGTCAAAGAGAGGGCGTGAGTCGCACGCCGGGAGAGGGGAAGCCGGGCTGCTGCATCAGCCCTTCCAGAATACTTTGCAGGCTACTGCGGATGTGTAGTCGCATCGCCTGTTCGGCCGCATCGGCATCGCGCGATTGCATGGCCGCTAAAATCTGACAATGCTCGAGCCAGGATTGCCATTTACGGCCTGGCAGATTCATCGCGATAACGTGAAACAGCTGAAGACGATCCAGATAAAGCGTCATGATGCTGCTGATATAAGGATTGTCGGCGTGCGCAAAGATCAGCGTATGGATCTCATCACCGGCATCGGTGGCATTCAGTTCATCGTCACGCAGACCTTGCTCCAGCGCGGCCAGCTTATCCGCCATCACCGCCAGCTCATGATCAGGCGTTCGCTGCGTCGCCTGCCGCGTGGCAATCCCTTCCAGTGCCTCACGAATGACAAACAGCTGTTGAATATCCTGCAATTTGATTTCGCTGACGAACCAGCCTTTGCGTGGCGTCAACTCCACAAAGCGTTCCTGCTGCAGGCGATACAGCGCTTCACGTATTGGCGTGCGACTCATGCCCAACTGGTCAATCAATCCCATCTCTGTCAATGAGCTACCCGGTGCCAGCGTCAGTGACAAAATCATCTCTTTGATACGCCGATACGCTATTTCGCTGAGCGAAGGCTTGTAGCCAGGACTCTCCATTACGCTTCCTCCCCAACATCGCGCAGTTCAAAACGTTTGATCTTGCCGACCATGAACAGATAGAAAAGGATCACTGCCACCGCATGCGCGATCACGAACCACAACACGCCGTTGAAAGATCCGGTGAGTTGCAGGATGAAGCCGATGATGATCGGCGTGGTGATGCTCGACGCATTGCTGAAGGTGTTAAGCACGCTGCCGGATAAACCTGCGATCTCTTTTGGCGCGCTGTCAGCGTTGACCGTCCAACCCATGCCGCCGATGCCTTTGCCGAGGAAAGAGGCCGCCATAATCGCGATAACGGCAGTTTCTGAGTCGGTGTAATTACACAGCACCATGACGCAACACAGCAGCATGCCGCAGACAATCGGCAGTTTGCGCGCCAGTGACAGCGACATCCCGCGACGAATCAGCACATCTGACAGGAAGCCGCCCATAATGCCGCCAAGGAATCCGCATACTGCCGGAATGGCAGCGACAAACCCCGCTTTCATGATGGTCATGTGCTTTTCCTGCACCAGGTAAACCGGAAACCAGGTGATGAAAAAGAAGCCAATCGCGTTTAAGCAATATTGCGCAAGGTAGATGCCCAGCATCATGCGGCTGCTGAGTAGTTGTTTCAGCCAGCTAAGGCGCGGCTTGTGCTTATCGCCATCCATATTCACCAGCGCCCCACCCTGCTGCATATGATCCAGCTCAGCCTGGTTCGTCATCGGATGGGACAAGGGATCGTGCACCAGTTTGCGGAATAGCGGCAGGAAGGCGATGCCGATCAGACCCAGCACGGTAAACACCGAGTGCCAGCCGTAGGTATGTGCCAACCAGCCCATCAGCGGGGCAAAAAATACGGTGGCACCGTATTGCGCGGAGGCAAAGATCGCCGCCGCCGTGCCGCGCTCAGAAGCCGGGAACCAGGCCGCCACCAGGCGACTGTTCGCCGGAAATGACGGTGACTCCGCCGCACCGACTAAAAATCGCAGACAGAACACCACCACGACCGCCGCCGCGCCAGTGACAAAACCCGCGAGACCCGTCATCAGGGTGAACAGCGACCAGAAAAAGATGCTCAGGCTGTAGATCAGTTTCGAGCCATAGCGATCCAGCAGCCAACCACCCGGCAACTGGAACAGCACATAGGCCCAGCCGAATGCCGAAAAGATCACGCCCATGTCTACGGCGTTGAGTCCGAGATCTTTTGCCATCCCCGGCCCCGCCAGCGAGATCGAGGCGCGGTCGGCATAGTTAATCAGCGTGACAAAAAACAGCACGGCGACCACCAGCCAGCGCACGTTCGTTCTGCGTGCACTGATCGCCTTATCCAGCGTTATCGATTTAGATTGTCCCTGTGGCATGACGTACCTCATGACGACAGCATTAACCTTTTGGCCGTGGTGTTTTTGGCCCCGTAACGCATCAAATTCAAGTTGGATGCGGATTGTATACAACGTAGATACAGGCTGGAGAGCGCGCCAGCAGGGTTACGGGTAACCGCTGTTTTTTGGTCATAAAGTGTGAGAAGGATCGAGAGATTCAGGGGGAGATCAGGAAAAAATGTGAAGGTGATCAGGGTAAAAAACGAGTGGGTCGGCACTCTGCGCCGACCTCGCGATTCAGGCGGATTGCGCATCCTTCACAATGCGATGCACATTGCTTTCCAGCCAGTCGGCCAGGCCAATCACGTGCCCTTCGACTTCACGTCCGAGCGGCGTTAGTCGATACTCCACATGTGGCGGCACCACTTCATAGGCAATGCGCTCGATAAAACCATCTTCTTCCATATAGCGCAGCGTTTGCGCCAGCATGCGTTCACTGACGCCACCAATCTTCCGGCGCAGCTCGCTAAAACGCAGCGTTTCTTCGCGCAGCGCTAATAATACCAATACGCTCCAGCGGCTGGTGATGCGCTTGAGCACGTCGCGTGAAGGGCAATTGACGTTAAGCAGCTCACCGCGGATAAATTTATTACTCAATTTTTCAGACATTTATGCTGCCTCTTCCAAACTAACAAATCTGTAAGTACTTACTAAAAGTTAGTTTATCCCTTAGGCTGATTTCATTCCAGCTCAAACTGAAGGAGAACATCATGATTGCGATTACCGGTGCCACAGGCCAACTGGGCCGTTTGGTGATTAACGAGTTACTGAAAAAAGTGCCTGCCAGCGAAGTGATTGCGGCAGTGCGGTCACCTGAGAAAGCAGACGATTTGAAAGCGCTGGGCGTGACGTTGCGCGCGGCGGATTACAGCAAGCCAGACACGCTGAAAAGCGCGTTCAGCGGCGTCGACAAACTGCTGCTGATCTCTTCCAGCGAAGTCGGCCAGCGTGAAGCGCAGCACCAGGCGGTGATTGATGCGGCAAAAGCGGCGGGCGTGAAGTTTATCGCTTACACCAGCCTGTTGCATGCGGACACCACCACGCTAGGTCTGGGCGTCGAGCATCGCGCCACAGAAGCGATGCTTAAGGCCTCAGGCGTGCCCTATGCCCTGCTGCGTAATGGCTGGTACACCGAAAACTATGCCGCCAGCATTGCCCCAGCGCTGGCGCATCACGCCTTTATTGGCGCGGTCGGTGAAGGCCGCATCTCATCGGCCGCTCGCGTGGACTATGCCGCCGCAGCAGCTGAAGTCATCAGCCGTGACGATCAGGCAGGCAAAGTGTACGAATTAGCCGGCGATGAGAGCTACACGCTGGCCGAGTTCAGCGCCGAGATTGCGAAACAGTCTGGCGAGCAAGTCGATTACATCAACCTGCCGCCTGCTGAGTTTGAGGCAGCATTGAAAGGCGCCGGTTTGCCGGATGGATTGGCAGAACTGCTGGCGGACTCCGATGCCGGTGCCGCGCAAGGCGGATTGTTCGATGACAGCCGTTCACTGAGCAAATTGATTGGTCGCCCGACCACGCCGTATGCTGATGTGATTAAAGCCACACTGGCGAAATAATGCCTGTTCAGGCCAGCGCGATCTGGCCTGATTCCCGTCTCGTATGCCACCAAATGATCAAAGCCAAACGCGGTATTTAAGCCAAATAATGGCGATTTTCTTATTTACAGATAATTCTGTGCACTGATTTGAACCAGCATTTAAAACACTGCTTTCATTTCCTGAAATATAGCTTGTTGTAATCGCTGTAAATTCACTAAAAAGCCGGATCAATCGACAAGATTTATTACGTTCATAGATATTTCGCATTGTTGTCTCGGCTATTCAAAGCTCTATAATTTGTCCTTTGAGCAACCAGGCAATTTCAGGAGGCCGCTATTAATACTAATCAGCAACATCAAGCTTTCGGGGAACACGAAGCCCATGCTGATCTGGGGTATCAATACGATCCTCACGAATTTATCCGCGAAGGCATGGAGGATTCCGAGCCGGAACCGGAGCTGATCCAGGGTCTGCCCGCACCAGATGCGCTCACCCCTGCCGATCGCTACCTTGAACTGTTCAAGCACGTGCAGATGTCGCGCATATTTCCGGATGGAAAAACATTCCCGGACTGCGCGCCAAAATATGATCCGCTGGATATATTAATCCGCTATCGTCGCACTCGTCGCTCGGCCGAATTCGATCTCGAAAAATTCGTGCACGACCATTTTTATTTACCCCAGGTGAATGAAAGCTTTTATGTTTCCAATCCTGATAAATCGCTGACGGAACATATTGACGAGTTGTGGCCGGTGTTAACCAAAATGCCGCAACAGCATTTACCGCACTCATCGCTGCTGCCGCTGCCAAAACCTTATGTGGTGCCAGGCGGGCGTTTTGGTGAGACCTATTACTGGGACTCCTATTTCAGCATGCTTGGCCTCGCAGATGCCGGGCGTGACGATCTGCTGCGCGATATGGCAGACAACTTCGCATGGCTAATCGATAACTACGGTCACGTGCCCAATGGCAATCGCACCTATTATCTCAGCCGCTCACAGCCGCCGGTGTTTGCCCTGATGGTGGAGCTGTTTGAAGAGGATGGGATTCGCGGTGCCAAACGTTATCTCGACCAGCTGATGAAAGAGTACCAGTTCTGGATGGATGGCGCGGGCGAGCTGATGCCACATCAGGCTTATCGCCACGTGGTGCGCATGCCCGATGGCTCGCTGCTCAACCGCTACTGGGATGACCGCGACACCCCGCGTGATGAGTCGTGGATGGAAGACGTGGAAACTGCCAGCAAATCCAGCCGACCGGCTAATGAGGTCTATCGTGATTTGCGTGCCGGTGCCGCATCGGGTTGGGATTACTCCTCACGCTGGTTGCGCGATCCGCAGCGTCTGGCCAGTATTCGCACTACCCAGTTTATTCCAGTGGATTTGAACGCGTTTCTCTACAAACTGGAGCTGATGATCTCCACCCTGTCACACGCCAAAGGTGAAGAGCTAACGGCGCTGGCGTGGCAGAAGAAAGCCGACACGCGTAAGCAGGCGATTCATCGTTATCTGTGGGATGACACCGCAGGCGTATACCGTGATTACAACTGGCGCGATGAGCGCTTCGGTGCCTTCACGGCAGCGGCTGTGGTGCCGCTGTTCCTCGGCCTGGCCACGCCGGAGCAAGCGCATCTGCAGGCGGTGGCGCTGCGCCAGTTGCTGCTGACGCAGGGCGGTCTGGTGACATCGATGGTAGAGAGCGGTGAACAGTGGGATAAACCCAACGGCTGGGCACCATTACAATGGATGGCGGTAGTGGGTCTGAATCATTACGGCGAAGAGACGCTGGCGACAGAGATTGCCGTTAACTGGCTGACCACGGTGAAGAACTTCTATTCGCTGCATCACAAGCTGGTGGAGAAGTATGACATCAGCGGCGATCGCGCCCGTCCGGGTGGCGGCGGTGAATATCCACTGCAGGATGGATTTGGCTGGACCAACGGTGTGACCCGCAGGCTAATGTCGATGTACGGGCATCTGCTGGCGGATTAAAACAGAAAGGGCGCATCAGGCGCCCTTTCTGTTTGGTGGTCATTATCGCAGCGGCTTATTGCGCATCTGTAAGCGGCGATGCAGCCCTGGATTCGCGCGATAAATTGCGCCGCTACGCAACCTGCGCTTATTTATTTCCCTGCAAGAACGCCAGTAAGTCGTCGTTCAACTGATCCTGATGCGTCACCGCAAAACCGTGCGGGCCGTTTTCATACACTTTCAGCTCCGATCCTTCGATCATCTCGTGTACCAGCTTACCGGTGGCTTCAAAGGGTACAATCTGGTCGTTGCTGCCGTGGATCACCAGCGTCGGCACATCCACTTTGGCGATATCGGCGCGGAAATCGGTCTCGGCAAAAGCCGTGACACAATCGATCGTTCCTTTCAGTGAGGCCAACAGCGCGATATTCAGCGTCTGCGTCATTACGCCATCTGAAATAGTCTGGCCGGCATTGGCACCATAAAACGGCGTGGCGAAGTCTTTGATAAACTGCGCACGATCTTTACGCAAGCCGTCTTTGATACCATCAAATACTGCTTTTTCAACACCTTCCGGATGGTCATCGGTTTTGCCGAAGATTGGCGTCACCGCGCCCAGTAGTACCAGCCCTTTCACTTTCGCCGTACCGTAGCGACCGATATAACGTGAGACATCACCACCGCCCATTGAGAAGCCCACCAGCGTGATGTCATCCAGTTGCAGATGCTCAATCAGCGCATGAATATCATCGGCGAAAGTATCGTAATCGTAGCCTTCCCACGGCTGCTCAGAGCGACCAAAACCGCGACGGTCAAACGCAATCGCACGATAGCCGCGTTCGGCGAGGAAATTCAGTTGGCTATCCCACATATCCGCATCCAGCGGCCAGCCGTGGCTGAACAGCACGGGCTGTCCTTTGCCCCAATCTTTGTAATACAGGTTAACGCCGTCTTTTGCTTTGAATGTGCTCATGTTTTTTGCTCCGTTTAGTGAGTGATGTTGTGTCTGCCAATCAAACTACATTCGGTTGCTGTAAAAACCTAAAGCAGAGATTTTGACAACTTGTTCAAAGATTTTTGCCCTGCAAAGCTGTCAAAAAAGCCTGAACAAGTTGGCCGATTTTTTCCGCTATCAAGCGTCTGGCGGGATTCGTAAGGTGCATACATCGCACATTTACAGGAACACGATGATGAGCCAGCAAAACCCAACGCCGCCACGCGGCGGTGCTTTTTCTCCCTTCGCCTACGGGCTGTTCGCCCTGATCTGGACCGCCTCGGTACTCGGTAATACCGGCAGCTTTATTCGCGACGTCGCCAGCGCCTAGTTAGTCACCGGCTTATCCGATAATCCGACCGCCGTGGCGTTGATGCAAACCGCCGCCACCCTGCCGGTGTTCCTGTTGGCACTGCCCGCGGGCGTGCTCTCTGATATCGTCGATCGCCGTCGTCTGCTGATCGTGGTGCAGATTCTGATGGCCAGCGTCAGCGGCACTCTGCTGGTGCTGTCGCACAATCACTGGCTCACCGTGGAATGGCTAATCGGCCTGACCTTTGTCGGTGGCATTGGTGCTGCGCTGTTTGGCCCGGCCTGGCAGGCGATTGTCCCTGAACTGGTGCCGCGTCATGAGCTAAAAAACGCCGTAGCGCTTAACTCGCTCGGCATCAATATTGCCCGCGCCATCGGGCCTGCCACTGGCGGTTTACTGCTGGCAAGTTTAGGCGCCATGGCGGCCTACGGTGCCGATGTGGCGAGTTATTTTTTCGTTATTGCTGCTCTGGTGTACTGGAAACGTCCGGCGAAAGCCAAAACCGAACTCAACGAACACTTCTTTGGTGCCTTCCGCGCGGGCCTGCGTTATGTCAAAGCCAGCCGTGAACTGCACCGCGTGCTGTTCCGCGCTGCGATGTATTTCGCCTTTGCCAGTGCCATCTGGGCGCTACTGCCGCTGGTAGCACGCACCATGCTGCACGGTACCGCAGGCTTTTACGGCTTGCTGCTGGGCGCAGTGGGCGGCGGTGCGATTGCCGGTGCGCTGCTGTTGCCGCGTCTGCGTAGCAAACTCAGTAACGATGGTTTGCTGCTGCTCTCTGCGGTGCTGAGTGCGCTGGTCATGCTGGCATTAGCGATGAGCCCGCCGCAGTGGCTGGCGCTGCTGTTGATGCTGGTGCTGGGCGTTGGCTGGATTATTGCACTGACCACCTTGAACGGCGTAGCGCAGGCGGTGCTGCCGGATTGGGTGCGCGGTCGCGGTCTGGCGGTGTATCTGATGGTGTTTAACGGCACATTGGCCGGTGGCAGTCTGGCGTGGGGTCTAATCGCGCAGCAACTGGGGCTGGCCACCACTTTGCTGATTGCCGGGGCCGGTCTGGTGATCACTGGCGTGCTGCTGAAACGTCTGACACTGCCTGCGGGTGAAGCGGATCTGCAACCCGCGGAGCATTGGGCCATGCCGGTGGTGCACGATGATGTCGATGTGCGTCATGGTCCGGTGTTGATTCAGATTCGCTACCGCGTGCCGCAGGAAGATCGCGCCGCGTTCAAAAAGGCGATTCACAAATTGGCACAGTCTCGCCGCCGTGATGGCGCCTATTCGTGGGGACTCATGGAGCAAACCGACGATCCGACAGCATTGCTGGAGTGGTTTATGGTGGAGTCCTGGCAGGAGCATATGCGTCAGCACCAGCGTGTGTCGCACGCCGATGCCGAACTTCAGCAGGCAGTTTTGCAATATCATCAGGGTGAAGAAGCCCCGCAGGTCAGTCACCACATTGCGATATAACAGCCTTTACGCGGGAGAATAAATCTCCTGCAATCCAGGAAGCGTGAGCAGGTGCTCACGCCACCAGGTTGCCGCATTGCCGGTCGCGGTTTCATTCCACGCCAGATACGCCATATCGCGGCGGCATTCGCTATCCAGCTGGCGCGCCAACAGCGCGCCACTCTCCAGATGCGGCCTCGCCAGGTATAACGGCAGGTAACCACAGCCCAAGCCATCCAGTTGCGCCTGCAGTTTCGCAGGGAAGTCATGCACGCTCAGCGTCTTCTGCTCATCCAGCACGCGTAAATCAATACCTGCACCGTGACGAGACGAGTCGTGCACTGTCACCGCGCGGTACTGACGAATCTGCTCGCGCAGCAGTGGTTCAGGTGCGGAAGCGAGAGGATGCTCCGGTGCGACAGCAAACACATAATCCAGCCAGCCGAGCGGCTGGCAGACAATCTCTTTGCGCGTGGCGGGTTCCTGCACCGCGCCAAAGACAATGTCCGCTTCGCCATAGTTGAGCGCTTCCCAGCAGCCAGCCAGCACGTCCTGACGGAATTGCAGCTGAGTATGCGGGTGCTCCTGATAAAACTGATCAATCAGCGGCGTGAGAATGCGAAACGGCAGTGAGGCATCGACGCTGATCACCAACTGGCTTTCCCAGCCGCTTTCGACGTAGCGCGCCTGCTGTTCTAACTCATTCACCGCGCGCAGCAGGGTGCGTCCTTTTTCCAGCATCAAACGCCCGGTCGGGGTGAAGGTGGCGCGATGGCCAGAGCGATCCAACAGCGTGATCTTGAGATCGCTCTCCATCTTCTGCACGGTGTAGCTCAACGCCGACGCGGTTTTAAACAAGCGCGCAGCCGCAGCGGCAAAGGTGCCGTGGCGATCCAACGCGTCCAAAATCAGCAGCGCCTCAAGGTTTAAACGCATACCCCATGCCTCCCCAAAAATTGTTGAACAACAACCCAAAATCTATCCGTTATCAATAAACGCTCTCATTTCGTATTTTTTTACTCAACGACGCAAGCACTTTCACCAGCGGAAACTCAGGAACTTACGATGAATTACTCACAACAAGCCAACCATGTGACGCTGGTGATTACCCACAGCATCCTGCCAGAACAGCAGGCCCATTATGAGCAGTGGCTCGACACCATCATGCCGCAGGCTGCGAGCTTTCCTGGCCATCTTGGCGTCAACGTGCTGCGCCCGGTGCACGGCGACAATGCTTACACCGTGCTGATTCGTTTTACCGGATTGGATGAGCTGTACGCCTGGCTGAAATCGGATCAGCGCAAAACGTTAATCCAGAACCTGCCAGCGATGCTGGCACTGCCGGAACACATTGAAGTGCGCCCCGGCGCCGCGTTCTGGTTTACCCCGACGCAAAAAGGCCAGGTCAAACCGGCGAAATGGAAACAATACTTACTGACGCTGGGGGTGATTTTTCCCTCTACCAACCTGGTGCCGTGGTTCTGGAATCAGGTGTTGCCCGCCGCGCACGGCACGCTGTGGGGCCACTTACTGAATGATGCCAGCGTGGTGGCACTGGTGGTGTTCTTGTGGATGCCGATCGTTACCCGTGTTTTAAAACAGTGGCTTATTGGCCGCAACGCGTAATCTAACTGGAGAAGAGATGATGACAACGGCCTCACTGATTTTTACCAACGGCAAATTCCATACCGTGGATCGCGCCAACCCGCTCGCCACTGCGGTGGCGATCAAAGACGGCAAGTTTCTCGCGGTAGGCAGCGAAGCGGAAGTGATGCGCTTTGCTGGCAGCGACACGCAGATTATTGATGCCAAAGGCCACACCGGTATTCCTGGCCTTAACGACTCACACCTGCACCTGATTCGCGGTGGCCTTAACTACAACCTTGAACTGCGCTGGGAAGGCGTACCGTCACTGGCCGATGCGCTGCGTATGCTGCGTGAACAGGCGCTGCGCACCCCTTCACCGCAGTGGGTGCGCGTCGTCGGCGGCTGGAGTGAATTCCAGTTTGCTGAACGCCGCATGCCGACGCTGGATGAGATCAATGCCGCCGCGCCGGATACGCCAGTGTTCATCCTGCACCTGTATGACCGTGCCCTGCTGAACCGCGCTGCGCTGCGCGTGGTCGGTTACACCAAAGACACGCCGAACCCACCGGGCGGTGAAATCCAGCGTGACAGCAACGGTAACCCGACCGGCATGCTAATTGCGCGCCCTAACGCCATGCTGCTGTACGCCACGCTGGCGAAAGGACCGAAGCTGCCGCTGGAACAGCAGGTTAACTCCACACGTCAGTTTATGCGTGAGCTGAACCGCCTCGGCCTGACCAGCGCCATTGATGCGGGCGGCGGCTTCCAGAACTATCCCGATGATTACGATGTGATTTCGGAACTGCACGCCAAAAAGCAGCTGACGGTGCGCATTGCCTACAACCTGTTTACCCAGCGTCCCGGCCATGAACTGGAAGATTTCGAGAAGTGGACCGACATGCTGAAGCCGGGCCAGGGCACCAATTTCCTGCGTCATAATGGAGCGGGCGAGATGCTGGTGTTCTCGGCGGCCGATTTCGAAGACTTCCTCGAACCGCGCCCCGACCTGGCCCCCGGCATGGAAGATGAGCTGGAGCGCGTGGTGCGCCATCTGGTTGAGCATCGCTGGCCGTTCCGTCTGCATGCCACCTACAACGAATCGATCTGCCGCATGCTGGACGTGTTTGAAAAAGTAAACCGCGATATTCCGTTTAACGGCCTGCACTGGTTCTTTGACCACGCCGAGACCATCACCGAAGCCAACATTGAGCGCGTTAAAGCGCTGGGTGGCGGGCTGGCCGTGCAGCATCGTATGGCGTTCCAGGGGGAGTACTTCGTCGATCGCTACGGTAAAGAAGCCGCCAAACAGACGCCGCCGGTGGCGCGCATGCTGGATGCGGAGGTGCCTGTCGGTTTGGGCACCGATGCCACGCGCGTCGCCAGCTATAACCCATGGACCGCGCTCTACTGGCTGGTTTCTGGCCGCACCGTCGGCGGCATGCAGTTGTACGATGACAATGCCCGTATTGACCGCGAAACCGCGCTGATGCTGTGGACCAAAGGCAGCGCCTGGTTCTCCAGCGAGCAGAATGCAAAAGGGGAAATCAAAGTCGGTCAGTTAGCGGATCTGGTGCTGCTGTCGAAAGATTTCTTCAGCGTGCCGGAAGAGGAGATTAAAGGGATTGAATCGGTATTAACGCTGGTCGATGGCGAAGTGGTGTATGCCGCAGGCGGCTTCACGCCGCTGTCACCGCCACCGGTGCCAGTGTTGCCAGAGTGGTCTCCGGTGGTCACCGTGCCGGGCCACTACCGTAGCGCGCCACCGCAAGCCAGTGGTCGTGCGGCGATGATGCCGAAAGTGCACCAGTGTAGCGGCCCTTGTGGGGTACACAGCCACTCACACGATGTGGCACGCCAGTCTTCGGTGCCGGTGTCGGATAACCATGCCTTCTGGGGTGCGCTGGGCTGTTCGTGCTTCGCGTTTTGAGTTAAAGGCGGTTTATGGCCCTCTCCTGGTGAGAGGGCTTTGCTACAAATGGGGAAACAGACTTTGGCGGTGGCGCGGGTCTTTTTACGCAACCGCAAAGGATTACCCCGCCAGGCCAAACCCTTGCTTGCCGTTCTTCTTAATCTGGTACATCGCTTCATCGGCACGCGTCAGCGCCTCATCAAAACTAAAGTGCGGCTGCACCGTCGCCACGCCAATCGAAGCACCAATCTGCGCATGGCCGTTATCGACATCGAACGGCGTCAACGCGGCATCCAGCACCGCCTGCATCATGATGCGCACTTTGGGGAAATCGATCAGGAACGGCATCAGCAGCACAAACTCATCACCACCTAAACGGCCCACCACCACGTTCGGTGGCACCTGGTCAAGAATGCGCTGGCTGAGCTGAATCAACACTTCATCGCCACTGCGATGGCCGAGCGTGTCGTTAACATGCTTAAAGTTATCGAGATCGATAAATGCCACGCACAGCGGCCCCTGCGCTTTCATTTTAGCGAAATGCGTTTGCAGCGCGTGGCGGTTGGTCAGACCGGTTAGCGGATCGTGATGCGCCAATGAAGAGAGCTGCGCTTCATACTGCTTCTCTTTGGTCATATCGATGTGCGTGCCGGTGACTTTAAGCGGATTGCCTTCTTCGTCCCACTCGGTCACACGCCCACGATCCAGCACCCAGGTAATTTTATCGTTCTTACCCAGCATGCGATGCAGCGCCTCATAGTAAGGCGCGCGCCCTTCGATGTGATCGTAAAACGCCTTGAGCACTTCATCGGCGTCATCGGGGTGCAGGCGTTCGCGCCAGACTTCAAACTGCGCTTTGGTCTCTTTCGGCTGGAAACCCAGCATCGAACCCCAGCGTCGATTGAAAATCACCAGCTTGCCGCTGGGAATATCCAGCTGCCACAAACATAAACCGGTTCCGTCCAGCGCCGCACTCAGCTTGTTTCGCGCGTCATGCGCTATGCGCTTTAAGCGCGCATTATGCTTTTTCAGGTTCTGAATCTGCTGACGCAGCGCTTCTTCGGACATGATGGCTGACGGAGAGGAAATAAGGGTTATTCTGCCTGCCAGGAAGTTTCTGATAAATAAAACAATTGAAAAGCCGATCAGTAGCGGAAAATTGCATCAAGCTCAGAGGGAACGGCGAAGCATTGAGGTTATTTCAGCTAACAAAACTTTCTTTATTCCTGCAAGGCAGTAGAAAACGCGCCTGGGAAAAGGCGTACCTCTTCTTTCCGTTCTCGTTGCGTTAGCACCCGAACTAAATTTAGGCCGCGTAAATCCGCCACACCGCCTGCTTTTCCGAAGAAATTGTGTTCTGTGACGCGGATCAAGAGATATTCGTTAGTCGATGCTGTGATCATGTTTACTAGAATGGTAGTTTAACAGTTATCGCAGCAACACGATGACGGTGGATGAGATTATGCAACTGACAATGCGTTGGTTTGGTCCCAAAGAAGATAAAGTTTCGCTGGAATATATACGCCAGGTGCCGGGTGTACGTGGCGTAGTCGGCGCGCTGTATGACGTGCCGGTCGGGGAAACCTGGCCGAAAGATAAGATTAAAGCACTGGTTGATCAGGTACATGCCGCCGGTCTGACGGTGGAAGTGATCGAGAGCGTCAACATTCATGACGACATCAAGATCGGCCTGCCGAGCCGCGATCAATATATTGAGAACTACAAGCAGAGCATTCGTCACCTCGCTGAAGTCGGCGTGAAAGTGATCTGCTACAACTTCATGCCGGTATTTGACTGGATGAAGACCGACATGAACTACGTGCTGCCAGACGGCTCACTCACCATGGCGTTCGAGAAGAAAGGCATCGATAAGAGCCTCGACGAAGTGGTGCAGGAAGTGTTGGGTAACTCAAACGGTTTCGCGTTGCCAGGCTGGGAGCCAGAGCGTCTGGCGAAAGTGCAGGATCTGTTTGCGCAATACAAAGACGTTGACGACAACAAGCTGCGTGAAAACCTCGCTTACTTCCTGAAAGCGGTGATCCCGGTATGTGAAGAAGTGGGCGTGAAGATGGCGATCCATCCTGACGATCCACCGTACTCGATCTTCGGTCTGCCACGCATTGTGAAGAATCGCGAAGACCTCGACTGGATCTGTAACGTGGTGGATTCGGAGGCTAACGGCATCACGCTGTGTACCGGATCGATTGCGGAAGATCCGCAGAATGATGTGTACGGTATTCTGGCCGAGTTCTCACGCCGCAAACGTATTCCATTTGCGCACGTACGTAACATCAAGATTATTCAGGACAAAGATTTCTACGAGTGCGCACATCCTTCTGAGTATGGCTCGCTGGATATGTACAAAGTGCTGCAATCGATGCACGACAACGGCTTCGATGGCTACATTCGTTCCGATCATGGCCGCTTTATCTGGGGCGAAACCGGACGTCCGGGCTACGGTCTGTATGACCGCGCACTCGGCACCACTTACCTGATGGGTCTGTGGGAAGCGCTGGAAAAGCGCTAATTCACCCCGCCCTCCAGGCCGCTGTAAACAGCGGCCTTTTTTATTGCCGTCAGTCTTCCCAGCACGTTAACGGAAAACCTCATCCCAACCCTTAAACAGCAGGCTGGCATTCACGCCTCCAAAACCAAACCCGTTCGACAGCACATACTGCATCGCCATCGGCTGTGGTTTCAGCGCCACCAGGTTCAGTCCGGTGGCAGCTTCATCGGGGTGCAGCAGATTGAGCGTGGGCGGTGCGATTTGATCGCGCAGTGCCAGGATCGAGAAGATCGCCTCCACGCCGCCCGCGGCACCCAGTAGATGCCCGGTGGCGGATTTCGTCGAGGTGATCGCCACATTGCTGTCCGCAAACAGCGTGCGAATGGCCGCCAGCTCGCCTTTGTCACCCACCGGCGTGGAGGTGGCATGAGCGTTGATATGCTGCACCTCGGCTGGGGTGATGCCCGCCTGCGCCAGCGCAGTCTCCATCGCACGGCGAGCGCCCTCACCGGTTTCCGGTCCGGCGGTGAGATGGTAGGCATCGGCACTGGTGCCATAGCCGACCAGTTCCGCCAGCGGTGTCGCACCGCGTGCCTGTGCATGTTCCAGAGATTCAATCACCAGCAGACCCGCGCCCTCACCCATTACAAAGCCATCGCGGTCACGATCAAACGGACGAGATGCCTGTTCAGGATGATCGTTAAATCCGCCTGACATCGCTTTCGCAGCCGCAAAGCCCGCCAGACTGACGCGATGGATCGCCGCCTCGGTGCCGCCGCACAGCGCGATGTCTGCCTCGCCGCTGCGGATCAATCGTGCCGCATCGCCAATCGCCTGCGCACCCGCCGCGCACGCCGTGACAGGGGCGCCAATCGGGCCGCGAAAACCGTGGGCAATCGACACATGCCCTGCCGCCAGATTGGCGAGGAAAGAGGGAATGGTAAACGGCGATAAACGACGCGGGCCGCGATTGGCGGTGGTTTCTACCGCGTTGGCGATCTCGTTGAAACCACCAATGCCAGTAGCAATCACCGTCGCGGTGCGCTGGCGATCTGCCTCATCCTGCGGGAACCAGTTGGCTTGCGTCAGCGCTTCATGCGCCGCCACCAGCGCAAACTCAATAAAGCGATCCATTTTCTTGCGATCTTTTGGCGCGATCACGCGCTCGGGATCGAAGCCATGCTGTGGATCTTGTTCCAGCGTGGGCACTTGACCCGCCACTTTGCAGCTAATGTCCTGCACCATCTCGTCCGGTAAGGCGCTGATGCCGGATTTCCCTGCCAGCAGTGATTGCCACACCGCTTCTGTACCGCAGCCGAGCGGGGAAACCATCCCCATACCTGTAATCACAATACGTTTCATCGATAACTCCTTAAGCTGCGGGCTTTTTCATCAAAGGAACCAGCAGCGCAGCGATACAAAATCCGACCATGATCAGCCAGAATGCGTCCGAAAAAGCCTGCGTGCGCGCCTCGCGCAGGGTGAGTGAAGCCAGCGATTGCAGCGCCGCCGTGTGCGCCGCATCCGGGCTTAATCCGTTGAAAATCAGGGCTGCGGTGCGCGATTGCAGATAGTCGCCGAGCGACAAACTGGCGCTGTTGAGGTGATCGGCCAGGCGGCTGAAGTGCAGATTGGTGCGGTCATTGAGCACGGTGCCGCACAGCGCAATGCCGATGGCACCACCGAGATTACGCATCAGATTAAACAGTCCTGAGGCTAATTTTAGTCGCGCGGGTGGCAAGCTGCCGAGCGTCAGCGTCACGGTGGGTGCCACCGCAAACTGCTGCGCCATGCCGCGGAACGCCTGCGGAAACAGCAGCTCTTTTGCGCCCCAGTCATGGGTAATCGGCACAAAGAAAAACATCGATACACCAAAACTCATCAGGCCAAACGCCAGCAAAATGCGCAGATCAACGCGATTCGCCAGCCAGGCATAAAGCGGGATCGACAGGATCTGAAAGATGCCGGTGGAGAAGATCGCTAACCCGATCTCCAGCGCACTAAAGCCGCGTACCTGGCTGAGAAACAGCGGCGTGAGATAGATGGTGGCGAAGATCCCCACGCCAGCCATAAACGAGAAATAACAGCCGAGGCTAAACCCTGGATCTTTTAACGCGCGCAGATCCATGATCGGCTTCGCGTGGTTTAACGTGCGGAAGATAAACAGCACGCCACACAGCAATGCGATCCAGCCCGTGGTGGTGATGGTGCTATCGTCAAACCAACCCCAGCGCGGCCCCTCTTCCAGGGTGTACTCCAGACAGCCCAATGATAGCGCCAGCAAAACAATGCTGAAGTAATCCGCACCGCGCAGTAACTCGGGATTCGGCGAATCGATCCTGACCAACAGCGGCACCGCGATGGCGATGTAAATACCGGGAATGATGTTGATGTAAAACAGCCAGTGCCAGCTGAAGTTATCGGTAATCCAACCGCCGACCGTGGGCCCTAGCGTCGGCGCTAATGAGGCCAGCGCACCCACGGTGGCGGCCGCAATCACCCGCTGCTTGCCCTGGAAAAAGGCAAAGGCGGTAGTGAACACCAGCGGAATCATCGAGCCGCCCGCCAATCCCTGCAAGGCGCGAAAGGCGATCATGCTCTGAATATTCCACGCCCAGGCGCACAGCAAGCTCATTACCGTGAAGCCGCAGGCGGAGACGGCAAACAGCCAGCGTGTAGACATCACGCTCGCCAGCCAGCCGGAAAGCGGGATAATGATGATTTCCGCGATCAGGTAGCTGGTTTGCACCCACACGGTTTCGTCGTCACCCGCCGAGAGCCCTCCGCCGATATCCCGCAATGAGGCGGAGACAATCTGGATATCCAGCAAGGCGATAAACATGCCGATGCACATGGTGGCAAAGGCGAACACCTTCTTGCTGACCGGCATCTCCGCCGGTGCCATCAGCGGTGCAGCCACGCTGCTCATCGCGCGCTTCTCTCATCCACCGTCACCGTGACGGAAAGACCAGGGCGTAACAGACCCAGCACCGCCGCGTCGCCGTCCAGCACAATGCGCACCGGCACGCGCTGGACGATTTTGGTGAAGTTGCCAGTGGCATTTTCTGCCGGAAGAATGCTGAAGCGTGAACCGGTGGCTGGCGACAGGCTGCCAACGTGGCCATTAAAGGTGCGACCGGGTAACACGTCCGCGACGATGCGAGCCACCTGCCCCGGCTTCATATTGGCCAGCTGGCTCTCTTTGAAGTTGGCATCGATCCACAGCCCTTGCGCCGGCACCAGCGACAGTAGCTGCGTGCCGCTGCTGACATAAGAACCTGACCAGGCGCGACGGTTGCCCACCACACCATCAAAGGGGGCGCGGATTTCAGTGTATTCAAGATTGAGCTTAGCCATCGCCAGCCCCGCTTGAGCCTGAGTTAAGGCGGCTTTGGCCTGCTGCTCACGGGCATCCAGCACCTGCAACTGGCGCTCGGCAACGGTTTTGTCGGCACGGGTTTTGCTCTCTTCCGCCATCGCCTGATGGTAATCGGCCTGAGCATGATCGCGGATCTGCTGTGAGACCGCGGAGCTGCTGGCCAGCGCACTGTAGCGGCGCTGATCGGAGGTGGTTTTCAGCGTCACCGCCTGCGCCGCCAGCAGAGAAGCGTGCGTGCCCGCAATAGTGGCGAGTTGCAGCTGGCGCGTGGCGGCGATATCGCTTAACGCGGCCTGCTGTGCGGCCACTTCACCCGTTGCCTGATCCACCGCCGCCAGATAATCACGGTTATCCAACTGCACCAGCAGATCGCCCTTTTTCACCTGTGCGTTGTCCTGCACCGCCAGCGTGTGAATGTAACCGGACACTTTGGCGGAGATGGCACTGATATCTGCGCCAACATAGGCATCGTCGGTGGAAGGCATAAAGCGCGCGGTGTGCCACCAATAGTAGCCATAACCTGCCGCCGTTAAACCGCCGATCGCCACTGCCAGCAGCAGAGCGGATTTTTTACGCGTGCGGGTCATGGCTGTTTCTCTGTAACAGGCGGAGAGAATTTCAGCGTGCTGTCACCCGCGCGTTTTTTCTGCAAATAATCATGGCGATAGTGCATGATCGGCGCCGCTGCCGGGCCGGGCACCATTTGGTATTTATCGCTGGTGAGCGGTTGGCCGTTTTCGCTATCGACCAGCTGCGGTTTCACTGGACGCTGGGTGGCGGTTTCCACCAGCTGCATCTGCCTTCCTTCCGGTGAGAAGTGGGTGCTGCCCCACTCGGCCAGCGCCAGGATAACGCCACGCAAATCACGTCCGGCGGGCGTAAGGTGATATTCGAAGCGCATCGGCGTGGTGCTGTAACACACCTTTTCCATCAAACCATCTTCCACCAGCTCTTTCAGGCGACGCGAGAGGATGTTCGGTGCCACGCCGCTGTTTTTCTGGAATTCGTCAAAACGGGTAAAACCGGCCAGCGCATCGCGCATGATCAGCATGCTCCAGCCATCGCCGATACGGCCAAGGCTGCGCGCAATCGGGCAGGCCATTTGATAAAGCGGTTCGTTTTTCATGGTGGTATTCCGCAGAGGATCTTATGCGGCATACTGTTGCAGAGTGACTATCATTTTGCAAGTTACTTGCATAATGATAGCAAGGAGTGTTCATTATGAAGCGCAATGAATTGCGCCGCTACCCAACCCGTGCAGGCCCTGTAGCAGCACGATTTATCGCGCAAATTTGCCAAAAAAAACGGCAGCCACACTGGGCTACCGTTTCATCACAACTTAGCCATCTCTAGGTGCGCACGCGCAGCGCCGCCTCGATCTTGTCGGCGATCTTAGTGACCAGATACGCAATCACCATGTAGAACACCACCGCAATCAGGAAGGCTTCGAGGTAGTAGAAATTCAGCGCCGCCGTCAACTGCGCCTGGGCAAAGATATCCACCACTTCAATCGCAAACGCCAGCGAAAGCGCTTTCATAATCACCATAAAGGCATTCGCCAGATCGGGGATCGCCGCCACGATAATCTGCGGGAACATCACCCGACGGAACAGCTGTCCACCGCTGTAGCCGAGCGACAAAGCGGCATCGGATTGTCCACTGTCGAACGAGTTCAGCGCGCCTTTCCACACTTCGGCCTGGAATGCCGCGACACAGGCACTCAGTGCCACAATGATGATCACCCAGTTTGGCAGTGAATGGGCATTCACCTCGACGCCAAACAGCGTGGCAACAAAGTGCAGCGCCGGTGGCAAGCCGTAATAGGCGAGGAAAATCACCACCACCATCGGCACGCCTTTGAAGGCGATTTTGTAAGTGATCACCAGCTGGCGCAGCACTGGAATGCGGCGATGCTCGATAAAGGCAAACAACCCGCCCAACAGCGTCGAACAGATAAATACCGTGACCGCCATCAGCAGCGTCACCGGTACCGCATCGAGAATGCTCCAGAAGTCCGGCAGCAAAACCTCAGCATCAAACATGGTTTGTCTCCCCGACTCAGACGCTGGTGGTGAACTTCACGCGCGGTGCAGACTTAGAGCTGTACTTCGCATGACGTTGTTCAAAGAAGCGGATAACCAGCCACGCCACACCGCACAGCAGTGAATAGAGTACGGCCAACACCAGATAGGTGCCGAACTGATACTGGTTGTAATCGCGTTCCATAATCAGGTGCGCGGTCGCCATCACATCTGCCGCACCGATGTACATCACCAGCGCCACGTTGTGAATCAGATAGATAATCGCATTGCCGTAACCCGGCAGCGCAAAGTGCACCGCCTGCGGGCCAATCACCCGCAGCATTTTCTGGCGGAAGCTGTAGCCAAGGCTGTCGGTGGCATCGTGCTGACCCCGTTCCACCGCAAGGTATGCCGGGCGCATCACTTCCGACAGATAACCGCCGTGATACAGGCTCAGGCCGATCATCGCCGCCACATTGGCGGTAAAAAAGTCACCAAAGCCGAAATTATCGGTGATCAGCGGCATGCCGTAGAAGGCCACAAACAGCTGCAGCACCACCGGCACGCTACGCGCGTAAGAAACATAGAGATCGGCCAGCTGGCTGATCACGGGAATACGGCGCACGCGAAAAACGGTGGCGATCAGCGCCAGAAAGAACCCGGCAATCATCGCCACAAACATGATGCCGAGCGTCAGTGGCAGCGCCGACAGCAGTTCTGGAATCATGGAGGATAGATTCACGGTGAAACACTCCTGCTAAAAAGGACAGCATGCGCCCGGCTCAGCACCGGGCGCAGTGAATCTGTTACTTCATGTACTTAGTGACTTCTTCGCCAAACCACTTCTGCGCCAGCTTATCCAGCGTGCCGTCGTCTTTCAGTTCTTTCAGCGCTTTGTTCACGTCATCGTTCAGCGCCTGGTTTTCGGCAGAGCGGTGGATCAGCACATAGGTGTTGTTGATCACCACCGGCTCACTGGCTTTGATCGCCAGCTTCTGGTTGTCGATCACCGTCTGCTCACCGAGGTTTGAAGGCAGGATCAGCGCATCGTATTTCCCGTTCTGCACTTCTTTGAGGCGATCCGGGTAAGGCACACCGGCGCTGGACGCTTTGATGGTGATTTTGTCGTCCGGGTTATCCTGCTGCCACTGGGTGACGAACTTATACACGCCGCCGCCTGCGGTCACTGGCACGATGTTCTTGCCGACCAGATCTTTCATGCCGTTGATATTGCTATCGCTGCGGCTGTAAATCTTCATCAGGCTGGCACCGATCGGTGCATCCGGAATCAGGAACTGTTTGCTGCGCGCAGGCGCTTTGTAGTAACCGCCGGTCGCCATGTCGTACTTGCCGGTCACCAGGCCCGTTTCCTGTGCGATATCCGCCGCGCCTTCCATCACAAACTTGTACTGTGGCAGTTTGGCGTTGATGGCTTTCAGCACGTCCGGCTCGTAACCCTCAGGTTCGTGGCCGATGGCGCCCCATGACAGCGGTTTGGATTCCGCAGCGGTGGCGATTTTGATGGTGCGTACCGCGTCAGCAAAGCTGTTACCGCTGATCAGAGCCAGGGCGATGATGCCAGGCGCGGCCAGGCGACGTAATGTGGTTTTGATTGCAGGCATGTCTTTGATTCCTTTAATTATTAGAATGCTCGTTCTGAACTGAGGAACTGTGCAAGGCGCGGCAGGGTTGGATTATCAAACATCTCTGTCGGACTGCCCTGCGCGGCCACGACACCCTGATCCATAAACACGATGCGATTCGAAATGCTTTTCGCGAACTGCATCTCATGCGTCACCAGCAGCGAGGTAATGCCGGATGACGCCACGTCTTTAATCACTTTCAGCACTTCACCCACCAGCTCAGGATCGAGCGATGAGGTCGGTTCATCAAACAGCATCACATCAGGACGCACCGCCAAAGCACGGGCGATACCGGTACGCTGTAACTGGCCGCCAGACAGCTGCGACGGATAGTGATCGAGCTTGGCACCCAGACCCACACGCTCCAGCTCCTGCACGGCGATGTCGCGCGCTTGCTGTTTGGTTTTACGCTGGATGACGATCAGCGGATCCATCACGTTTTCCAGCACTGTCATGTTTTTGAACACGTTAAATTGCTGGAACACCATGGCGGTGCGCAGACGGATCGCCTGGATCGCCGCTTTATCCGGTGACTGATAATCCATGCGGATCTGATCCAGCTGAATGGTCCCGGCTGACGGCTTCGCCAGATAGTTAATGCAGCGCAGCAGCGTGGTTTTCCCGGTGCCGCTTGGCCCGATGATCGACACCACATCGCCGCGTTTTACCGACAGATCAACCCCTTTCAGGATCGGATTGCTGCCGTAAGAGAGCGTAATATTGTTGAGTTCTAACATCCGGTGCAGCCCTTATTTGTTCAGGTCAGCATGGCCGAGCACATGCATCAGACGGTTGGCCCAGCCGAAAATGGCGATGGCGTGGATCAGATCGATAATCTCCTGATCGTTCATGCCGACGGCACGCAGTGCCGCCACATCTTCCGGCGTGGCCTCAGAAGGCGTAACCGATAAACGGCGGGCAAAGCGGTAGATCGCCGCATCGCGTTCACCTAATACATCCGCTCTATCAAAATAGATGGCACTGACCACGGCGTCACTGTCGGCCAGCTGCGCATGACGCCGCGCGTGCACTACCGCACAGTAGCGGCAACCGTTGACGATCGAAGCACCTAATGCGCCCAGCTCACGATCCGCACGATCGAGGCCACCTTCGACATACATAATGGCGTTGAACAGCCCGGTACGTGCGGTGTAGCTCTCGGGATCGTGCACCAGCGTGCGCACGTACTCGGAGATCTTCTTGTTGGACGGCGTGACTTTCATCGCATCGAGCTGCGCCGGTGTCGCCTGTTCTACATCGACTGGCGTGATGTAAGGATGCCAGTGCAGCGGCTTGAGATTTACCGACGGAATCATGCGGACCTCATCAAACGTAAGCCAGCCGCCACGCGCGTCTGGAAGTTAACAAAGGCGATCAGCTCAGAGAGCGCAACAATTTGCGGGTTGCTCAAACCGGCCTGCTCCAGCAAGCGAATATGCTGTTCGGTAGCCTGAATGGGCTGCTGCGTGACCATGTCAGCATGGCGCGCAATCGTGGCCAGCGGCTCTTCCGCTACGGCGCAACCTGAGGCCAGCGCCAGCAAGGCTTCAGACGGATTTAACGCCGCCAGCTGCGCCTGGTAATCACTTTGCAGCGGCGCATCGTAGTTCAACACCGCCATACGCTGCGCCAGTGCCAGACGCAGATCCGCAGGTAAACCCTGACCCTCTTCCGGCGCGAGTACTGACACACGGCACGCTTCCGCGCCCTCAACAAATTCGGGACGCAGGCGGCGCGTCTGATACAACGCCTCATCTGGTGTTAATCCGGCTGCTTGATCAATAGCGTCGCTCACAACGCGTTCTCCTGTTTTAGTAACGGGGTTGAATCCACCCATTCATCGCCCTGTAATTCAGGGGTGTCAAAAGCTTGTAAGTTGGCGTAGTGCTGCTCGACGTCCTCGGCAAACAGCGAGGCGGTAATACCGCGCACCAGGCGATCGGCACCGGCGCTTACCGCAGGAATGTCGCCGGAGACTTTGCCGTGCGTCAGCATGGCGGCATCGTTGAAGCAGTGGATGTGTGCCAGCATCGGGCAGGCATCAGGCGTCAGTTCGCGGAACTCGAATGAAGCGCCGAGATCCGGCGCTTCCAGCAGGCTGTGGCGCGGATTGCCCATCTCAGGTTGATAGCGACCGTCAGACCAGCTGCGAATATGCGGCGCAATGGCAGCAAACTCCGGGCGGCCGTGGAAATCGTTGGTGAAGCCGGTGGCGGCGATCAAAAAGTCGTAGTGCAGTGCGCCCTGGGTGGTTTCAATCAGCAGGCCGTTTTCTTCCTGTTTAACGGCGTTAATGCCGCAATCGAGGAAGAAGCGCGCGTTCTCATGACGTGATACGCGCAGAGTGGAAGAGCGCGGCGGTGGCGTTTGCGTCGCGGCGGTGTAATCGACAAATTTCCATTTCCACGCATCCGGCAACTGATGCATGCCGTGCACCACGCCCTGACTGCCAATGCCGGTCATCTTGTTGATACGCGGCATTTCTTTGCGGCGAATCAGCAGATCGACGGCAGCAGCGCCCTGTTCCAGCGCGGTGGCCGCGTTATCCATCGACGAGGCTCCTGCACCAATCACCGCAATGCGCTTGCCTTTTAAGGCAGTGAAATCGATGTCATCAGCGGAGTGTGCCCAGAACTGGCGATCAATGCCCTGCAGGAAATCCGGCACGGCGAAGCCACCGAGGCCTGAACGTCCGGTGGCCAGCACCAAACGGCGCGTGTAAACACGCTCGGTTTCGGCACCCTCCAGATCCAGCGCAATCAAATCCCCGGCCTGTGCAATGCTGGTGACACGCACGTTGTTCTGTACAGGCAGATTCAGCACCTTGCGGTACCAAATCAGGTAATCCATCCACTGCGCTTTAGGGATTTTGTCCAGCGCCTGCCACGCCTCTTTGCCCCACTGCGCCGTGAACCAGGCGCGGAAGGTCAGTTGCGCGAGGCCGAGAGCCGGGCCGTGCAGCGTTTTTGGTGAGCGCAGGGTTTCCATACGCGCAAAAGTGATCCACGGTCCCTCCAGCCCAGCGGGTGCGGCGTCATAAGCCACCACATTGCTGATGCCGGTGAACTGTAATTTGGCGAGTGCCGCCAGACCGCACATGCCCGCACCGATCACCACCACATCACGGACCGGCGCACTCTGGAAGGTGCGTTCCGGTACCCAGGATTTGGCGGGCAGTTCCAGAAATTCCAGATCCTGCTGAAGCTGAGCTTCTAATGCAGCAAGACCTTTGGCGGCATACGTCATAGAGAGATTTCCCCGGTGTCAGCGATCGCGTTGAGAGCGAGCGAAAACGATGAAAACACGCCGATGATCCTACCTTTTTAATTATCTATAAAATGCATAATAGGTAACTAACAATCATCAATACGCATAATAGGAGCTAAGTTTTCGCATAATCCTCTTGCCCTAAATGTGAGTCAAGATTTTCGCTCAGGATTTGACCAATGGATTTCTTATATCTTATGCCGAGAAAGTTATAAGCGTTGAAAATGAAGGGATTCATCGCGCCTGATAAGTCAGGAAGCCGCGGTACTTTATCCTGCCGCTGTAGCGTAATAGGGCTATTGCGTGCCTAATGCATTCGGTTCAGATGCGTAGCGATGCGCTTCATCTCTAATTGAAGCGCTAATGCTGTTGGATGAACTCAATTGCCCCGCTATGACTCCTGGTTTATCACTCGCATGATGCGCGGATGTTCACTGGCAGGCAGACGTTCAAACCCTGGCAGCAGCTGAGTAGCGGCGTCTGCCAGCGCTTCCACCAGTGCCTGCGCAGCGCTGGAAATCTGGCGGCCTTGCGGCGTGATCACGCCAAAGAAGTAAGGGATGTCTTCCTGAATCGGACGGATCGCCACTCCGGCCAGCGGCATGCCCCAGCCGGTGACCGGTTCGAGGATCGCCACGCCCAATCCGGCACGCACGCAGCCCAGAATATTTGCCGATGAGTTGGTTTCGATAGTTTCCAGCAGCGGCGCTTTGACTTTCTTCAGCGCCTTTTCGTAACGACTACGCAGGCGTTGCGGACTCCACGGTGCAATCAAACGGCGGCCAGCAAGCTGGCTCAGCGAAAGCGCACTGTGTGCCGCCAGTTCATCCTCTTCCGGTAGCGCAATTACGCACTGTGATTGCCCAATCCAGTGCAACTCCACCGCATGATGCTCCAGCGGCAAGCTGCACAAACCGATGTCTGCTTCAGCGGTAATTACCGCATGTGCCGTCTGTACGGCAGACTCACTGATGATTTGCACTTTGTTCTGTAAATTGAGTGCGGCCAGTGCCTGCGGCAATAACCCGGCGGCCAGCGCGGGCGTGGCAGCAATACTGAGTGGGCGATGCTGCTGATGGGCGATCTCTTGTGCGCGGAGTCGGATCTGTTGCAGCGACAGCAGTGCTTTCTGCACATACTGATGCAGCTGCAGCGCCTCTTCCGAGGGATGAATACGCGGGCCGTTGCGGATAAACAGCGGATAACCCAGCGACTGCTCCAGCTCCTGAATCAGGCGGGAAACGGCGGGCTGCGAGCGGTTTAGTGCTTTGGCGGCCGCCGTCACGCTGCCGGCTGAAATTACCGCCGAGAAGGCTTCCAGCTGACGCAGATCGAGGTCGTTTAATGGAGTCATCGCGTGGTTACTTCCCTAAGTCATTGATCGTTCCCGACAATCATCCGGGAAAAAATCCATCATAGAGAGAGTTACGCGAATTAGCCACTGCGGGAAAACTGCGTGTTGGTCGCCATTAAAGGCGACTCTACAGTGAAGGGGGCACATCAATAGCGCTCATAATTTCAGGATGCGCATTGATTGCGCTCGATCATTGTAGAGTACGTATTGATAGCGCCCAGTGATTGTAGGATGCGCACTGGTAGCGACCAATCATTGTAAGGTGCGCATTAATGCGCACCGGAAGCAGCACCTTAATATTCAGCGCACCTTATTCTGCGCAAACTCACTGTAATTTTCCCGGGTTATCAGTTGATAAGGAATAAAGGTATCCTTCGCCACTTTCTCGCCTTTCACCAGCGCAACCGCCGATTGCACTGCGCCATCGCCCTGCCCTTTGGCGTCCTGAAACACCGTCAGGCTCATCTCTCCGCTCTTGATGAACTGCAGCGCATCTGGCGTGCCATCAATGCCCGCCACCTGCACATTTTTCGCCCCCGCCTGCTTCAGCGCCAGAATGGCACCGATCGCCATCTCATCATTGTTAGCAACGATAGCGTTGATATCCTGGCCAGTAAGCAGCCAGTTGGTGGTGACATCATTGGCTTCTTTGCGGAAGAACAGCGCGGATTGCTTATCCAGCACCTTCATGCCCGGATGCTGCGCAATGACCTCTTCGACCCCTTTGGTGCGTTCGCGGGTATCTTCGCCCGACAGATTGCCCATCAGGATCATCACATTGCCTTTATCCCCCATCTTCTTCGCCAGTGCTTCCATCTGCATTTTTCCGGCCAGACGTGGATCCGATCCAACATAGGCCATGCGATCACTCAACGGTGTTTCTGGCCGACGGTTAACGAACACCAGCGGCACGTTAGATCGCTGTGCCAGTGCGATAATCGGTTTCATTGCCTGGGTATCGGTGGGCGTGACAATGATGGCGTCAACCCCTTGACCAATAAAGGATTCCACCTGCTGCAACTGCTGTGCGGAATCCCCTTTTGCATCCTCAAACTGCCCTTTTACATCGCCGAGTTGTTTCATTTTGCTCGCCATCGCCTGGCGCAGGATGGTCTGAAAATTATCATCGAAATGATCCATGCTGACGCCAATGCTGAGGTCTTTCGCCATCACGCTCACGGGTAGCGCGCACAGCAGTGCCAGCGCGGTAAGGTGTTTTTTCAATTGCATAATCTGACCTTATTGTATTGATCTGTAGGGGGCAGAATCGGCGCATCCTTACTCGGGATAGGCACCGGCAACATTCTGGTCGTAATCGATTAATGCACCGGTCATCACACCGGCTTCCTGACTGAGCAGATAACTGGCAAGGCCTGCCAACTGCTGCGGCTTACAAAGCTGTCCCATCGGCTGTGACGCCTCGGCACGTTCCAGCCAGCCATCCGTCGCGCCGTGATATTTTCGTTGGGTGAGATCCTCGCCAGGCGTGTCCATCCAGCCGGGCAAAATGGCATTGCAGCGAATACGGTTGCCGCGATAGGCATTGGCCACGTTTTTAGTCAGCGTGCCGAGTGCACCTTTGGAGGCGGAATAAGGTGCCAGATAAGATTGTCCACAGTGCGCGCATTGAGACAGGATATTGACGATCGCCCCGCCGCCGCCCTGAGCCAGCCGATGGCGCACAAAGCCCTGCATCAGAAAGAAAGGCGCACGCGCGTTGGTATTGAACATCTGATCCCAGAGTTCAACGGGTGTATCCACCAGCGTACCGCGAGCGCCCAGTGCAGCAGCATTGACCAGCACGTTCACGTCGCCAAAGGCTGCGACCGCCCGCTCGGTTAATGCCAGGCACGCATCCACATCCTGCAAATCCAGCGCGATAAACTGCGCGGTAGCGCCCAGTTCAGCCAGTTCGGCACTGGCACGCACGCCCTTCTCTGCATCACGCCCGGCAAGGATCAATCGTGTGCAGCCCTCCCACACCAGTTGACGTGCGATGGCAAAACCCACGCCCTGTGCGCCACCAGTCACGATGGCAATGGTATTCGTATGTCGGCCCGCAGTGTTATGCATGATGGAACTCCTGATCTAATCCAGTGAGGTGCAGGGTTTTGCCGAGTCTGAGTGACTCAGTGGCGGCTTCCGCCAGCAGTGCGGCTTTCAGTCCGTCCAATGCATTGACCGGCATCGGTTTGCCGCTCTGTGCACACTCGAGGAACAGCCGCATCTCTTCCACATAGCTGGGCCCGTAGCGCTCCATAAAGAATTCCAGAATTGGTGCGGAGCAGCCCGGCGCGTTGGGTGAATAGCGCGTAAAGCCTGACTGGCGCGGGTTGTCGGACATCACCATCCCTGAGGATCCAAAGGCTTCAATGCGTTGGTCGAAGCCGTAGCTGCAGCGGCGGGAGTTGAGGATAGTGACGAGCGTGCCGTCTTCCGCCAGTAGCGTCACGCTGGCCGTGTCCACATCCCCCAATCGACCGATTTCGGGATCGATAATCGACGATCCGTGCGCGGTGATACTGACAAACTCTTCGCCGACGATTCCGCGCGCCATATCGAAATCGTGGATCATCATGTCGCGGAACAGGCCGCCGGAGCGTGGAATGTATTCCAGCGGTGGCGGGAAGGGATCGCGACTGGTGATGGTCAGTTGCTCAAGGCGACCAATCTCACCGGCCTGTACCGCATGGCGCACCGAGGCATGCCCACGGTCAAAGCGGCGATTGAAACCGAGAAACACCCGCTGAGCCGCCTCACTGCCAATGATCTCAATGCAACGCCGCGCATCCGCCAGGCTGCTGGCTAACGGCTTTTCACACAGCACCGGTTTACCGGCATGGGAGGCTGCGATGATCAGCTCCACGTGGGTATCCGATGAAGTGGCGATGACGACCGCATCCACCTGAGGATGGTTGATAGCCGCAGCAGCACTGGATGCCACCGCGGCACCGGTTTCTGCCGCCATCGCGTCAGCGGCTGCGCTAACCGGATCGTACACTGCCACAATTTGCCCGCCCGCCTGGCGAATGGCGCTGGCATGGACTTTCGCCATGCGGCCAGCACCGAGCAGCGCAATACCTGTTAATTGCGTCATGTTTAACTCCTGAAATAAAAAGGGTGGCATTGGCTGAATAATTAACGCGCTTTTATCTTTACTCTTTAAATAAAGACAGGTTGCTGCGCTGATTATTAGCCTTAAAAATTCACTGAATCTTTAAATAAACTCTACGCACATCACCCTTTGAAATTAATTGGTGCTGAAATCTTGATCAAATGCTGAATTGGCGGTAAACATTCACTCAATGAGGGGTTCCCATCAAAATGGACGGTTAATGTGAGCGATATCAAGAAAACCACGTTGGATCAGATCGCTGCAGCAGCGGGCGTCAGTTTGAGTACCGTGGACAGGGTGATGAATCGACGTGGCGGCGTCTCGCCCGCCAGGGAAGCCAAAGTGCTGGAGTGGGCCAACAAGCTCAATGTCGATCGCGTACTGTTTCGCGGCTATTTGCCGATGCTGCGCGTGGCGGTATTGATGCAATCACCGAATAATCCGTTTTATCGCGGGCTGCGCAATGCGTTCGCCGATATTGGCGCCACCCTGTCGGATATGCGCCTCAACTGCTTTATTCACTATCTCGACCTGACTAAACCACAGGGCACCATCAAACAGATTCATCAGATTGCTTCGGTGAATGACGCGATGATTGTGGTGTGCCCGAACGATCCTGATGTCGCGGAAGCGCTACGACAGATATCCACTAAAACCCCGGTGGTGACACTGGTCACTGATATTCCAACCAGCGGGCGCATTGCCTATGTAGGGCCGGACAACCGTCAGATGGGCCGCGCCGCCGGGGAATTAATGGGCCGATTTTGCGGCAGCCAGGGCGGTGATGTGCTGGTGGTATTGGGGATGCAGCACATGATCGGGCACGAGGAACGAGAGATGGGATTCCGCTCGGTGCTGCGAGAGCGCTTCCCGCAGTTTGCCATCAGCGAGACGCTGGAAAGCGGCGAGGACCAAACGCGGGCGGGCGAAGTGGTACGCCGCGCATTGCAAAACAATCCGAATATTCGTGGCATTTATAACGTTTCAGCGGGTAACACCAATATTACCCAGGCAATAAGATCTCTCGGACTGGAGCAGCAGATGGTGTTGATCACCCATGAACTCACCACTGAACGTCGCCGCATGCTGCGCGAAGGGGTGATTGATGTGATTATCGATCAGAATCCGCACGAAGAAGCGCGACGCGCGCTGGAGATTATTGCGGTGCATTTTAATCGGCTGGAAAGCGATAAATCTCCTGGGAGCTATACGCCGTTTAATATTTATATTCGCGAGAACTGCCCGCCGGAATCGGAGTTTAGTTAATTCACAATTAAAGTTTTTGCGTAAGTTCGCGCTTGTTGTCATTTAACAGGCGCAGCATCTCACGTAAATAATCATCTTCATTGCCTTTTTGCCAGGCAATACTCAGCGGCAGGCCCTTTATTTGCTCTGGCAGCTCCAGCGGGATATAGCTGACGCTGTCGCTGTTCATGGTGCGATAGGATGCTGGCACCACCGCCAGGCCCAATCCCGCGCTGACCAGACTCAAAATGGTCTGCTTCTCTTCAGCAAACTGCGCGATGTGAGGCGTTAATCCCGCCAGTTTAAACAAACTCATGGTGAGATCGTGACTGTGTGGTCGGGTACGTCGGTCGGGAATAATCATCGCTTCATGCTGAAAATCCTCGACGGCCACGCGCGATCGGCTGGCCAGTGGATGATTCAACGGCACTGCCAGTACGCAGCTTTCGCGCGTGATAAAACGGATGGCCAATGATGCATCCATCACCTGCGGCGCACGAATTATAATCATATCCAGCCAGCCTGATTTTAACTTCGGAATCAGATTAATGGTCTTATCTTCAATAATATGAATATCACTGGTGGGATAAAGGGGAACAAATAAGTTTAACAAGGCGGGCACTAATCCACGCGCCGCACTATCAATTGCGCCAATACGTAATGTACGACGCTCATCTTTTAATCCTGATTTAAATCTACGCGCCAGGGCATCAAATTGATCAATAAGTTTACTGGCTTCATCAAAAAATATCGCCCCTTCCGCTGTTAATGAAACATTGCGCGTTGATCGGTTCAATAAGCGCACGCCCAGGTCCTCTTCGAGTATTCGGATAAAGCGAGAAAGTGACGCAGGCATCATTTCCAGTCTTTGGGCCGCCCGGCCGAAATGGAGTTCTTTACCCACTGTGACAAAACAACGCAGTTGATTTATATCCACATTTTCCTCGCCATTCGATTATTCAAATACTTTATATAATCCACGATTAATGATTCGCCAAGTCAAAACTGCATACTGAACTCGATGACAAAAAAATAACACTACCCTACACAATCTGGAGCACTTTAATATGAACTCTCACCTCGAAAAAAGGGTGATGCGTAAAGTGACGTTACGCATTGTGCCCTTCATCATGCTGCTCTATTTCATCGCTTTTCTCGATCGCGTCAACATTGGTTTTGCCGCGTTAACCATGAATCAGGATTTAGGATTCTCGCCCACGGTATTTGGTTTGGGCGCCGGGATCTTTTTCCTCGGTTATTTTTTATTTGAAGTCCCCTCGAACTTAATTCTGCATAAAGTGGGTGCGCGTATCTGGATTGCCCGTGTGATGATCACCTGGGGATTGGTCTCCGGCTGCATGGCCTTCGTGCAAGGCACCACCAGTTTCTACACCCTGCGATTCCTGCTCGGTGTGGCAGAAGCCGGTTTCTTCCCCGGCATCATCCTCTATCTCAGCTACTGGTTCCCGGCAGCAAAACGGGCGCAGGTCACGGCCATTTTCATGGCCGCGGCGCCACTCTCGACCGCGCTGGGATCGCCGATTTCCGCTGCCTTGCTGGAAATGCATGGCTTCCTGGGCTACGCAGGCTGGCAGTGGATGTTTGTGCTGGAAGCCATCCCCGCCCTGGTGCTCGGCGTGGTGGTGCTGTTCTTCCTCACCGACCGTCCGGCCAAAGCCAAATGGCTGACTGACGAAGAGCGCGCGTGGCTGGAGAACACCATGCAGGCTGAAGAGCAAGCGCGGGCGACTAAACAGAGTCACAGCAGCGCATGGCGCGGGCTGGCCGATAAGCGTGTGCTGGCTCTGGCGCTGGTCTACTTCGGCACCTCCGCCGGGTTGTATACGCTCGGCATTTGGTCACCGCAAATCATTCGCAGCTTTGGCGCTTCCTCGCTGGAGATCGGTTTCCTCAACGCCTTCCCGGCCGTGATCGGCGTCATCGCCATGATCCTGTGGGCACGTCATTCCGACCGCACCAAAGAGCGCAGTTGGCACGTGATGGGTGCCTGTCTACTGGCCGCAGTCGGGCTGATTTACGCCGGTAACGTCAGCACGCTGTTTACCGTGATTATCGCCCTGACGCTGGTCACCGTGGGGATCAGCGCCTCAAAACCGCCACTGTGGAGCATGCCAACCCTGTTCCTCAGTGGCCCGGCAGCGGCAGCGGGTATCGCCACCATAAACTCCCTAGGCAACCTCGGCGGTTTTGTCGGCCCGATGATGATTGGTGTCATCCGTCAGCAAACCGGTAGCTACACCTGGGGGTTGTACTTTGTCGCCGGATTACTGGCGCTCTCCGCCCTCGTGGTCCTGATTCTTTCTGCCGGGGCGAATAAGCCGCAAACGGCAGAGATTCCTCATCCTCATACTCATTGACTGGAGAAATAACCATGCGTAATTACAAAATTGCTGCCATTCCCGCTGACGGTATCGGTCCGGAAGTGATTTCGGCAGGCGTGGAAGTGTTGCACGCTGTAGCGCGCCACGATGAACAACTGAAGTTTGAGATTGAAACTTTTGACTGGGGTTCGGATTACTACAAACAGCATGGCGTGATGATGTCCGAAGATGGCCTGAACACGCTGAAAAAATTCGATGCGATTTACTTCGGCGCGGTAGGTGCACCGGATGTGCCAGACCACATCACCTTGTGGGGCCTGCGTCTGCCGATTTGCCAGGGCTTCGACCAGTACGCCAACGTGCGTCCAACTAAGATCCTGCCGGGCGTGACCTCGCCGCTGCGCAATCGCGGTCCGGGCGATCTCGATTGGGTTATCGTGCGTGAGAACTCGGAAGGTGAATACTCAGGCAACGGCGGTCGTGCGCACCGTGGCTTGCCGGAAGAAGTGGGCACCGAAGTGGCGATCTTCACGCGCGTTGGTGTCACCCGCATCATGCGTTATGCCTTTAAACTGGCACAGTCGCGTCCGCGCAAACTGCTGACCGTGGTGACCAAATCCAACGCCCAGCGTCACGGCATGGTGATGTGGGATGAGATTGCCGCTGAAGTGGCGCTGGAATTCCCGGATGTGCAGTGGGACAAGATGCTAGTCGATGCGATGACGCACCGCATGACGCTGCATCCGCAGACGCTGGATACCATCGTTGCCACCAACCTGCACGCCGATATCCTCTCCGATCTGGCCGGTGCTCTGGCGGGCAGTCTGGGCGTGGCTCCGACCGCTAACATCGATCCGGAACGCCGCTTCCCGTCGATGTTCGAACCGATTCATGGCTCAGCATTTGATATTACCGGCAAAGGCATCGCCAACCCGATTGCGACCTTCTGGACAGCGGTGCAGATGCTGGAACATCTGGGCGAACATAATGCGGCAGCGTTGATCATGGCTGGGATCGAATATGTGTGTGAGAAAGGCATTTTGACGCCGGATATCGGTGGTACGGCTAATACCGCTGATGTGACCCGCGCTGTGGTGCAGTTTATTGAAGCCAAAGCGAAAGTGGCTGAGACGGCGTAAGGGTGAGGATGCAGAGAGATCCTTCGGGATCTCTTTCCATTTGCCATTAAACGCTCGCGCTCGGCCAATGGGCCACAAGGCTGGTGAGGGGCAAGATTGTTGATAGATGGAATGCTTTGATTAGAACATCATTCTTGAGCTTTAAAACATTCGTAAGATTTGCATTACAAAATAAATGGAAAAGAAGTACAAGCTTAAAATCCCCTACTGATGTTCTCATCATCACTCATTAACCATAATAAAAAACAGCCAACTGGGATGCATCTTACCCTTCTAACTAAAAGACATCTCAATTTTACTTTATCGAAACAACCATCTTTATTACCTGGGATAAAATGAAAATATCATATCTATTTCTTTCAATAATTATTTATATTATCCCTCTACAAGCCAGATCAATTATCACCATTTCCAATGCGAATGTCCCTGATGGTTCCTTTTCCGTAAACATAAGCTACAGTGCATCGGGCGGTAACTCGACTGCGGCAATTGGATGTGGAACGCGATATTGTGATTTCGGAATTTGGGTCGTGAACAGCACTGAAGCCAGGCCAGCACGCATATTGTTGAGCACCTCTGGCATCGGCACTGACACTTGGTCAAATGCCAACACTGCTTTTTTAAGAACCTATCCCTCCAGTGCGAATATTTCTTCTCCATTACCATTGGGTCCAGGTCCTTATTCTGTATGCATTGGTGGAGCCCAAAATAATCTCGGTTACCTTTATCGAAACCAACCAGGCACTTCTTGCCGCCCCGTATCTTTCCCTCCCGTCCCCACCAGCTGTGCTTTTTCAAGCTCACCCAACATCGATCACGGCACGCTCCAGGCTGACAAGGTCAATGGAAAACAAGACAGTGTCTCAATCAATGTGAACTGTAACCGCGCAACCTCAGCCAATATCGCCAGTTTGGGGGGCGCAATTAATATGGGCGGCGGAGTGAGTTCTACTCTGACCTTTGATGGCCGTGGCTTAGGATCCATTTATCTACCCAACGGCATATCAACCCATACCGTAACCTCTACTCTGAGTGCAACTAACCCTACGCCCGGAGATAAGAGTGGCAGCGGCGCCATCGTGATCAACCTACCTTGAAGCCGCTTTTATGAAGGCTGCATTTATCCTCTATTCTCACAGCCCGGCAACAGCCGGGTTTTTTATCGCTACACTTGCATAGAAAACGATTGCGCCCGAAACTATTCTCTCCCTAATCCTGATTCACATGGAAGAGAAAGGAATGGCGTTATGACGCAGAATGGCATCCCAGCTAACAGAACGTTGCTGCTCGCACTGCTGGTTGCAGTCACCTTTTTTATGGAAAACCTCGACGCCACCGTCATTACCACTGCTATTCCACAAATGGCGCGCGATTTCGCTGCTAGCCCGGTGGCGCTTAACGTGGGTGTGAGTGCTTATTTACTGGCAGTAGCGGTGGGTATTCCGATGAGTGGCTGGTTAGCGGAACGCTACGGAGCACGCACGGTGTTTGCCTGTGCGATTCTGGTATTTACTGTTGCGTCGATACTGTGTGGACTCAGCGATACCCTGCCAATGTTCACGTTAAGCCGCGTTTTGCAGGGCATTGGTGGCGCGATGATGGTGCCAGTCGGTCGTATGGTAGTGCTCCGTGTGACCGAAAAAAAAGACATGGTGAAAACCATCGCCTTTATTACCTGGCCGGGATTGATTGCCCCGGTGCTCGGTCCACCGCTCGGTGGCTTAATAGTGACTTACGGACATTGGCCGTGGATCTTCTGGCTCAATATCCCACTCGGCATTATCGCCATTATTGCCACCGTTTATCTGGTGCCCCAGTTTAAAGCAGAACAACCGCGTCCGTTTGATGTGCGCGGATTTGTGCTGACCGCTACCGCCTGCACGGCGCTGATTATCTCCCTGGAAGCGCTAGGACAAATGCATCTCAGCCTTGGCATTCCATTGCTGTTGCTTGGCATGTTGTGCAGTGTGCTGGCCTATCGCCACAGCTTCAGCCATCCGCAACCGCTGTTGCCGTTCAGTGCCATGACTATTGATACTTTCAGAAATGCCGTTGTCGGGGGATCACTGTTCCGCGCATCCATTAATGCCGTCCCTTTTCTGTTGCCATTGCTGTTTCAGCTTGGATTTGGCTGGAGCGCCGCGCAGGCAGGCGCCATGGTGCTGTGGGTATTTGCCGGCAATCTGGCAATGAAACCCGCGACCACCTGGCTGATGAAACGCTTTGGCTTCCGGCGGGTATTGATGGTTAACGGCGTCATCAGCTTGGGCGCAATGCTGGGCTGCTTGCTGCTCAGCCCTTCACATGGGTACTTTGCGATTGCTGGGATTCTGTTTATCGGGGGCTTGTCGCGCTCGCTGCAGTTCAGCTGCTACAACAGTTTGGGTTTTGCTGATGTGCCACAAGCGAAAATGAGTGATGCGTCTGTGGTGTTTAGTATTTTCTTCCAGTTCAGCATGAGCGCCGGCATTGCGCTAGCCGCCCTGTTCTTACGCGGAGCCATGCTGTGGCATGATCATGCAACCATTGAGCAGAATGATATTCACATCGCATTTGCAGGTGTGGCTTTATTGGTGTTGATGTCTCTGTTTGATGTCTGGCGGCTGGAGAAAAATGCTGGTGCGCAGGTGCTGAGCCGTTAACAACAAAGTTGCCCGCGCGGGGTTTGCTGTGGGCAGTCTTATTAACATTTTAAAGATGAAGATATTTTATCTTTTAGTAAACATACTTAACTGATCTCGTAATATTTACGACTCTGCTCACATTAATATCACGCTCGCGATGTTATAGTTTTCATCAATTGGACCAATAGGCCATTCACATTTAGAAAGATGAGAAACCTCTTCTCATTAATGCTTATCACTTCGCTTGTAATACACCCCTTACAAACACCCCATTCGCTCACTACACCAACAGAAAATAAATCTTATTTTCAATAAAGGACCACCTGCCCATAATACCTTCCAACGACGCAATGAAAAATAAAACAAAAGCTCAGGTAAATAAATCATGCAGATCTGAATTTGCATGTTTAAGGAGCACCTGATAGCAGTGTGTAAATACTGATATTTCTTCATATCAAAGGCGTAACTCATCGCTCAAACGCCGGATGAAATCTCAGTGAAAGCATATTTCTTAAAACAAGAAAATATGGATACAAACCAAAATGGAAGATATTAAATGAAAAAGTGTATTATCGCTCTGTCTGTATTAAGCCTGTTTACCGCTTCCTCTGTCTACGCTGCAGGTGGCACCGGTAAAGTCACCTTTACCGGTTCTATTATCGATGCGCCTTGCTCAATTGCACCGGGTTCTTTAGACCAAACTGTCCCACTAGGCGCCATTTCTAATGTGGCACTGGCGGCCAATGGCAACACCGGTTCTTCCAGCCCTAAGCCTTTCCACATTGAATTGGAAGATTGCGTCATCACTACACCAGGAACGAAAGATAAAGTCAGCGTCACCTTTACCGGAGCAGCCTCTCCACATGACACTGATAGCCTGGCTCTGGTCGGTGGTGATGCCAGTGGTGCTTCTATCGTACTGACTGATGGTGATGGCGTTAAAGTTAAACTGAACACCGCGTCCACTGGCCAGACCGTTATCAATGGCAATAACACCCTGACCTTCGCTGCACGCGTTCAAGGTGGTGGTGCAGCAGCCACAATCGTACCGGGTACGTTCCAGGTTCCTGCCAACTTTGTACTGAATTACAACTAATCAATAACACTCTTACTAACCTGCGGCGAGCCTGCCGCAGGTTTTTTCTCTCCTCTATTCTGGAGTGCGCAAATGTTATTTAAGTCATTATCCTCACGATATTCGGCCGTCTATTTTTTACTTTTAGGTGTTTTGCTAATAACAAAAAAATCATTTGCAAACGCTGAAGGATTTGGCCGCGTGAATATGACTGGTTCAATAGTTGAAACTCCTTGCGCAATTGAAGTCGGCGATCGCGACCAGACCCTTTTTATGGGAAATCATCCTGTCAGCAAAATCATTCTTGAAGGACAAGGACCAAAGAAAGAGTTTTCTATTCGCTTATTTGGTTGCACCCTCACTCGATTAGACCCCAGTAAACCTGACTGGAAAAATTTTAAAGTCATGTTCGATGGTGAGGAGGATAAAGGCCATTTTAAAACCTCAGGTATGGCCAGCGGTGTCGCTTTAAGAATCAGTGACCATTTGGGCAACGTGGCATCACCGGGCGTACATCTGCCAGAAAGAGATCTCATGGCAGATAACATGCACCTTAAATACACCCTGAACTTAGTCGGCAACCAGGAAATATTACAAGCTGGCGATCACCAATTAACGATTCGATTCAGAATAGATTATAATTAATGAGGCTCGCGATCATGCTGTTATGCCTTCCGCGTCAAGTGGCTTCAATCTTTTGTCTTACCGCTATTGGGATACTCTTATTCATCGGAAAACTGACATCATCGATTGCAGCTAACGAAGTGCAGTTCAATACGGATGTTCTCGATCTTAAAGATCGTAGCAATATCGATCTCAGTCAGTTTTCACGTAAAGGTTTTATTCTACCCGGAACTTATTCTCTCTCTATAAACCTGAATGCGATCCCCCTTTCTGAGAGACAGATTCATTTCTATCCTTCCGAACAGGATGCCAATGAAACGGTTGCCTGTGTGACACCCGAAATGTTGTCGCAATTTGGGATCAAGGAATCCTCTTTAGCCAAACTCACATGGTGGCGGGATGGACAATGCCTTGCGCTGGAGAGCATCCCAGGGATGGAGGCGCGTGGCGATTTAGGCAAATCGACGCTGTTCGTGAGTATTCCGCAAGCTTACTTAGAGTACAGCAGCCCGTATTGGGATCCCCCCGCTCGTTGGGAAGAGGGGATTTCCGGCGCGCTATTTGATTACAATCTCAACCTGCAATCCCTGCAACAAAACGGCGCGGGTGGAGGAAGTGGCACCAATTTGTCAGGCAACGGTACCAGCGGTGCGAATTTCGAGGAATGGCGTTTGCGCGCAGATTGGCAGGCGCGTTACGACCGTCGCAGCGGCAAGAATCATGAGGCAGACACCCATAGCTGGGATTGGAGCCGTTTCTATGCCTATCGCGCCCTGAGTAAAATCGGCGCGAAACTCAGTCTGGGCGAAGGTTATCTTAGCTCTTCCATTTTCGACAGCTTCCGTTATACCGGCTTAAGCTTGATCACCGACGACAATATGTTGCCACCGAACCTGCGCGGCTACGCCCCGGAAGTGAGTGGTGTGGCGAAAAGCAATGCGAAGGTCATCATCAGCCAACAAGGCCGCATCATTAAAGAGGTGCAGGTCGCGGCCGGTCCCTACCGCATTCAGGATCTTGATAGCGCTGTTTCCGGCAATCTTGATGTTCGTGTGGAAGAGCAGGATGGCAGCGTCACGCAATATCAGGTGAGTACCGCAACCATCCCCTATCTTACCCGTCCGGGCCAGATACGTTACAAAACAACCATCGGAAAACCCAGCGACTGGAAGCACCGCGTAGAGGGCCCTCTGTTCGCTGCCGGAGAGTTTTCCTGGGGTATCAGTAACGGTTGGTCGCTTTATGGCGGAGGCATTGGGGGCGAGGAATATAACGCGCTATCAATGGGATTAGGTCGTGACCTTTTGTCACTGGGCGCGCTATCAACGGATGTCACGATGTCGCAGGCCAAAGCGCCTAATCTGGACGTCCAACGTGGTGGTTCTTATCGCCTGAGTTATGCCAAACGCTTCGAGGAGACGGGCAGTCAGGTCACATTTGCCGGTTACCGTTTCTCTGATAGCGGCTATCGCTCAATGGCCGAATATCTGGATTCCCTTGACGGAGACATCAGTGCTGGTCGCAGCAAAGAGATGTACACCATCTCGCTCAACCAGCAATTTGAATCGCTGAATCTGACAGCGTATTTGAATTACAACCACCAGACCTACTGGAATCAGGCCGCGAACGATCGTTATGACTTATCACTCTCACGCTTTTTCGATCTGGGTCGCTTCCGAAATCTCAGCCTGTCACTGACCGCCTATCGCAATAAATTTAATAACACCAACGATGACGGCATGTATATGTCGCTGTCATTGCCGTGGGGTGAGTCTGGCACAGTAAGTTACAACGGCTCCCATTCCAAAGGCGATAACCGCCAGAGTGCGAGTTATTACAGCCGGATCGGCACGTCAGATTCTTATCAAGTCAGCACCGGTGTTGCACGTCAGGGTGCCGATCTCAGTGGCTACTACACCCATAATGGCACTCTCGCGCAGATTAACAGTTCGGCGAGCTATCGCGAGGGTCAGTACAGTGCTCTGAGCGCTTCCATACAAGGTGGTGCCACACTCACTGCGCAGGGCGGCGCATTGCATCGCACCAATATTTTAGGAGGCACACGTATGCTGGTTGATACCGGTGGCGTGGCAGGTGTGCCAGTGGGAGCCTATGGCAATGCCGCTTACACCAACCAATTTGGCAAAGCTGTTGTGAGTGATATCAGCAGTTACTATCGCAACAGTGTGCGCATCAATGTTGATAAGTTGGCAGATAACGTAGAAGCCCCGCAATCCATAGTGCAGGGAACGCTGACAGAAGGGGCAATCGGCTATCGTGCATTCAACGTTATTTCTGGTGAGAAAGCGATGGCGGTCATACGCCTGGCCGATGGTTCTGCTCCGCCTTTCGGCGCCACCATTTTAAATATGAAAAATCAGGAAGCCGGTATCGTAAATGACGATGGCAACGTCTATCTCAGTGGAATTAATTCGGGTGAAACAATGGTAGTGCGCTGGAATAATGAAGAACAATGCAAAATATCGCTACCTAAAAACCTGCCATCAAACATGATGAGCAACATATTACTTCCATGCGAACTCATATCGCAGTTATAAAAGAATTCATCCACCAACTGACTCTGCAGGAAAATAATGAACAGAAAAAATATAGCTTTCATCTTTACGGCAACCACTATAAGCCTGATCACTCATTCGGTATCAGCAGCTATTTCACTCGACCGAACGCGGGTCATATTTCCTGGTTCAGAGAAATCAGTCAGTTTGACGGTCAGCAACCAAAACACGGAACTGCCTTATTTAGCGCAAGGTTGGCTGGAAGACGAACAAGGTGAAAAGCTCAATACCAGCAGTCCACTCACCGTGGTGCCACCGGTACAGCGCATTGAACCCAAAGCTGAAAGCCAGGTAAAAGTGCAGGCGCTGACTTCAGCGGAATCTTTCAAAAAATTACCTCAGGATCGTGAGTCACTGTTTTATTTTAATCTGAGAGAGATTCCTCCTAAAAGCGATAAACCAAATGTTTTGCAAATTGCTCTGCAAACGCGCATCAAACTATTTTACCGTCCGGCTTCATTAGCAGAGGCAGCAGCGGCACAGCATGCGTTGCCTTTTCAGGAAAAAATAACCCTAAGTAAAAGTGGCGATAAATATACCGTGATCAATCCAACGCCCTATTACATCACGCTAATTGGTGCCAGCGCCAAAAAAGAGGGTGATGTCATTAAAGGGTTTGATGCATTGATGATTTCGCCTAAAAACCAGACTGTATTGGGTGGCAGCGCAGCGGCATTGGGTGCTACTCCGGTATTGGTCTACGTCAATGATTACGGCGGCCAGACAGCACTAACCTTTAAATGCAGCGGCAATGTTTGCAATGTCGATACCAGTAAGCGCGCAACACCTAAATAATCAGGAAAGAAACTCATGCAAAAAATCGTCTTTACCGCGCGCCCGGCAGTGATTATCAGGAACGTGCAAGGCTCAGCGCTCCTGGCTGGCACACTGTTATTTTCTTCTATCACACAGGCAGGATTTACTGATGGTCTGGTCGATGGCAATTACGGCGTTATCCGCGCGCACGGTACTTTGACCGAAAGTGCATGCCGGTTGGATATGCGGTCTGCCGACCAATCTGTATCTTTAGGCAATGTCGCCACAGCCGACTTACAGCGCCCCGGTGACAATGGCAATTTAGTCCCTATTGCCCTCTACTTACATGACTGCCTACGCACATCCTCTGCGAATCGCGATACGAGGGGAAATCTTGCATGGAATGCCAGTCAACCCGCGGTTTCCTTCACCTTCACCGCAGTTGAAGACTTAGTGAATCCTCAATTGATCAAAGCACAGGGCGTCGACGGGATGGGATTGCGCTTAAAAGATGCGCATCGTAATAACGTTATCCTTGGGCAAAAAGGAAAACCCTTGTTATTAACACCGGCCAATAACGTTGTAATCTATTACATTGCAGCGGAGCGAACTCGTGACGAACTGCGCGCAGGCGTTTATTCAGCCAATGTGAACTTCAGGTTGAATTATGATTAGTCTGCACTCAGGAAATAAAGTCCGTGCAATGGGGCTCTGGTGCGCTATGGCAGTTTATTTTTGGCCACTGACATTGTCTAACTCCGCACTGGCATTCTCGACGACTGCCACGGTCAAAGTCAAAGTCTTAGCGCCGCCTTGCATCGTCAATGGAAATAGAGATATTCCAATTGATTTTGGTAACGATATTATTGTCTCACGCATTGACAGTCGTATTTATGAACGTCCTATACCCTATGTACTTGACTGTTCAGCGGGTACTTCGAAGGCACTCAAGATGCAAATTTTAGGAGGCGGTGCTTCTTTTGATACGACAGTACTGGGTACAAGCAAAGCCAATCTTGCTATTGAATTAAAAAGTAACGGGACAAAGATGGCAGTGAATAGCTGGCACAATTTTACCGATCCTGCCAGACCGTCATTGAGTGCGGTTTTGATTAAAAATAGAAGTGGTATCGTCACGGGTGGCGCCTTCACTGCAACGTCAACACTGCTGGTTGATTATCAATAGGAATAATAAATGAATAAGATAAAAAAACCCAACAGGAAACAGATAATTTTATTTACATGTTTATTGATGTTTGCTTCATTGGCAAAAGCAATAAATGTCAACTTTAGGGGAACTCTCGTGGAGTCTATTCCGTGTGAAATCAACAGGGGCGGGCTCATTGAAATAGACTTCGATACTGTAATTATTCGCGGTATCGATGGTAACAAATATCGTCAAACTGTACCGTATACCGTAACTTGTTCGGGAACCGGAAGCGTGCGTTTAGCCGTTCAGGGAACTGCAGCAAGCTTTGATAATACGGCTATTGTCACAAATAAAAGTGGTTTAGGCATCAGGGTTGAGCAAAATGGCTCTCCATTACGTATTAATCAATTAATTTCAATCAACTTGTTACGGCCGCCGACTTTGACTGTCGTCCCTGTTGCTAATCCGGCCTCCTTACCTACCGCAGGCCCTTTTACATCTCAGGCGACCATCATCGCTGATTATCAATAGGGCAAGTTATGAAGCGAATCATTACATTGTTAATTATCCTATGCACACCGGGCTTTGGAGTGATGCTTCCTGCGCGAGCCTTCGCTGCAGAAAATCTTATTATGCGTGGGACGCTTGTTGATACACCCTGCTTCATACGTCCGGGGGATGAATTAATTAAGCTAGATTTCGAGGAGGTGATCGATAAATTTCTGTATCGCTATACTCGCACACCCAGCAGACCATTAAAGATTCATCTAGAAGACTGTGACATCAGTGTCTATAACGAAGTTGAAGTGACTTTTCAAGGCACAGAAAATACCTCTTTGCCGGGATTTTTGCGCCTCGATCCGGGAAGTGTTGCCAGTGGAGTTGCGATCGGAATTGAAAGTATTGACGGTTCAACGATAGGAATTAATATAGCAGCACCTGCGAAAAAATTGCAGGCTGGCGATATGGTGCTGGCATTTCAGGCCTATGTGCAGGGGGAACCTAATGCGATTCTTAACAAACGAATTGGACACGGACAATTTACTGCCACGGCAACATTCGTGTTGAATTACCTCTAAATCAGAAACCTGTAACGTCTGCTTTACTTTTCACTAATCGGGCAGACGTTGCACTCCATTGGCTAACCTCACCTCTCGCGCTAGATTTGATGCCTTTCCCTAATTGCTGAGGTAGTTAATGCATAGTCTCTTCATTTACGGCACGCTCGGTCCAGGCCGCCCTAATTCGCATATAATGGAAAATATTGGCGGAAGCTGGCAGCAAGGTTACGTGCTGGGCAATCTACGTGAAGCGGGCTGGGGCGCAGCGATGGGTTTTCCTGGTATTGAACTCTCTGCAGATGGCGCGCAGGTTAACGGCTTTGTCTTCAGTTCGGATAACCTTTCCGCACACTGGTCGATGCTTGATGAGTTTGAGGGCGAAGGCTATCAGCGTGTGCCAGTTGAAGTGGTACTGCAAGATGGCAGCACCCTGATATCAGAAATCTACGCGCTAAAATGACCTAAGCGCCATTTCCAGCCGATCCAGCGCGCAGAGAATGCCATAGCTGCGCGCCTGCTGTTCATCCGGCAACGGTAACCAAATATCAGCCTGACTCGCCAGATCCAGCTTAGTCGGGCAGATGGCAATCACCGGCGTTTTTTGGATATGCGCATGATGCACAGCGCTGAGCACGCTGCTGTTCACCGCATCCGGCGCGAGGATCAGCAGTAAATCATCCGGCTGCAATCGGCTTAACGTCATACGCAACAGGTTATCGTCCTGAATCCATGCCAGCGCCAGACCTGTCGCCGTTAATCGTTGGTGTACTTCAGCCACCAGTGGCGTGGTCTGCCCTGCCGCACCAATTAACAGCACGCTGCGAGCTTTAACTAGCATTCGCGCCGCCCGCTCCCAGGTCTCGGTTTCAGCCAGTGTCCACTGCTGGGCTAGCGCCTGATGAATCGCCTCCAGCTGCGGAATACCCTGGGCGGTTGGGGTTGAAGGCACCGAACTGGCCCTGGCCAATCGCATACGCAATTCGCGAATATCTTCACAACCCACAGAACGGGCAAAGCGGGTAATGGTGGCCGCACTGACTTCGGCGCGTCCGGCTAATTGCTCGATGGTGGCCGAGGCGGCAAACGCGATATCGTTAAGAATTGCCAGCGCCACACGGTTTTCCTGCTGGCTCAGCGATGACTGGCGCTGCCGGATGACATCGAGAAATGCCCCTTCCTGCTGTCCTGCTTTGCGCACCTGATGCAGGAAATCATCCAGATCGCGACAGCCTGCCGATACCGCAAAGCGGCGCAGGACTTCAGGACTCACCCCTGCCTGCGTTGCCAGACTTTCCATTGTCGCCTGCGTGCTGACGTGCAAATTTTCCAGAATAAAACGCGCCAGCTTAGATTCCGGCGCATCCGCGCGTGCCGATTGCTGCCGCAGTTGCCAGACAATATCCATCCGCTCACCACATACTCTCGTTGCGAACACTCATCATGCATGAAAATATTTTTCAGTGTGAGTTTTTTTTCAGCAATTCCACCACTACCAGCGTTAAAAACCGCTTATGTTAACGATAAATTACAGCACCGATCACAGTCATGAAAAATATTTTCACAAGCAATCAGAGCATAACTCATTAATTTTAAATCGTTAATTATTCATTCATCAGAAAACCATCTGTCCGGAGGGTATTTACACCGTCTTCAACACGGGTCTTTAATGGCCCCGACAAATCACAGGAGGAAATCATATGCGTATCGTACTTTGCTGTGCTGCAGGGATGTCCACCAGCATGCTGGTCAACAAAATGCAGAGCGCCGCTCAGGGGCGCGGACTGACAATTGATATCAAAGCGGTGCCGGTGGCGGAATTCGAACGCATCCTGCCGGATGCCGACGTGGTGCTGCTCGGCCCGCAAGTAAAGTTTGAAGCCGCCCGACTGACTGCCATCGCCGAGCCACAAGGCAAAGCGGTCGCCGTCATCGACATGATGGATTACGGCATGATGCGTGGCGAACAGGTGCTGGATACCGCCCTGGCGTTGCACACCTCGTAATACCTCCGTTTTACCCAAACTGACCAAAATAAACACGGCCTTGTGCTGTGGGGGATTCTGCATGTCCGAAGAAGTGGTTATCGAGTTTGAAGAACAGATCATGCTGCTGCTGGTACAGGCCGGTGCCGCTCGCAGTGCAGCACTGAGCGCCCTGCGATTGGCGCGCGAGGGCCAGTTTGCTGCTGCCGAGCAACAGCTCATGGCGGCGAAAGAGAGCGTCAATGGCGCGCATCAGCAGCAGACGGCATTGATCAGTCTCGATGAAGGCAGCGGCAAACTGCCCGTCACCCTGATTTTGGTACATGCCCAGGATCACCTGATGAACGCCATGCTAGTGCAGGATCTGGCGGGCGAAATCATTGAACTCTACCGCCGCACTGCGGCAGGAGGAACCGATGCTTAAGATGGCAATTATTGGTGGTGGCAGCAGCTACTCACCGGAACTGGTCGAAGGAATCATCAACCGTTACGCGCAGTTGCCGGTGACTGAACTGGCGCTGGTGGATGTGGAATCGGGTCGGGAGAAAGTGAATATTATTGCCGACCTCACCCGCCGCATGCTGCAGAAGAAGGGATTAGAGCAGGTCAACGTCAGCGTGCACTTTGAGCTGGATGATGCCATCCGTGGTGCCAGTTTCGTGCTAACCCAGCTGCGTGTCGGCCAGCTGGCGGCGCGCGCAACTGATGAACGCCTTGGCCTGAAATACGGTCGTCTCGGCCAGGAAACCACGGGCGTGGGCGGTTTTGCCAAAGCCCTGCGCACCATTCCGGTGATGCTGAACGTGGCGCGGAAAGTGGAAGAGCTGGCGCCCGATGCCTTTATCATTAACTTCACCAATCCCGCCGGGATCGTCACTGAAGCGGTATCGCGTTACAGCAACGCCAAAATCATCGGCCTGTGTAACGTACCGGTGAATATGCATCATATGATTGCCGGTATGCTCGACGCGCCATGGGATGATGTGCAGTTGCGCTTTGCCGGGCTCAATCATCTGGTGTGGGTGCATCAGGTCACTTGCCGTGGCGAAGATGTCACCAAACAGGTGATTGACCAACTGTGTGATGGCCAGTCGCTGACCATGAACAATATTAAAGATATGCCGTGGTCACCGCAGTTTCTGCGGGCGCTGAATGCCATTCCCTGCCCGTATCATCGCTATTACTGGCAGACGCCGCAGATGCTGGCTGAAGAACAGGAGAAAGCTAAAAACGGTCATGAAGGCACCCGCGCTGAGCAAGTGATGAAGGTTGAAGCGGAGCTGTTCGCGCTGTATGCCGATCCGCATCTGGCGCACAAACCGGAGCAACTGAGTTTCCGCGGCGGTGCTTATTACTCTGAAGTGGCGGTTGAACTCATCAGCGCGATTCACAACAACAGTGGCAAGAATCTGGTGGTGAACTGCCGCAATAACGGCGCGATTCAAGGCCTGCCCGATGACGCGGTGGTGGAAGTGAACTGCCTGGTAGATGCTCAGGGCGCGCACCCGTTAATGTTTGGCGAGTTGCCACCGTTGATGAACGGCCTGACACAGCAGATTAAAGCTTTCGAACGCTTAACCATCGAAGCGGCGGTACATGGCGATCGTAATCAGGCTTTGCTGGCACTGTTGGGCAGCCCACTGGTGGGTGATGTCGCGACAGCAGAAGCCCTGCTGGACGAAGTGTTAACCCTGAACAAGCCGTGGTTGCCGCAGTTCTCATCGGCTCAATAGCGCCGTAGCGGTGCAATCGCGAGAATGCGGCTCCAGATATGCCCGATAAAACGTGCCGCTGCGCAATTGAGGGCATCTGGCAATGTCAGGTCACCTGCACCAACGCTCGTGGCGCGAATTATCCGCCGCTGGCGTTGGTGCAAATGGACCGCTTATTATCATTTTGTTGTGCCATTGAGCCTGAGGAGGCCCTGTGTCCAACCGTACTCTTATTGAACGTTATGTGTTGCCTGCAGCGCTGAAAGTCGCCGGACAAAAGCATGTGCTCTCGGTGCGTGACGGCATCATTCTCAACATGCCGTTTATGCTGATTGGCAGTTTCTTTCTGATCTTCGCCTACCTGCCGATTCCGGCCTGGGGCCATTTGATGGCGGATCTGTTTGGCGATACCTGGCGCAACAAACTGCTCTATCCGGTTCGTGCTACCTACGACATCATGGCGCTGATTTCCAGCTTCGGCATCGCCTATCGTCTGGCGGAGAAGTACCGCACGCTGGATCCGCTCACCAGCGGCGCCATGGCATTAGTGGCTTTTGTGATGACCATTCCGCAGCAGACGCTATTTGCCCCGGTGGAAAATGCGCCCGCACAGCTGGTGACCGGCGTCCTGCCGATCTCGATGATTGGCAGCCAGGGCTTGTTCGTGGCCATTGTGATTGCGCTGATGTCGACGGAGATTTATCGCTTCGTCCACAGCCGCAATCTGGTGATTAAGATGCCGGAAGGCGTGCCGCCTGCGGTGGCAAAATCCTTCCTCGCGCTGGTACCGGGGTTCTGCGTGCTGGCGGTGGTGCTGATCATCCGTCTGGCAGTGGAAGCCTCGCCGTTTGGCGACATCAACAACCTGATCGCCACCGTGATTGGATTGCCGATGCACCACGTTGGCGGCACTCTGCCGGGCATGATCTTCTCGGTGCTGCTGATCGGTATTCTCTGGACGCTGGGATTGCACGGCGATGCCATTGTGCTGGTGTTTATTCAGCCGGTCTGGCTCTCCAACATGAGTGAAAACCTCGAAGCGTTCCAGCATAACCAGCCGATTCCGCACATCTTCACGCAGCAGTTTTATGATCTGTGGATTGCGCCCGGCGGCACTGGCGCGTTGCTGAGTCTGGTGATCTTTATGCTGATCCGCTCTCGCAGCCGCCAGATGAAACAGCTGGGTAAGATTGCCGGACCCGCCGCGCTGTTCAACATCAGCGAGCCATTGGTATTTGGCATTCCGCTGGTGATGAACCCGTACCTGTTCCTGCCGTTTATTCTCACCCCGGTGGTGCTGGTGATTGTCTCATGGGCTGCCATGACCACCGGACTGGTTGCCCCGCCAGCTGGCATCGCCCTGCCGTTTACCACGCCGATATTTGTCAGCGGTTATCTGGCTACCGGCGGGCACATTTCAGGCACCGTGTTACAGGTGATTAATCTGGCGATCTCGATGGTGATCTACTATCCGTTCTTCCGCGTATGGGATCGTTTGAAACAGCGCGAAGAACAGCAAAGCGAACAGCAGGCTCAGGCTGTAGCAGGGAGTGCGGTAGTTTCATAATTTCCGGCCAACCCCTGCGCGGCAATAGCGATACACATGACTGCGCGCCCTGCAAAATAGGTTTAACGATTCTGCAGGGTCGCCATGTAGTCGCATTGCCCGCCATTCTTCCATTTTTCGCAATAATGACTTCGCAAACCCGGCTATTCTGCCGCGCCACAGGCTGTGCCAACCTTTAGACAGGGTTCGGGATCATCCCGGCCACCACTAAAGGACACTGATGATGAAACTCTACCACTTCCCGCTTTCTGGTCATGCGCACCGTGCACGTCTGTTCCTGTCCCTGCTCGACCTGCCACACGAGGTGATTGATGTTGATCTCGCTAACGGTGAACACAAATCCCCGGCGTTTCTCGCCATCAACCCATTCGGCCAGGTGCCGGTGCTGGAAGATGACGGCGTGTATATCTCCGACTCCAACGCCATTCTGGTTTATCTGGCGAAAAAATCAGGCCGCAGTGAGTGGCTGCCCGAAGATGCGCTGGGCGCGGCGCAGGTACAGCGCTGGTTATCGGTGGCGGCAGGCGAACTGGCTTATGGCCCTTGTGCGGCACGCTTGATTACCGTTTTTGGCCGCCCGTTCAACCCTGACGAAGTGATCGCCCGTGCGCACACCATTTTGGCGCTGATGGATCAACATCTGACAGGACGTGAATGGCTGGTCGGCGATCGCCCAACCATCGCGGACATCGCTCAGTACAGCTACCTGATCGGCGCGCCGGAAGGCAATGTGGATCTCTCTGGCTATCCGGCGGTCAATGCGCTGTTACGCCGTATTGAAGCGTTGCCGGGCTTTGTTCCCTTCCCGCAAACCGCTGCCGGTCTGCGCAGCATCGCGTGAGTTAACTATCATGGGCGAGAAACTTCCGGTATGGCATGCAGGTGAAATAGCCCTGCAGCAGCAAGCGGGCGTGGCCGAACGCATGGCGGAGGTCGGTCAGCGTGTGATTCGCGATTTTATGCCCGACCAGCACCGCGACTTCTACGCGCAATTGCCGTTTATTGTGGTGGGCAGCGTGGATACGCAAGGCGATGCCTGGGTTACGCTGCTGGAAGGCCAGCCCGGTTTTATTTTCTCGCCCAATGCCACCACGCTGGATATTGCCGCCCAGCCGGATGCCCGCGATCCGGCTGCAGCCGGGTTCACCGATGGCGATCCGGTTGGCCTGCTCGGCATTGAGTTGCACACCCGTCGCCGTAACCGCATGAATGGCATGTTGAGTGCGATTGGCGGTGGCTTTCGGGTACAGGTGGAGCAGAGTTTCGGCAACTGTCCGCGCTATATTCAGCTGCGCGATTTCCGCTTTGCTCGTTCGCCCAATGAGCCGGCTACCGGTGAGGTTGAGGAGCTGAGCAAGCTCGATGAGGCAGCCCGCACCACCATCGCCACCGCCGATACGTTTTACGTTGCGACTTATGCCGAGCATCAGGTTGATGCCTCGCATCGCGGCGGCAAACCCGGCTTTGTTAGAGTCGATGAAGATGGCCTGCTGACCATTCCCGATTTTAACGGCAACCTCTTCTTCTCCACGCTCGGCAACATCCACCAGAACGGGAAAGCCGGTCTGCTGTTTGTCGATTACCACAGCGGCGATACGCTGCAAATGACCGGCGATGCCAGCGTAATCCTCGACTCGCCGGAGATCGCTGCATTCCAGGGCGCCGAACGGTTGTGGACATTCCGCCCGCGCCGCATCATGCGACGTCATGCCGCTCTCGCCTTGCGCTGGGAAACGGAACTGGAAGGTATCTCACCGGCATCAGAAATGACGGGTGACTGGCAATCGGCTGCCGAACGCCTGCGTGCCAGCGAACTGGCGCGACGCTGGCGGCCTTTTAGGGTGACGAAGATTGTCGATGAGAGCGCATCGATTCGCTCGTTTCATCTGATGCCTGATGATGGTGCCAGTTTGCTGGCGCATCAGGCCGGGCAGCACTTGCCGATTCGCGTGCAGTTGCCTGGTACAGACAAACCGCTGATTCGTCACTACACCCTGTCGGTTGCGCCGTCGGACGGTTTTTATCGCATCAGCGTCAAACGCGATGGCGTGGTCTCGTGCTATCTGCACGAACATCTTCGGGTTGGTGATCGAATTGATACCCGTGCGCCAGCCGGTGATTTCACTATCGATGCGCAAGAGACACGCCCAGCGGTGTTGATGGCGGCGGGCGTCGGCATCACCCCGATGCTGGCGATGCTGCGCCATCTGGTTTATGAAGGACGCCGCAAACAGCGCATGCGCCCGACCTACTTTTTCCAGTCCGCGCGCAACAAAGCGGAACGCCCTTTTGTCCGTGAACTAGATGCGTTGCTGGCGGTCTCACAGGGCGCATTCAAACTGGTGCGCGTGTTAAGCCTGCCAGAAGATGCAGAACCGGGATTCGATTACGATGTCGCCGGACGCATCGATATGGCGCTGCTTTCACAGGTGCTGCCCTTTAACGACTACGACTTTTATCTGTGTGGCCCGCCGCAATTTACTCAGGCGTTATATGACGGGCTGCGCAGCTACAATATCGCCGATAAACGCATTCACGCCGAAGCCTTTGGCCCGTCCTCGCTGCAGCGTCGCATGGATGTGCAGCAAACAGAAAAAACCTTACTTCCGATTTCGACTCAATCCATACCCGTGATGTTCATGAATTCAGCCAAAGAGGCGCGCTGGACACCAAATAGCGGATCGCTGCTGGAACTGGCCGAAGCACGCGGTCTTAGCCCGGAATACAGCTGTCGTGAAGGACATTGCGGATCGTGTAAAACGCGGATTCTAAAGGGATCGGTAACCTACCCGACGGCGCCGAGTGCCAGTGTGGCAGAGGGGGAAGTATTAATCTGCTGCGCGCAGCCGGCACAGCAGAATGGCGATATCGAGCCGATTCAGCTCGAGTTATAACGCGGGGTTGTCGTTCAGATACAGCGTGAGGACGTTACACGAAAAGGAGTGCAAACCTGCGTTTATGCAGCAATATTTTTAAGCTCAATCATCGAGGACTTGCAGAAAATGCAGGTCGCACCGTGAGGATTTTTGGGGCTGACATCAAATACTGACTTACGGTATTGAGAGCCCTGACACTGAGGACATCTCATAAAATAGGTGAACAAATTAATATTAGAGACCTGTAACATTGATTGCTGAAGGGCCTTTCGGTCCATCTTGTACGGAGAATTCAACATGCTGACCCTCTTCAAGGGAGCGGAAATCACTACCGGTGATAGCAGAGAAATGTACGAAGACATCTTTGCTGCCATTTTCAGGGGTAATAAAACCGAAACCTTTTTCAGAATTAAACCACTTTACAGTACCGAGAATTTTATTAAACATAATTAATACCTTTTCTTTTTTGCCGTGAGGCTGAGTAAACTGAATCGCAGAGAAAAATCAGGACTGAGATAAAACTCAAAGAGAAAGGGCTTGTTTTCGGCACTGACGTAGATGAGAGATAAACTGTGAACTAACTTTGAAACTGTCTGCATATCAGACTGAAGTTCATTTACGCATGTCTAATGCAACATTGCAAGATAAAAGAACAATAAACTTTCCATCCTTATGATTAACACTCTCAACATTAAATAAAAACCATTTAAAACAACACGATGTAATTTAATCTTTCAGATTCTTCAGGGATTTTAGAGGTGTTGCGGCCAGTTAACTGCGTGACTGGCCGCTAATCATCAATGCAGACTATTTATCTACTGGTCCACAACCGCCAATAATTTTCGAGATAGAAACAGCCGGATGAAGCAGATAATCGTAATCACAGTTCTTTTCTTTGTTGTACACGCTTCCAGTACATCCAGACAGCAGAGCCACTACCGCAGCGGCAATTGAAAACTTAATGAGCTTATTCATAATAACGCGTCCATTGTTAAAAGTGTTTTTAAGAAATTGAATTACTGTTCTCATGCATTTGAAAATCAAGAAATTACTGAGAATAGCAAGCAACAGAACATAAGTACCTTACAGCGCTTACGCGATAAATTATTAATTAAACACATAACTAAAGACAACATTACGAATTATCTGTTTATTATCATTTTTAGATTAAAGTCTTGTAGGGAAAGCCTGACGGAATTTGTTAATGTAAGGATTCCCCTTTAGATTGACAACCTGAGTTATCAGTTGAAGAATTAATTACCACTTTAGGTAAACGACTACGAAAATTTTTAATCGATTTTTTTCATTATTAAGGATTAATCGGTATCCATATCGAATCTGGCCCTCAGAAGAAGATATAGTGTGGGCGACTACGCAAAATTGAAAACACACCATTATTATTACTGGCCCTAAAAATTCACCCTATGTAACATAACCCTCAGTTATTACATGATTTTTAATTCGGGACAGGTAATGGCACTTCAGGGAAAGTTGATTCTTAACAGTGCAGATTATGCACGTACCCGCCAGCGTTTATGAACACTGCAATGGTATCCGTACCAAGCAAGCCTTCGCTTATGGCCCGAGGATTAATTGAGGTCGTGGCCAATGGCTCAAATACTTGCCCGTAGAATCGCAAAATGCGTTTTCTTTATACTATTATCGCTTGTTGTCGGCAGATCGATAGGTAGCGCTGAAACGTATATCTCTCAAGATTTCGCCCAAAAGGTCGCCGTATTTATCAGCGGTGATTCCAATATTGAAACCCTCTACGACGCCTATTTCTACATTGATTTTTCAATCGTGATGTCCATCACTACAGCTGTTTACTTAACAATCGCGAAGTTAATTAAAAAAACAAGGAGCAAGTAAAATGCTAACCCTCCGTATATATGGCTAAAAGACGATGGTGGAGCAGATATAAAAGGGTCTGTCGATGTTCAGGATCGTGAAGGCAGCATTGAAATTATCGGCATGAGCCACGGCATTAACCTGCCGGTAGATGGATCAAACGGTAGAATCACCGGCACACGTCAGCATTCATCAATGATGATTGAGAAAGAAGTGGATAGCTCCACGCCTTATTTGTATAAAGCTGCAGCAACCGGACAGACGCTAAAAAGCGCTGAACTTCGCTTCTATAATATTAGCGATGCGGGCCAAGAGGTATGTTATTACACGGTACTGATGGAAAATGTAAAAGTCACAGGTGTTAACTGCGGCGTGGCCAAGGTGAAACTAGCGGGTAATGACAAACTAAATCATACGGAAAGCGTAAGTCTGCAGTATGAGAAAATCATCTGGCGCATTGTTGATGGCAACATTCAATATGCCGATGCGTGGAATGAACGTCCTACAGCATAGTACTAACTGTTGCCGCTTGCTGCATGTTTATAAACAGGCAGGATAACGACGTAAAAATTTCGATTTTGTACGTCGTTGTCAGCAGGCAATGAATCGCCACGGATAATCTAGACACTTCCGAGCCGTTGATAATACTGGGTTTCATATTCTGTCGGTGACATCTGATCGCTAGAACCATGCCGACGCTTACTGTTATAAAACATTTCGATGTAATCA